>NZ_CP027942.1:616953-925430 GCF_005484985.1 Agrococcus sp. SGAir0287
CGCGGTCGCGATCACGCGCGCTCCGAAGTAGCGGGCGAGCTGCACGGCGAAGTGGCCGACGCCTCCGGCGCCCGCATGCACGAGGATGCGCTGGCCCGAGTGGGCGCGAGCGATGCGCACGACCGCATCCCACGCCGTGAGCGCGGCGAGCGGCACCGCGGCGGCCTCCGCCCACGTGAGCGATGCGGGCTTCCGCGCGAGGCTGATGGACGACGCCGCGACGCGCTCGGCGAAGGAACCCCAGCCGCGGGCCGGGTTCGCCATGCCGAACACGGCGTCGCCGGGCTGCAGCTCGTGCATCTCGTACGCCGCCTCGGCGACGGTGCCGGCGAGGTCGAAGCCGCCCACCCACGGGAAGCGCTGGATCCCGGCCGCCGCTCCGCGACCCGCTCGCGTCTTCACGTCGATGGGATTGATGCCGGCGGCGTGCACGTCGACGAGCACCTCGGACATGAGCCGCACGGGCGCGGCGACCTCGCCGACGCGGGCGATGCTCGCGGGGCCGTGCTCGTCGACGAGCACGGCGCGCATGGTCTCGGACTGCATGTCGCGAACCTATCCGCGGGATATGACGCCGAGGTTTCGATCGTGCGGCGATCGCTAGCCTGGCTGCATGCAGCACGTGCGGGCCTCGACGGCCGATCGAGTCGTCGGCGCCCTCGCCGTCGTCGCGCTGGTCGCCGGCGCCGTCGTCATCGGCATCCAGCGCGCCCGCACCGAGCAGTTCATGTACATCTCCGAGCTCGGCGCCGTGGGCCTGCGCACCGAGGAGTGGTTCCGTTGGGGCTTCGTCCTCGTGATCGTCGGGATCGCGCTCGTCGGCTGGATCGTGCGCGACGTGCGCTCGCGGGGCCGGGTGCTCGACCGTTGGCGCCCGAGCCTCTCGCTCGTCGTCTCGGCGGCCTGGTTCCTCGTGGCGTCGCAGGTGAACTGCACCGACGGCTGCCCGGCGCCGACGATGCCGAACGCGACGCCGCGCGACGCCGTCCACATCTCCGCCGCCGTGCTGGGCTTCGCCGCCGGTGCATGGGCCATGCTGCAGCTCGCGACCGCGACCGACCGATGGATGCGGCGGCTGTCCGCGGTGGGCGGCGTCCTCGTCGCCTCCATCGCGGCGACGGGTGGCCTCATCTCGCTCGCACGAGCGAACACCGACGTCGGCTCCACGCTCGAGTACGTGGCCGCGGCCATCGGCGTCGCATGGCTGGTGACGCTCACGATCGTGCACCTCGTGCAGAGGCCCAGCGAGGAGCCGGTCGACGACGCGGAGCACCCGCGCGACCGCGTCGAGGCGACCTGACGCGACGCCGTCGCCTCAGAGCCCGGTGAGGAACGACCCGAGCTGCTCGCGGTACCAGGCCATGACGGCTGCCGCGCCGTCGTCGCGCGCGGGCGACACGAGCATGCGGCAGCCGAGCCCCGCGGCCCACTCCTCGGCGACGTGGAGCGGATGCACGGGGTCGCGAGGGCTCGCGAGCACGACGGACGCCGCGCCCAGCGCGCCGAGCTCCCCGGGCCGGTAGGCGCGATTCCGCGGGATCTCGAGCAGCCGCACGCGGCGCTCCCACGCGAGCTGCTGCGTCACCTGCGACTCGAGCGCCGTCGCGCCGACGGGGGAGATGCTGCGGACGGCGTCGTAGGGGCCGGATGCACGGAGCGCGGCGAGCGCGCCCTTCGCGCCGTGCCGTTCGAGCAGCTCGGCGATGACGGGGAAGACGGCGAGGTTCGCAGGCAGCGACTCAAGCGTGAACGACGGTCGCAGCGCCGCGAGCCGGTCGATGCGGAAGCGCCCCGAGAGCGCGACGCGCAGTCCGATCGCCGCACCCATGGAGACGCCCACGATGGTGACGGGGGAGCCGTCGTGCTCCGCGGCGAGCGCATCCGCGCACTCGGCGGCGAGCGCCTCGAGGGCGAAGTCGTCGCCTGCGCCCAGCAGCGGGCTCGCCCCGTGCGCGCGCACGTCGGGCGCGACGACGCGACTGCGCAGGTCCTTCGGCAGATACGAGAGGATGCTGGCGCTCGAGCCGCCGAGGCCGTGCAGGGCGAGGATCGTCATCGACGGTGTGCTCAGGCGGCGAGCAGTTCGAAGAGCCGATCCGCGGTGCGCACGAGCCGCGCGATCTCGGCGTCGTCGCGCTCGACCCACTGGTAGCGCGGCGGCCCGACGGGCACGTACTCGTCGTGCTGCTCCCACACGAAGAGCGTGCGCTCGGCGCCGAGCACGTGCTGCTGCCACCAGATCTGCCGCAGGTAGGGCTTGGGGATGCGCGTGAGGTCCTTCGCCGACGTCTTGATCTCGGCGAGCACGAGCCCGTCGTCGGCGACGCCGTCGGGCGTCGCGAGATGCCGGCGGTCGTCGACGGCGTGGAAGAGCGCGTTCGACGGCGCGATCGAGAAGTGGTCGGCCACCCACCGTGCGATGTGGGGCTCGCGGTCGCGCCCGTGCTGCGTCGCCGCGTTCCCCGAGAACCACGGGCCCCGCCCCTGCTTCTCGAGCACTACGGCCGCGATGGATCGCTCGGAGGTCATGCGGGCGACGTCGGTGGCGGTGACGCCCCTGGCGCGCGCCCGCAGCCAGGCGATCCGATCGCTCGAGCGGCACAGGATGCGGTCGAGGTGGGAGGGAGGCGGCGCCGCGACGACCTCGTCGAAGAGGTCGAGCACGGGGTGGTCCATGGAGTCCATCGTGGCACCGACGACCGACCTCGCGCGTCGAACGCGCCGACCGACCGAGCGGGCGCGTTCCATCCGTTCCGCATAGGAATGGCATAGGGTGACTCGTGCTCCGCGCATAGGCGTCTCTGGCTGGATGGAGAGCATGATGGACACCGCTCAGCAGCAGCTCCGGGCGCAGCCGCGCCTCACGAGGCCGGATGGATCCCCCATCCGCGTCCTCGTCGTCGACGACGAGCAGTCGCTCGCCGACCTGGTCGCCATGGGCCTCAAGTACGAGGGCTGGGAGATCAAGACCGCCGCCAACGGCCAGCAGGCGCTGCAGGCCGTGCGCGAGTTCCGCCCCGACGCCGTCGTGCTCGACATCATGCTGCCGGACTTCGACGGCCTCACCGTGCTGCAGCGCATGCGGTCGGCCGGCTTCGACGTGCCCGTCCTCTTCCTCACGGCGAAGGACTCGCTCGACGACCGCGTCGCGGGCCTCACCGCCGGCGGCGACGACTACGTCACGAAGCCGTTCGGGCTCGAGGAGGTCGTCGCTCGCCTGCGCGGCCTCATCCGTCGCACGGCTGCGACCGCCGAGGAGTCGAGCGTGCTCTGGGTCGGCGACCTCATGATGGACGAGGACTCCTACGAGGTGCAGCGCGGCGGCACGCCCATCGACCTCACCGCGACGGAGTTCGAGCTGCTGCGGTACCTCATGCGCAACCCGCGCCGCGTGCTGTCGAAGGCGCAGATCCTCGACCGCGTGTGGTCGTACGACTTCGGCGGCCGCGCGAGCGTCGTCGAGCTCTACATCTCGTACCTGCGCAAGAAGATCGACACGCTTGGCGAGCCGATGATCCACACGGTGCGCGGCGTCGGCTACCAGCTGCGCGCACCCCAGTGATCCTGGCAGCGCGGTGACGTCGACGCCGACCCGGTCGGCCTCGGACGCGTCGGCTGCGGACGCGTCGGGGCCCGACCTGCCGGTCGCGCGTCGCGTCACCTCCCGCTGGTCGCTGCGGCGACGACTGCTCGTGGCGGTCGTCGCCGCCTTCGTGCTGCTGACGTCCTGCATCGCCGTCGCGAGCGTGCTCGCGATGCGCGGAGTGCTGACGGGCCAGCTGGACGACCAGATCAAGGGATCGATGCGGGCGGTGCTGCTCGGCTACGTCACGACCGGCAACGCCGATCTCCCGGACGCGCAGGCCAGCCCGGAGAACAACCAGGTCTACGCCGGCACCAGCTTCGTGTTCATCCAGAACGGCGAGGCCGTGCGAGCGGCGACCCTGGGCGCCACCAGCACGGAGACGCTCTCGGACGAGAACATGGACCGGCTCGTGGCAGCGTCCACGGTCGGCACCTGCCAGACCGTGTCGCTCACGGACGGGATGGGCGACCAGCGGGTGTGCACGTCCACGGCGTTCGTGAACGGCCAGCCGCTCGGCGACCTCGCCGTCGCGCTGCCGCTGCGCGGCACGTATCAGACCCTCCTCGCGCTCTCGTTCGTCATCGCCGTGTCGGTGTTCGTCGCCGCGCTCGCGCTCGTCGCGCTCGGCGACGTGCTCATCCGCCGCGCGCTGCGTCCGCTCACCTCGGTCATCGCGACGACGGAGCGCATCTCGCAGCTGCCGCTCGACTCGGGCGAGGTGCAGCTGTCGAACCGCGTGCGCGTCTCCGATCCGGCGACCGAGGTCGGCCGCGTGACCGAGAGCGTCAACCGCATGCTCGAGCACATCGAGTCGTCGCTCGAGGCGCGCGCCGCCTCCGAGCGCAAGGTGCGCCAGTTCGTCGCGGACGCGTCGCACGAGCTGCGCACGCCGCTCGCCGCCGTGCAGGGCTACGCCGAGATCACCCGCAAGCACGACGACTCGCTGTCCGACGACGCCCGCGAGTCGCTCGGCCGCATCGAGGCCGCGGCCGCGCGGATGGCGTCGCTCGTGAACGACCTGCTGCTGCTCGCCAGGCTCGACGAGGGCACCGAGATCGAGCGCGGCACCGTCGACCTGTCGCTGCTCGTCATCGACGCCGTGGCGGATGCGCAGGCCGCCGGGCCCGAGCATCCCGTCGCGCTCGAGCTGCCGGAGGAGCCGGTGGAGGTCGTCGGCGATCTGCTGCGGCTGCAGCAGGTCGTGGCGAACCTGCTCGCCAACGCGCGCATCCACACGCCGCCCGGCACCCACGTGGAGGCGCGCCTCGCCACAGACGGCGACGAGGCGGTGCTCGAGATCGCCGACGACGGCCCCGGCGTGCCGCCCGAGCTGCAGGCGACGCTGTTCGAGCGATTCGTGCGCGGTGACGCGTCGCGCTCACGTGCCGCGGGCTCGAGCGGCCTCGGCCTCGCGATCGTGCGCGCGATCATGACCGCTCACGGCGGCGCGATCGACGTGCGCAGCGCTCCGGGCGACACCGTCTTCACGATCCGGCTGCCGCTCGCCGCATCGGACTCGGGACCCGCGGCCTCCGGCGACTGACACCGGCGAAGCAGGTGACGCTCAGGCTCGGTGGAGAGGATCGACGCATCCACCCATCGAGTCGAGGGAGAACCGCGTGCGCGCTGCCTGGGGAGTCGTCGGAGTCGGAGCGATCGTGCTGGCGGGACTGTCGGCGCCCACGGTCGCATCCGCGGAGGTCGTGGACGGGGGCGTCATCGCTTACGGATCGGGTGGCGCGATCACCGTGGAGACGGCGGGGGCGAGCGACACGCTGATCACCTACGACCATGCGGGTGGCGCCGGCGAGCACCTCATGGATCTCGCGCTGTCCGCCGACGGCGGCCGACTGGCCTTCCAGACCCTCGACTTCCGCTCCGGGGGCGACTATCGCACGGTCGTCGTCGACGTCGAGTCGGGCGAGATCGCGCTCGATCGTGAGGCCGACTGGACGACCGGCGGGTACCTCGTCGACATCTCGCCCGATGGCTCGCAGCTGCTGATGGCGGGCGGTGGCGGTGCGTGGACGGAGTCGATCGCGACGGGCACGCGGACGCCGCTGCCCGGCCTCGGCTTCGACGCCGTGCGCTACCCGACCGGCTTCACGCCCGACGGCGGCGAGATCGTCGCCGCGGTCAACGGCGGCCAGGGCATCGCACGATCGCTCGACGCCGTCGACGTCGCCACGGGCGCCGTGCGCGTCGTCGTCCCCGCGGTCGGATCCGAATGGGTCACGCCGGAGACCGTCTCCTACGACGGCACCGTGCAGTACTCGACCGTGTCCGCTTGCGGTGCGCCCCAGCCATCGTCGATCGTCGACGTCGACGGCACGGGCGCCGCCCCGTTCGCCCAGTCCGCCACCGACCACTCCGCCGTCTTCTCGCCCGACGGCGAGGAGGTGCTCTTCGTGCGCGACGCCCAACCGCGCATCCACCCGTGCGCGGGCGACACCTCGGAGCAGCCCGTGCAGGTGCTGCAGGCGCAGCGCGACGGGTCGAACGCGAGCGTCGCCTTCACGGCCGTCGCGTGGGACTGGGCGGGCACCGTCGTCGACGAGCCCGAGGAGCCTGCGCTCCAGACGCCGACGCGGCTGTCGGGCGCGAACCGCTTCGCGACGGCGGTCGCGATCGTGCAGGATGCCTTCCCGGAGGGTGCCGGCACGGTCTACCTCGTCTCGGGGGAGTCCTTCCCCGACGCGCTGTCGGCCGGTCCGGCCGCCGCGCACGAGGGCGCCCCGGTGCTGCTCACCATGCGCGACTCGCTGCCCGGCGAGGTCGCGGCCGAGCTCGAGCGTCTCGCCCCGAGCCGTGTCGTGATCGTCGGCGGAAGGGCTGCGGTCGGCGACGGCGTCGCAGCGGCGGTCGAGGCCATCGGCGCGGGTCAGGATGCCGACCCGATCTCGGTCGAGCGTCTGTCGGGACCCGACCGGTATGCGACGAGCGCCCTCGTCGCGCAGACCGTCTTCGGCACCGCCGACCTCGCCTACGTCGCCTCCGGCGCGAACTTCCCGGATGCCCTCGCGGGTGGCGCGGCCGCAGGCGCCTTCGGGGCTCCCATCCTGCTCGTCTACGGCGACTCGCTGCCTGCGGCGACCACGGGTGCGCTGGGCTCCCTGGGCGTCGACGCGGTCCGCGTCGTCGGCGGCACGGCATCGGTGTCGCCAGCGATGGCGGAGTCGATCGAGGACACGGGCGCATCCGTCGATCGGCTGTCGGGCCCGACGCGCTTCGAGACCGCCGTGCAGGTGAACCGGGCGTTCGATGCGGTCGAGCGCGCGTACGTCGCGTCCGGACTGGCGTTCCCGGACGCCCTCGCCGGGGCTGCGATCGCCGGTGCGCAGGGCGCGCCGATGTACCTGACGCAGTCGGGCTGCATGCCGCAGGCGGTCATCGACGACATCCGCCGCGTCGGCAGCCCGGCGGTGACCATCCTGGGCGGCACTGCCGCGGTGTCGCCGGCGGTCGCCGCGTACGCGTCCTGCGGCTGAGCGAACCGCCGGGCAGGAGGGGTGCGAGCGCCACCCGGACGGGGGTCGCACCCCTCCTTCGCACCGGCGCGATCGACGCGAGAGACGTGAGTGTTGCTCAGCCCTGAGCAGACCCCTATGCTCCACCTAGGCCGATGCCGTCGGCACCGCGTACCGGCGATGCCGTGCGCGCCATCCGACCCAGAGGCGATGCCATGCCCCGTCCCCTGCGCCGTGCGATCTCCGCCGGCCTCGTCACCCTCCTCGCGACCGCGGGCGTCGTCGGCCTCGGCGCGTCCGCCGCGACGGCCGACTCCACGCAGACCTTCTCGGGCACGCTGCAGATCGACGACCCGACCTGGGAGCGGCCCGACGGCTGCACGCTCCCGGATGTCGGCTTCGTCGGCAGCCAGAACTACGACGCGCAGCCCTTCACGGTGCCCGAGACGGGCGGCTACGCGATCGAGATGACCGCTGGCGACGGCGACGGCTACTTCTACCTCTACGAGGGCGCCTTCGACCCGGCTGCTCCGACGTCGAACTGCATCGACTACGACGACGACGGCGGCGCGGGCGTGCTGCCGCGCATCAATCGGCAGCTCGTCGCCGGCCAGCAGTACACCCTCGTCACGACGCAGTACTCGCAGCTGCCGGCGGAGGGCGTCGTCTTCTCGTACACGACGACCGTCTCCGGACTCCTCCCGACCGTGACGCTCGGGCTCCCGGACGGGCAGCCCCGCGTCGTCGCGCCCGGCACGCCGGCGCGCATCGCAGTGACGTTCAGCGCCCCCGTGACGGGCTTCGACGTCGACGACCTCGACGTCGAGACGGACTTCGGTCCGACGCCGGACGTCACCCTCACCGGGTCCGGCGCGAGCTACGTCGTGGAGCTCGGCCCGAGCGACGAGTACGAGCGCTACTTCGTCGCCGTCGAGGAGGGTGCGGCCGTGACCGACGGCGGGCTCACGACGCTCCCGTCCACCTACTTCGACGTCTTCACCGGCGTGCCGGTGACGGTGACCGCCGCCGAGTCGACGACGTCGACGAGCCCGGTGGCCTTCGACGTGGTCTTCGGCGACGCCGTGGAGGGTCTCACGGTCGAGGACCTCGTGGTCTCCGGCACTGCCGAGGCCTCGCTCGTCGAGTTCTCGGGCGAGGGCGACACCTACCGCGTGACGGTGACCCCGGCGAACCCCGGCACGGTCGAGCTCCGGGTGCCCGAGTTCGCGGCGCTCTTCGTCGCCCCGTTCGGCGAGGGGGGCGCCGCGCGGATCCCGAACGCCGCGTCGAACACGGCCTCGGTCGCGTTCGCGCCCGCCGGCCCGAGCGTGACCGTCGAGCAGGCCGCGGGCCAGGCCGACCCGACCGCGACGCTGCCCGTCGCCTTCGACGTCGTCTTCTCCGAGCCCATCGACGCCCTGGAGCCCGCCGACGTCGTGCTCGGCGGGACTGCCGGATCCACGACCGTCTCCATCGAGTCGCTGCCCGGCGACGCGCCGAACACCGCGTACCGCGTGCTCGTGACCGACGCCGCGCAGGCCGGCACCATCACGGTGTCGATCCCGGCCGGCGCCGTCGTGAACCAGGCGCTCGTCGGGAACACGGCGTCGACCTCGGTCGACAACGAGGTGACCTACGCACCGGTCGTCGCGCCGTCGCCGAGCGCACCTGCGCCCTCGACGCCGCCGGCCTCAGGCGGCACGCTGCCCCAGACGGGTGGCGCACCGGGCTGGCTGCTCGCCATCGCGGCGCTGCTGCTCGTCGCCACGGGTGCCGTCACGGTCCGACGCGCGACCGCGCGCAGCTGACGCATCCATCGCCGGCACGGGGCCGGTCGCCGCACGAGTTGCGGCGACCGGCCCCGTCCGTCTAGTCTGGGCGCATACCCAAGACCGCTGGTCATCGGCGTGCGCGCGAGCGCTCGACGACGAAGGTGGATCCGAGAGGATCCCGGCCCGCGCAGGTGTGAACTCCCCGCAGTGGGACGAGCTCCGTGCGCATGCGCCGGAGCTCCTTTCGTTTTCTCCGTCGGACCAGCATCCGATCAAGGAGCACCATGGCGAACAAGGAGACTGCGGTCGCCGAGCTCTCGAACCTGTTCGAGACCTCGGAGGCTGTCCTGCTCACCGAGTATCGCGGGCTCACGGTCGCGCAGCTGAAGACGCTGCGTCGATCGATCGCCGAGCACGCAACCTACGCCGTGGTGAAGAACACGCTCACGAAGATCGCCGCCAACAAGGCCGGCATCTCGGCGTTCGACGACAGCCTCCAGGGGCCGTCGGCGATCGCCTTCGTGCACGGCGACCCCGTCGCCGTCGCGAAGTCGCTGCGTGACTTCGCCAAGGCGAACCCTCAGCTCGTGGTGAAGAACGGCTACTTCGACGGTAGCCCGCTCACCGCGGAGGACGTCACCAAGCTCGCCGAGCTCGAGTCGCGGGAGGTGCTGCTGGCGAAGCTGGCCGGTGCCTTCAAGGCCTCGCTGTTCGGTGCGGCGTACATGTTCCAGGCGCCCCTCGCGCAGGCGGCTCGCACCGTCGACGCGCTCCGGGCCAAGCAGGAGTCCGCAGCCGAGTAGGGCTGTGGCTGAATCACAGGAGAAGAGATGGCAAAGCTGTCCACCGAGGAGCTGCTCGAGCAGTTCAAGGGCCTCACGCTCATCGAGCTGAGCGAGTTCGTCAAGGCGTTCGAGGAGACCTTCGAGGTCACCGCCGCCGCCCCCATGGCCGTGGCCGCTGCGCCCGCCGCCGGTGGCGCGGGCGACGCCCCCGCCGAGGAGGAGAAGGACGAGTTCGACGTCGTCCTCGAGTCCGCCGGCTCGGCCAAGATCCAGGTCATCAAGGTCGTGCGCTCGCTCACGTCGCTCGGCCTCGGCGAGGCCAAGGCGCTCGTCGACGGTGCCCCCTCCAACGTGCTCGAGGGCGCGAAGAAGGAGGACGCCGAGAAGGCCAAGGCCGACCTCGAGGAGGCCGGCGCGACGGTGACCCTCAAGTAGTCACCCGCTCCATCGCGAAGCCCCGCACCATCCGTGGTGCGGGGCTTCGTGCGTGCTCGGCGCGGACGGACGCGTGGGATGCTCGGGGCATGCTCGCCGAGACCGACGTCGCGCCCGGGGTGCTCGTCGTGACGCTGCCGGAGGCGGCGATGAACGCGGTGCTCGTGGTCGACGGCGGCGAGGTGCTCGTCGTCGACGTCGGCGCGACGCCGACGCGCGGCGCGCAGCTGCGCGCGCTCGCCGAGCGGCACGGGCGCGTCGTGGCGGTCGTCGTCACCCATTCGCATTGGGACCACGCATTCGGGCTCGACGCGTTCGCCGACGTGCCCGGCCACGCGCATCCGGCGACGATCGACGACCTGCGCGACACGGGGACGCTGCAGCGCGACGCGGTGGTCGCGCACCTCGAGGGCGCGGTGCCGGACGGGCTGCGCACGCTCGTGCCCCCGCTGCCGACGCATCCGGTCGCCGAGCGCACCACGCTGCGCGTCGGCGCGCTCGACGTCCGGCTCGACCCGGTCGGCCATGCGCACACGGTCGGCGACCTCGTGCTGCACGTGCCTGCGGTGGGCGTGAGCGTGCTCGGCGACCTCGTCGAGGTCGGCGATGCACCGCAGCTGCACGACGCCGACCTCGCCGGCTGGGTCGCCGCCCTCGATCGGATCGGGCCCGACCTGCAGCCGATCGTGATCCCCGGGCACGGTGCGGCGACGACGCCGTCGTTCGTCGCCGAGCAGCGCGACGTGCTCGCCGCTGGGCTCGCGCACCTTCGCGGCGAGGGGCAGGCGCCCGAGGGACTCGACCTCGAGCAGCTGCCCGGCTGACGCGCCTGCGCGTCGCGCAGGGCAGGATCGACGCATGGACCTCACGCTCGCGCACGCGCGCGCCCGCGACGCCGCCGACCCGCTCGCCTCGCACCGCGACCGCTTCGTGCACGCCGACGACCGCATCTACCTCGACGGCAACTCCCTCGGGCGGCTGCCGCGCGCGACGGTGCCTGCGATCGCCGACGTCGTCGAGCGGCAGTGGGGCGCGGGGCTCATCGGCTCGTGGCCGCGGTGGCTCGAGGACGCGCGGGAGACGGCGGATCTGCTGGGGCGCGTCGTGCTCGGCGTCGAGCCGGGGCAGGTGCACGTCGGCGACTCGACGACCGTGAGCCTGTACCGCCTCGCCGTGGCTGCCGTGCGGATGCGGCCCGGCCGCACGCGCATCCTCGTCGAGGCGGATGCCTTCCCGACCGACCTGTACGTGCTGGACGGCGTCGCGCGCGACCAGGGGCTCGAGGTGACGCGCATCCCCGCGCCGATCGACGACGGCGTCCGGGCAGAGCATCTCGCGCCGCTGCTGGACGAGTCGGTGGCGCTCGTGTGCCTCACCCACGTGCACTACCGCTCGGGCGCCCTGCTCGACCTCGCCGGGCTGACCTCGATGGCGCACGAGGTCGGCGCGCTGACGCTGTGGGACCTGTGCCACTCCGCAGGCTCCGTCGAGGTGCCGCTCGCCGCGTCCGGCGCCGACCTCGCCGTCGGCTGCACGTACAAGCACCTCAACGCGGGGCCGGGCGCACCCGCCTTCTCGTACGTGCGGGCCGACCTGCTGCCCGAGGTGCGCTCGCCGATCCAGGGCTGGTTCTCGCAGGCCGACCAGTTCGCGATGGCGCCCGACTACGACCCCGTCGCGGGCATCGACCGCATCGCTGCCGGGACGCCCGACGTGCGCGGCATCGCCGCCGTGCGCGAGGGCGTTCGGACCATCGAGGCCGCGGGGCTGCCGGCCGTGCGCGCGAAGGGCGCCGCGCTCGGGGACTGGACGATCGCGCTCGCCGACGCGTGGCTCGCGCCGCTGGGGTTCCGTGTCGCGAGCCCGCGCGACGCGGCGATGCGCGGCTCGCACGTCGTGCTCGAGCATCCCGAGGCGTGGCGGGCGTGCCAGGCGTGGATCGACGCGGGCGTGGTGCCGGACTTCCGCACGCCCGATCGGCTGCGCATCGGTCTCGCGGCGCTCACGACGTCGTTCGAGGACGTCTGGGTCGGCCTCGACCGGCTGCGCGCGATCGTCGCCGAGGGCCGGCACCTCGCGTACCCGACGGAGCGCGGCCGCGTGACGTGAGGGATCGGCGTCGGGAGTCGCGCTCCGGGTGCCGAGAGGTCCAGCTCTGGACCACTCGACGGGTGCACGCCTACGGAACGCGACCGATCGGCGCAGGACGTGGGCGATCGGCGCCGGACGCGGCCGATCGGGGAGGCGAGCGTCCTTCGACGCCGAAGGGATGCGCGGCTGGCATCGCGGGATGCGGATCCGGGCGACGCGCAAGCCGCTGCGGCACCCGACGCGGCTTGCCAGGATCGGAGCATGCGGATGCGCGGGACAGGGTCGGGTCGATGAGGGCGGCGCTCGTGCTCGGCGCGCAGCTGCTGCCGCGGCATCCGCTCGTCGACGACCCGGCGACGGACCTCGTGCTCATGGTCGAGTCGGCGGCGCTCTTCGAGCGGCTGCCGTACCACCAGATCAAGATCGCCTTCCTGCTCGCCGCCATGCGGCACCACGTGCGCGACCTCGAGGCGCGCGGCGTCCGCGTCGAGACCGTCGCGCTCGACGAGGGGCTCTCGTTCGCCGACGGCATCGCCGCCCTCGTCGAGCGCCACGGCGTCACCGAGCTCGTCTGGATGCGCGCCGCCGATCGCGGCACCGACGACCGCATCCGCCGGACGTGCGAGCGGCTCGGCATCGCGCACGAGACGGTGGCCGACGCGGCGTTCCTCACGCCGGAGGACGAGCTCGACGCCTGGTACGCCGAGCACGAGCACGCCCGCATGGAGGACTTCTACCGCTGGCAGCGTCGCCGCACCGGCATCCTCATGCACGGCGACACCCCCGCGGGCGGGCAGTGGAACTACGACCACGACAACCGCGAGCCGCTGCCGAAGGGCGGCATCGCGATCCCGCCGCTGCCCGAGCCGCGCCACGACGACCTCACGCGCGCGACGATCGACGAGGTGCGCGAGCGGTTCCCGAACCACCCGGGCGACGCACGCGACCTGTGGCTGCCGGTCACGCGGCGCAGCGCGTTGCACTGGCTGCAGCGCTTCGTCGACGAGCGCCTGCACGACTTCGGCCGCTACGAGGATGCGATGCACCGCGACGAGCCCGTGCTGCTGCACTCGGTGCTGACGCCCATGCTGAACGTCGGCCTGCTGCACCCGCAGGAGGTCGTCGACGCGGTCGTCGAGCGCGGCGGCGACGTGCCGCTCGCGTCGCTCGAGGGATTCGTGCGGCAGATCGTCGGCTGGCGCGAGCACATGCGCGGCATGTACCGGGCGCATCCCGAGCTCGAGCACGCGAACGCGCTCGAGCTCAACCGCGAGCTCGAGGATTGGTGGTACACGCTCGACGACGTGCCGCTCACGCTGCCCGAGCCCGTGCGGGTCGTGCTGCAGCGCGTGCATGCGCTGGCGTACGCGCACCACATCGAGCGGCTCATGGTGCTCGGCAGCTGGATGCTCATGCAGGGCTACGCGCCGTCGGCGGTCAACCGCTGGTTCCTCTCGCTCTTCGTCGACGCGTACCCGTGGGTCATGGTGCCGAACGTCATGGGCATGAGCCAGTTCGCCGACGGCGGCCTCGTCGGCACGAAGCCGTACGTGTCGGGCGGCGCGTACCTGCAGCGCATGGGGCGGTGGTGGTCGTCCGACACGGCGGCGCGCGAGTCGGCCTTCACCGACGCGTACTGGACCTTCCTCGAGCGGCACGAGGATGCGCTCGCCGGCAACCACAGGCTGTCGAGACCGCTCGCGCAGATGCGGCAGCGCCGGGCCGCGCGCGGCTGATCGCCGGTGGACGGTGCGCGCATCCAGCCCCTCCTGACGCTGCGCGCCACGAGGCCCCGGATCCGCGCACATCGCACCCGGATCGGGTCCGAGCACGAGGCCGCGGGCCGCCGATGCCGGCGTCAGGGCTCGGCGTCCCCGGCCGCGGCGACGCTCGGCCCCACCACGACCAGCGTAGGCGAAGGACAGGTGCGGGATCGCGGTCGGGCGCTGCGCCTGCGGCGGACGCGGCACGGCGGCGTCGCCGCCCGGGCGTAGCGTTGGCCCATGACCATGGGGATGGGCGGCGGCGGTCCGCGCGGCGGGATGCGCGTGTCGGGTCGCGACGAGTCGGCGCAGCGCGCGGCCAACGCCGACGCGCCGCGCATCCCGAACCTCATGGGCCGCATCCTCGAGCTGTTCCGACCGCACCGTGCGCAGATCGCGCTCACGATCGTGCTCGTGCTCGTCGTCGCGGCGATCGGCGTCTTCCCGCCGCTGCTCACCCAGCAGGTGTTCGACCGCGCGCTCTTCCCCGCCTCGGGCGGCGTGGACATGCCGCTGCTCTGGATGCTCGTGGGCACGATGGTCGGGCTGTGGGTGCTCTCGAGCCTCCTCGGCATCTGGCAGACGTACCTCACCGCCCGCGTCGGCAACCGCGTCATGGGCGCGCTGCGCACGCGGCTCTTCGACCATCTGCAGCGCATGGAGCTCGCGTTCTTCACCCGCACGAAGACGGGCGTCATCCAGTCGCGGCTGCAGAACGACGTCGGCGGCGTCGCGACCGTGCTGCAGAACACCGTCTCGTCGATCGTCGGCAACACCGTCACCGTCATCTCGAGCCTCGTGACGATGCTCATCCTGTCGTGGCAGCTCACGATCGTCGCGGTGCTGCTGACGCCCATCCTCGTGATCGCGCAGCGCCGCGTCGGCCAGATCCGCGCGCGCATCGCGACGCGCACGCAGGAGTCGCTGTCGGAGATGACGGCGATCACGCAGGAGTCGCTGTCGGTCTCCGGCATCCTCCTCGCGAAGGCGTTCGGGCGGCAGGGCGACGAGTCGCGGCGCTACGCCGACGAGAACGAGCGCCAGATCGACCTGCAGGTGCGGCAGCAGATGACGGGGCAGACGTTCTTCGCCGTCGTGTCGATCTTCGTGTCGGTGCTGCCCGCCGTCGTCTACGTCATCGCGGCCTTCCTCATCACGGGTGGCGCGCAGGACGTCACGGCGGGCACCCTCGTGGCCTTCACGACGGTGCAGGCCAGGCTGCTCATGCCCCTCATGGGCCTGCTGCGCGTCGCGCTCGACCTGCAGACCTCCGGCGCGCTCTTCGCCCGCATCTTCGAGTACCTCGACCTGCGACCGCAGATCGTGGACCGGCCGGATGCCGTGCCCGCCCCCGCCGATCGGCTCGGCGCGATCGCCTTCGAGGACGTCGTCTTCCGCTACCCCGACGCGCAGTCGTCGGAGCCGCCGACGCTCGACCACGTGTCGTTCGAGGTCGAGCCGGGCACGTTCGTCGCGTTCGTCGGCGCATCCGGCGCGGGCAAGACGACGATCGGGTACCTCGTGCCGCGCCTCTACGAGGCGACGAGCGGCACCGTGCGCTTCGCGGGCGTCGACGTGCGCGACCTCGACCAGGCCTCGCTCGTCGACGCGATCGGCATCGTGAGCCAGGACGCGTACCTCTTCCACGCGACGATCGCCGAGAACCTGCGGTACGCGAAGCCCGACGCGACGGATGCGGAGCTCGAGGAGGCCGCGCGCGGCGCGAACATCCTCGACACCATCCACTCCTTCCCGCTGGGCTTCAACACCGTGGTGGGGGAGCGGGGCTACCGGCTCTCCGGCGGCGAGCAGCAGCGCATCGCCATCGCACGCGTGCTGCTCAAGGATCCCGCCGTGCTCATCCTCGACGAGGCGACGAGCGCGCTCGACACCGTCTCCGAGCGCATCGTGCAGCAGGCGCTCGACGCGGCATCCCGCGGACGCACGGTCGTGGCGATCGCGCACCGCCTCTCGACGATCCGGGACGCCGACGTCATCGTCGTGCTCGACCACGGGCGCATCGTCGAGCGCGGCACGCACGACGAGCTGCTCGCGGCGGGCGGCGCGTACGCGCTGCTGCACTCCGAGCAACGTGCCATCGCATGACGTCGCAGCCCGCTCTTGTGTTCACTAGTTGACAACAATGGTGCCGTCCCGCGACGATGAGCACATGCAGCGACGCCCGGGGTCCCAAGGTGCGCTGCGTGCAGCGAACGAGGCGCGCGTCGCCGAGGTGCTGCGCGACGGCCCTGCGACGCAGTCCGAGCTCGCCGAGCGCACGGGCCTGGCGAACGCGACGGTCTCGAACATCGTGCGCGACCTGCGCGAGCGCGGCGCCGTCACCACGAGCCCCACGATCCATCAGGGCAGGCGCGCCACGCTCGTGACGATCGAGGCGGGCGCCGGCCCCGTCGTCGTCGGCGTCGACTTCGGCAGGCGCCACGTACGCATCGCCGTCGCGCGCACCGACCTGCAGCCCATCGCCGAGCAGCACGTCGAGCTGCCCGCCGGGCACCACGCCTCCGAGAGCCTCGCGGTCGCCGCGCACGCGCTCGCCGAGATGCTCGACGGCTGCGGCCTGCGCGACGTCGCCGCGATGTGCGTCGGCGTGCCCGGGCCCTTCGACCTGCGCACGGGCACCATCGCGGGCCACACGATCCTGCCCGAGTGGGTGGGCGTCTCGCGCGACGCGATCTCGGAGGCCTTCGGCATGCCCGTCGAGGTGGGGAACGACGCCGACCTCGGCGCGACGGCCGAGCGCACCGTCGGTGCGCATCGCGGCGTCGACGAGCTCATGTTCGTCAAGGTCGGCACGGGCATCGGCACGGGCCTCGTGCTCGGCGGACGCCTGCACCGCGGCGCCATCGGCATCGCCGGCGAGCTCGGGCACGTGCAGGTCGACCCGCAGGGGCCGCTGTGCGTGTGCGGCAATCGCGGCTGCCTCGAGACGCTCGCCTCCGTGCGCGTCATGACGCAGGAGCTCTCCGCTGCCCTCCGACGCCCGGTCTCGACCGCCGACATCGTCTCGTCCGCGCTCGCCGGCGATCCCGTCACGCGTCGCGTGATCGAGGATGCGGGCGTCGCGATCGGCCGCGCCGTCGCGAACGCGGCGAACCTGCTCGCGCCCGCGGTCGTCGTCGTCGGCGGCCCGCTGTCGGAGGTCGGCGAGCTGCTGCTCGAGCCCGTGCGCGACGGCTTCCGGCGCTTCGCGATCCATGCGCTCGCCTCGTCGACGGAGGTCGTGGCGACGTCGCTGGGGGAGCGGGCGGAGGTGCTCGGCGCGCTCGCGATCGCGCGCGACGCCGTGCGCATCCCGGCCCTCGCATAGGGCGTCGTGACCGAATCGTTGCGTTCAAGCAGCGACAAGGTTGGCGTCCACTGCGTTCACGACTTGACGACAAGCCGACGGCGCTCGTATCGTGAGCCGAGGTCCGCCGACGGTGCTGGACCAGCGAGGAGCGAGCGTGGCCCAGGCGAAGCCGGTGATCCTGTCGATGCGCCACATCACCAAGGAGTTCCCCGGCGTCCGCGCGCTCGACGACGTCAGCCTCGAGGTCCGCGCCGGCACCATCCACGCGATCTGCGGCGAGAACGGCGCGGGCAAGTCCACGCTCATGAAGGTGCTCTCGGGCGTCTACCCGCACGGCTCCTTCGACGGCGAGATCGTCTACCAGGGCGAGCCCGTGGCCTTCGGCCGCATCAACGACTCCGAGCGCGCGGGCATCGTGATCATCCACCAGGAGCTCGCGCTCATCCCCGAGCTCTCGATCGCGGAGAACATCTTCCTCGGCAACGAGCCGCGCAAGGGCGTCGGCATCGACTGGGACACGGTGCGCATGCGCACGATCGAGCTGCTCGCCCGCGTCGGGCTCGAGGAGGATCCCGACACGCAGATCAAGAACATCGGCGTCGGCAAGCAGCAGCTCGTCGAGATCGCGAAGGCGCTCGAGAAGGACGTGCGGCTGCTCATCCTCGACGAGCCGACCGCCGCGCTCAACGAGGGCGACTCGCGCCACCTGCTCGACCTGCTCGTCGGCCTGCGCTCCAAGGGCGTCACGTCGATCATGATCAGCCACAAGCTCAACGAGATCGAGGCGATCTCCGACGCCATCACGATCATCCGCGACGGCAAGGTCATCGAGACCCTCGACATCGCCGACGGCGACGTCGACGAGGACCGCATCATCCGCGGCATGGTCGGGCGCACGCTCGGCAATCGCTTCCCCGACCGCGCCGGGCACGCGGGCGAGGTCTTCTTCGAGGTGCGCGACTGGACGGTGCAGCACCCGCTCACCGCCGAGCGCCTCGTCGCGAAGCAGTCGTCGTTCACCGTGCGCCGCGGCGAGGTCGTCGGATTCGCGGGACTCATGGGGGCGGGCCGCACCGAGCTCGCGATGAGCATCTTCGGCAGGCAGTACGGCACGTGGCTCGGCGGGCAGATCCTCAAGGACGGCCAAGAGATCCAGGTCCGCTCGGTGCCGGAGGCGATCGCGCACGGCCTCGCCTACGTCAGCGAGGATCGGAAGGCGCTCGGCCTCAACCTGCTCGACTCCATCAAGCGGTCCATCGTGTCCGCGAAGCTCGGCAAGATCTCGCGCGGCGGCGTCGTGGACGCGCTCGCCGAGTCGCGCATCGCCGAGGAGTACCGACAGCAGCTCCGCATCAAGGCGCCGTCGGTCGAGATGGGCGTCGACACGCTCTCCGGCGGCAACCAGCAGAAGGTCGTGCTGTCGAAGTGGATGTTCACCGACCCCGACCTGCTCATCCTCGACGAGCCCACGCGCGGCATCGACGTCGGGGCCAAGACCGAGATCTACCAGATCGTGCGCGAGCTCGCGGATGCGGGCAAGGGCGTGATCCTCATCTCCAGCGAGCTGCCCGAGCTGCTCGGCCTCGCTGACCGCATCTACACGATCTTCGAGGGTCGCATCACGGGCGAGATCCGTGCTGCCGACGCCGACCAGGAGACGCTCATGCGCCGGATGGCGCCGACGAAGGGTGACGCAGCATGACCGACGGTGTGCAGGAGCAGCAGCGCTTCCGCGCCTCCGACCTCTCGATGCTCTTCGGGAAGAAGGGGTCGCTCAAGGAGTTCGGCATCCTCGGCGCGCTCGTGGTGATCGTCGTCGCGTTCCAGATCGTGACCGAGGGGACGACGCTCTCGTCGAACAACCTCATCAACATCATCCAGTCGCAGTCGTACATCCTCATCCTCGCCGTGGGCATGGTCATGGTGATCATCGCCGGGCACATCGACCTCAGCGTGGGCTCCGTGGCCGCGTTCGTCGGCGTCGTGGTCGCCATCGCGATGAACGACTGGGGTCTGCCCTGGTACCTCACCATCCTCATCGGCCTCGGCCTCGGCGTGCTCGTCGGCGCCTGGCAGGGCTTCTGGGTCGCCTTCATCGGCGTGCCGGCCTTCATCGTGACGCTCGCGGGCATGCTCATGTTCCGCGGCCTCAACCAGATCGTCGGTCAGTCGCGCGGCATCCCCGTCGACCGGGAGTTCGTGAACCTGCTCGCGGGGTACCTGCCCGAGGTCGGGCCGTTCACCGGGTACAACAACCTCACGCTGCTGCTCGGACTCGTCGCCGTCGTCGCCGTCGTGATGCTCGAGCTGCGCGGCCGCGCACGTCGACAGCGACTCGGCGCCGCCGTGCCGCCCATGTGGGTCGCCATCACGCGCCTCGTGCTCGTCGCCGTCGTCATCATCGTCGCCGCACTGCTGTTCGCGAGCGGCCGCGAGGGCACGAGCTTCCCGAACGCCGGCATCCTCTTCGCCCTCATCGCCCTCGGCTACGCCTTCGTGACGCGCAACACGTCGCTCGGTCGGCACGTCTACGCCGTCGGCGGCAACCGCCGCGCCGCCGAGCTGTCGGGCGTGCGCTCGCGCTGGGTCGACTTCTTCGTCATGGCGAACATGTCCGTGCTCGCCTCGGTCGCGGGCATGCTCTGGATCGCTCGGGCCCAGGCATCCGGCCCCGCGGACGGCGGCGGCTGGGAGCTCGACGCCATCGCGGCCGTCTTCATCGGCGGCGCCGCCGTCGCCGGCGGCATCGGCACGGTGGCCGGATCCATCATCGGTGGTCTCGTCATGGCGGTGCTCACGAACGGCCTCTTCGCGATCGGCGTCGGCTCCGACTGGATCCCCGTCATCAAGGGCCTCGTGCTGCTCGTCGCCGTCGCGATCGACGTCATCAACAAGCAGCAGGGCCGCTTCTCGATCATCGCGCTGCTGCTGCGCGGCCTGCGCCGTGACCGCTCGAGCGAGCTCGCCTGACCACCGTCCCTCACGACTCCCACACCCACACACAAGGAGAACCCATGAAGAAGTCCGCACTCGTGGCGCTGGCCGGCATCGCCGCCGTCAGCGTCGCGCTCACCGGCTGCGGCCGCTCCGAGCCGACCGCGGAGGGCGACGGCGACGCCGCCGGCTTCGCGTCGGACGCGACCATCGGCGTCGCGCTGCCCGACCGCACCTCCGAGAACTGGGTGCTCGCGGGCGACCTGTTCGAGAACGGCCTCGAGGAGGCGGGCTTCACGGGCGACGTGCAGTACGCCGGCTCGTCGAACGCCGTGGGCGACCAGCAGCAGCAGATCCAGCAGATGATCGACGGCGGCGCCGAGGTCATCGTCATCGGCGCTGCCGACACGAACCAGCTCGCGACGCAGCTCGAGGCTGCCGACGCGGCCGGCATCACCGTCATCGCCTACGACCGTCTCATCCAGAACTCGGACCTCGTCGACTACTACGTCGCGTTCGACAACTTCCACGTGGGCGAGCTGCAGGCGGAGTCGCTGCTGCAGGGCCTCGAGGAGCGCTTCCCCGGCCAGGAGCCGTGGAACATCGAGCTCTTCTCCGGCTCGTCGGACGACTCGAACTCGGCCGTGTTCTTCGACGGCGCGATGAGCGTCCTCCAGCCCGCGATCGACGACGGCACGCTCAACGTCGTGTCGGGTCAGACCACGGTGCAGCAGACGGCGACCGAGGACTGGGCAGCGGAGAACGCCCAGAACCGCATGGACACGATCATCACGTCGTCCTACCAGGGCGTCGAGCTGCACGGCGTGCTCTCGCCGAACGACAACCTCGCTCGCGCGATCATCGCGTCGGCCACGGGTGCGGGCTTCCCCGTGCCGGTCGTGACCGGTCAGGACTCGGAGGTCGCCTCGGTCGAGTCGATCGTCGCTGGCGAGCAGTACTCGACGATCTACAAGGACACCCGCGCGCTCGTGGCCGCGACCATCGACATGGTCTCGCAGCTGCAGGCGGGCGAGGAGGTCACCACGACGGGTGAGCAGGACAACGGTGCGACCGAGGTCCCGTCGAACCTGCTGGAGCCGGTCATCGTCACGCAGGAGAACGCTGCGGAGGCGTACGCCGACAACCCGGACCTCGAGCCGCTCACGCAGCCGTAGTCCATCCATCCACGCCGGCGGGCGGCGCTCCCTCGGGAGCGTCGCCCGCCGTCGTCATGCGGCGCAGACGACGCCGCGCTGCGCGGTAGCGTGGATCGGTCACGGAAGGGGAGCGATGCGCTTCGCAGAGACCATCCTCGACACGATCGGGGACACGCCGCTCGTGCGGCTGAACCACGTCACCGAGGGCATCGCAGCCACGGTGCTCGCGAAGGTCGAGTTCCTGAACCCCGGCGGGTCGGTGAAGGACCGCATCGCGCGCTCGATGATCGACGACGCCGAGCAGCGGGGCCTGCTGCGCCCCGGCGGGACGATCGTCGAGCCGACGAGCGGCAACACGGGCGTCGGCCTCGCGCTCGTCGCGCAGCAGCGCGGCTACCGCTGCATCTTCGTCTGCCCCGACAAGGTCGCGGAGGACAAGCGGGCGACCCTGCGCGCGTACGGCGCCGAGGTCGTCGTGACGCCGACCGCCGTCGCGCCCGACAGCCCTGAGTCGTACTACGGCGTCGCGAACCGACTCACCGAGGAGATCGACGGCGCGTTCCAGCCGAACCAGTTCTTCAACCCCGCGGCGCCCGCCGCCCACGAGGCGACGACCGGCCCCGAGATCTGGCGCGACACCGACGGCCGCGTCACGCACCTCGTCGCCTCCGCCGGCACGGGCGGCACGATCACGGGCACGGGCCGGTACCTCAAGCGCGTCTCCGACGGCGCCGTGCGCGTCGTCGCGGCGGATCCGCTCGGCTCCATCTACTCGGGCGGCACGGGTCGGCCCTACCTCGTCGAGGGCGTCGGCGAGGACATGTGGCCGGGCAACTACGACCCGTCGGTGATCGACGACGTCGTCGCGGTCGACGACGCAGCGTCGTTCGCCATGACCCGCAGGCTCGCCCGCGAGGAGGGGCTGCTCGTCGGCGGCTCCAGCGGACTGGCGACCGTCGTCGCCCTCGACCTCGCGCGCACGCTGCCCGCCGATGCCGTCGTCGTCGTCGTGCTGCCCGACTCCGGCCGCGGCTACCTGCAGAAGGTCTACTCGGACGCGTGGATGCGCGCGCACGGCTTCGCGAGCGCCGACGAGGGCACGACCGTGCGCGACGTGCTCATGGTGAAGGGTGGCAACGCGCCCGCCCTCGTGCATGCACATCCGACCGACACCGTGCACGACGCGATCGAGATCATGCACGAGTTCGGCGTCAGCCAGCTGCCCGTGCTGCGCGCCGAGCCGCCCGTCGTGCTCGGCGAGGTCGCGGGCTCCGTCGACGAGCGGCACCTGCTCGACGCCGTCTTCACGGGCGCCGCGCGGCTCGGCGACCCCGTCGGCGACCACGTCGGGCCGCAGCTGCCGCGCATCGGCGCGGGCGAGAGCGCCGACGATCTGCGCGCCGCGCTGCGCGAGGCCGACGCGATCCTCGTGCTCGACGAGGCGCGACCCATCGGCGTCGTCACGCGCACCGACCTGCTGACGTACCTCGCGAAGGAGGCATGATGACCGGGTTCTCGACGAGGGCCATCCACGACGGCCAGCCGTTCGACCCGCGCACCGGCGCCGTCGTGCCGCCGGTCTTCCTCACGTCGACGTTCGTGCAGGACGGCGTGGGCGGCTTCCGCGACGGCTACGAGTACGCCCGCGGCGGCAACCCCACGCGCGACCAGCTGCAGGAGCAGCTCGCGTCGCTCGAGGGCGGCACGCACGCGTACGCGTTCGGCTCGGGGCTCGCCGCCGAGGACGCCCTGCTGCGCGCCGTGCTGCGCCCCGGCGACCACATCCTCATGGCCAACGACGTCTACGGCGGCACGCATCGCCTCGTCGCGCGCATGTTCGTGCCGTGGGGCGTGGAGCTCTCGACGGCCGACTTCGCCGACCTCGACGCCGTGCGCGCGGCGATGCGGCCGACGACGCGCATGCTGTGGGTCGAGACGCCCTCGAACCCGCTCATGAAGATCACCGACCTCGCCGCGCTCGCCGAGATCGGGCACGCCGCCGGTGCGGTCGTCGTCGCCGACAACACGTTCGCGTCGCCGTTCCTGCAGCAGCCGCTGTCGCTCGGCGCCGACGTCGTCGTGCACTCGACGACGAAGTACGTCGGCGGCCACTCCGACCTCGTCGGCGGCGCGGTCGTCACGGCGGACGCCGAGCTCGC
This sequence comes from Agrococcus sp. SGAir0287, assembly GCF_005484985.1. NCBI lineage: Bacteria > Bacillati > Actinomycetota > Actinomycetes > Micrococcales > Microbacteriaceae > Agrococcus > Agrococcus sp. SGAir0287. The sequence goes on from NZ_CP027942.1 coordinate 640,413, forward strand.
CGAGGCGGTCGGCTTCGTGCAGTTCGGCGTCGGCGCGGTGAACTCGCCGTTCGACGCGTGGCTCACCACGAGGTCGCTGAAGACGCTCGCGATCCGCATGGAGCGGCACTCGTCGAACGCGCAGGCGATCGCGGAGGCGCTCGTGGGGCATCCCGCGCTCGAGGCGGTGCACTACCCGGGCCTGCCGACGCATCCGGGGCACGAGATCGCGGCGCGGCAGATGTCCGGCTTCGCCGGCATGGTGTCGATCCAGGTGCGCGGCGGCGCCGAGGCGGCGCTCGCGCTCGTGCGCCGCACGGAGCTCTTCCAGCTCGCCGAGTCGCTCGGCGGCGTCGAGAGCCTCATCTGCTACCCCTCCGAGATGACGCACGCGTCGGTCAAGGGCACGGAGCTCGCGGTGCCGACGAACCTCGTGCGCCTCTCGGTGGGCATCGAGGACGTCGACGACCTCATCGCCGACATCACCACCGCCCTCGCCTCGTGACGGGGACTCGCTCACGAACCTTCTGAGGCTTTCGGCCCCTTCTGATGTCAGAAGGGGCCGAAAACCTCAGAACGCCCGGCGGATGGGCTCAGGTGGGCGCGTCGCGAGCAGCGCCCGGACCGATCCCGCGAGCATCTCCGGGTGCTCGAGCGTGGTGCGAGTGACGCGGACCACCCGCCACCCGGCAGCGTGGAGGCGCTCGACGCGGTCGACGTCGCGTTGCCACTGCGCTCGGTCGGTGCGGTGCCCATCGCCCTCGTACTCGATCGCCACGCGCTCGTCGCGATACAGTAGATCCGCACGCGCGATGAGCTCGCCGGCATGCAGGATCTCGCCGTTGATCTCCGGCTCCGGCAAGCCATGGTCGAGCAGCGCCAGGCGTGTCGGAGTCTCCATCGGCGACTCGACTCCAGCCCGTACCAGCGGCTGCGCGAGGCGCAAGCGCCCGATGCCGTGCATGCTCGTCCACCCGGCGACGGCTCGCTCCAGGTCGTGGAGCGTCGCCATCGGGCGCGCGCCGCGAAGGCCCGGGTAGTTGTCGGCAGTGGAGACGAGCGCATCGCCGATCATGACGAGCGAGGGGACGTCGAGCGCGCGCCCGAGCAGCAGCCACGTCAGCACCGGATCCGTCACAGGGACGCCGCCGACCACCGTCGAACGGATCCGCTCGCCTGCGATCGCGCGGCTCGTGACCCCGCGAGTCGATGGACGGTAGGCTCCCTCCGGGACGAGCACCTGGATCCCACCGAACGCTCCGCTGGGCAGTGGCAGACCGTGGAGGCGGGCCGCCGACGTCTCGCTCACGAGCTGACCAGGGCGCAGCCTGGGGGCGTACATCTGGGCGAGCTCGAGCGCATCCCTCGGTGGCTCGAGCGAGCGCACGCCCCAGAACGGCCGTCGCAGCGAACGATTGCGGAGGGCCTTCTGCGACACCCCCGCCCGCATCGCCGCACCGACGCCGACGGCCATGGGCTCGTCGAGCTCCGGCATCCCGTCCTGTCGCATCCCCGCAGGATGCATCACCGCGCGGACGCACAGCCCCGAGTCGCGCCACCCTGTGGACGGCGGATTCCTGTGGAGACGGACGTTCTGAGATTTTCGGCCCCTTCTGGCGTCAGAAAGGGCCGAAAACCTCAGAAAGTCGGCGGGTTCGCGCGAGAGCTAGGCGAGGGGGGCGCCGCGCTGCTCGGGGAGGAGCGCGAAGGCCGCGATCGCCGCGAGGGCGAACGACGCCGCGAAGACCGCGAAGAGCAGAGGTGTGCCGCCGAGCGCCACGAGCGGCGTCACGATGAGGGGCGCGATGATCGAGGCGATGCGGCCGAAGCCCGCCGCGGCGCCCGTGCCCGTGCCCCGCACCGTCGTCGGGTACAGCTCGGGGCCGATCGCGTACAGCGCGCCCCACGCGCCGAGGTTCGCGAACGACAGCGCGCAGCCGGCGGCGATGATCTGCCAGTCCGCGGAGGCGAGCCCGTACGCGAGCGCGGCCGCCGCCGATCCAGCGAGGAAGATCGCGAGGGTCGCACGTCGGCCGATCACCTCGATGAGCCACGCGGCGACCGCGTAGCCGGGCAGCTGCGCGAGCGTGATGACGAGCGTGAACTGGAACGAGCGCACGAGGTCGAAGCCCTGCGCGACGAGCAGCGACGGGATCCAGATGAAGGCGCCGTAGTACGACAGGTTGATGCAGAACCACACGATCCACAGCCCGATCGTGCGGCGTCGCACCGCCGGGCTCCAGATCGACTGCGCCGAGTCGGCCTCGACGCCCGCCAGCACCCGGGGCGTGCCCGGGGGAAGGTCGTGCCGCGCGTCGCCCGCCGCGGCCTCGAAGTCGCGCACGATGCGCTCGGCCTCGTCGACGCGCCCCTTCGACTCGAGGAACCGCACCGACTCCGGCAGCCCCATCCGCACGACGACGGCGTAGAGCGTCGGCACGATGCCCACGGCGAGCGCCCAGCGCCAGCCGTCGTCGGAGAGCGGGATGACGAACGCGCCGATCGCGGCGGCCGCGATCCAGCCGACGGCCCAGAAGGACTCGAGCCACACCACGACGCGGCCTCGGATGCGGCGCGGCGCGAACTCGGACACGAGCGTGGAGGCGACGGGCAGCTCGGCGCCGAGCCCGAGGCCGATGACGAAGCGCAGCGCGATGAGCATCGCGACGCCCGTCGACAGGGCGGCGGCGCCCGTCGCGAGGCCGTAGACGAGCAGCGTGATCGCGAAGACCTGCCGACGGCCGACGCGGTCGGCGACGAGCCCGCCGAGCGTCGCGCCGACCGCCATGCCCACGAAGCCGATCGAGCCGATCCAGCCGAGGGTCGTGCCGTCGAGTCGCCACTGCACGGCGAGCGCCGCCATGACGAAGGAGATGAGGCCGACGTCCATGGCGTCGAGCGCCCAGCCGATGCCCGAGCCGACGAGCAGCCGGCCGTGGCGCCGGGTGAAGGGCAGGCGATCGAGTCGCTGCGAGCGCGTGAGGTCGGTGGCGGAAGCGCGCATGCCGAGACCTGTCTGTGCGAGCGCCGGCGCGGCGCGGCCGATCATGGGATGCGACCACAGTAGTCGCGCGCGCGTGCCGCTGCGGGAGCATGCGCGGGTGCCGGGCGCCAGGCCCGGCGCGCGTCGCAGGCCGGTCGTAGGCTGGTGGCACCGCCACGGAACTTGGAGAGAGCATGCTGCGCGCAATCGTCGACGCCCACGTCATCCCGGTGGAGGGCGAGCCGTTCCACGGCACCATCGTCCTCCGCGACGGCCGCATCGAGGCGCTCGGCCCCGACGTCGTCGTGCCCGAGGGCGCAGAGTCGATCGACGTCGCGGGCGCGCAGGTGACGCCGGGTCTCGTCGACGCGCACGTGCACCTGGGCGTGCACCCGGAGGGCGACGGCTCGGGCGCGAGCGACACGAACGAGATGACGGGCGTCAACCAGGCGGCCGTGCGCACGATCGACGCGATCGACCCGTTCGACGAGGGCTTCGACGTCGCCCTCGCAGGCGGGGTCACGACCGTCAACGTGAACCCGGGCTCCGGCAATCCGATCGGCGGCCTCGCGACCACGCTGCACACGCACGGCCGCATCGTCGACCGCATGGTGCTGCGCGAGCCCGCAGGCCTGAAGTCCGCGCTCGGCGAGAACCCCAAGCGCGTCTACGGCGAGCGCAAGCAGACGCCGTCGACGCGGCTCGGCACGGCGAAGGTCATCCGCGAGGCGTTCGTCGACGCCCAGAACTACCTGCGCAGGCACGCCGACCCTGACTCGACGGCCGACGTCGACCTCACGCACGAGGCGATCGCGAAGGTGCTGCGCCGCGAGATCCCGTGGCGCCAGCACGCCCACCGCGCCGACGACATCGTCACGGCGGTGCGCATCGCCGAGGAGTTCGGCTACGACCTCGTCATCGACCACGGCACGGAGGCGCACGTCGTCGCCGACCTGCTCGCCGAGCGCGGCATCCCCGTGCTCATCGGGCCGCTCTTCACGACGAAGTCGAAGATGGAGCTGCGCGGACGCTCGATCGCGAACCCCGGCAGGCTCGCGAAGGCGGGCGTCGAGATCTCGATCATCACCGACCACCCGGTCATCCCCATCTCCTTCCTCGTGCACCAGGCATCCCTCGCCGTGCGCGAGGGGCTCGATCGCGACACCGCGCTGCGTGCCATCACGATCAACCCCTCGAGGGCGCTGGGCGTCGCGCACGAGGTCGGATCGCTCGAGGTCGGCAAGCGCGGCGACCTCGTCGTGTGGGACGGCGACTGGATGGACCCGATGGCGCGGCCCTCGCTCGTGCTCATCGACGGCGCGGAGGTGTACCGCCGCGAGGCGGGCGTCGAGACGATCGCACCGCGTTCGTGACGGCCGTCACGCATCCTGGCGACCTGCTGACGCGGCGCAGGCGCGTCGCGACGATCGTCGTGCTCGGGCTCCTCACGGCGCTCGGGCCCTTCACGATCGACCTCTACCTTCCCGCGTTCCCCGTCCTCGCCGACGACCTCGGCGCCACGGACGGGCAGGTGCAGCTCACGCTCGCCGCCACGACGCTCGGCTTCGCACTGGGCCAGCTCGTGCTCGGCCCCCTGAGCGACCGCGTGGGCAGGCGCTGGCCGCTCGTGGCGACGTCGACGCTGCACGTGGGCACGTCGATCGCCATCGCCGTCGCGCCCGACGTCGAGGTGCTCACGGTGCTCCGCGTGCTGCAGGGCCTCGGCGCGGCAGGCGGCGCCGTCGTGGCGATGGCGATGGTGCGCGACCTCTTCTCCGGGCGCTCGCTCGTCCGGTCGCTGTCGCGTCTGGCCCTCATCATGGGGCTCGCGCCCATCCTGGCGCCGGTCATCGGCTCGTGGCTCCTCGAGGTCACGCAGTGGCGCGGCATCTTCTGGGTGCTCGCAGTCTACGGCGCCGTCGTCATCCTGCTCGTCTCGACGCTGCTGCGCGAGACGCTGCCGCCCGAGCGCCGGCTGCGGATGGGGGCGGGCACGCTCGCGAGCTACGGCCGGGTGCTCGGCGATCGCCGCTTCGTCGGCGTCGCGATCATCGGCTCGTCGGGCTTCGCGGGCATCTTCTCCTACCTCTCGACGTCGCCGCTCCTGCTGCAGGAGGTCTACGGGCTCAGCGCGACCGAGTTCGGCGCGGTGTTCGCGCTGTGCTCGGTCGGCGTCTTCGTCGGCGTGCAGACCTCGTCGCGCCTCGCGACGCGGTTCGGCCCGCAGTGGGTGCTCGTCGGCTCGACGGCTGGCATGACGCTCGCGGCGATCGCGATGCTCCTGCTCGACCGATCGGGCGCGGGGCTCGCGGGCTTCATCCCGGCGATGGCGGCCTTCACCCTCTCGTTCGGCCTGACGATGCCGTGCGTGCAGGTGCTGGCGCTCGTCGACCACGGCAGCGAGGCGGGCACGGCGGCGTCGCTCATCGGTGCCTCGAACATGCTGCTCGCGAGCATCGTCGGCAGCGTCATCGGGAACTTCGCGGTGCACGACGCCGTGCCGATGGGATCGGTGATGCTCGGCGGCGGGCTGCTCGCCACGGCGTCGCTGTGGCTGCTCGTGCGCCCGCGCTCGGTGCCGCCGCTCGCCGACTGACGGCGGCAGCCGGCGTCACGCGACGAGGCGTCCGAGTCCGGTCGCGGGCGCCTCGTGCGCGGTCACCGGCTGGCGGCGAGCCCCGATCGCTCCGGCACGCCGAGATCGGCCATGATGGCGCGCGAGCGCGATCGCACGGTGCCGAGGGGGAGATCGAGCAGCTGCGAGATCTGCAGGTCGGTGAGCCCTGCGGCGGCGAGCCCGAGGATGTCGCGGTCGATCCACGAGCGGCTGCCGCGCAGCGCGCGCCGCGAGGCGACGAGGCTCGTCTCGAGGTCCTCGGCGAGGCGGGCGGCCGCGGCGTCGCCGCCGAGCGCGATGGCCGCGTCGAGCAGTCGACGCGTCAGCGCCGCGTGCCGCGCCGAGACGATGCCGGCGGCGGCGTCGATGAGCATGCCGGCGTCGCGATGCCGCGCGGCGGTCGCGAGCACGAGCAGCGCGCGCAGGACGGGGGAGAGGAGGCGCGCGTCGATGTCGGACACGTCCGGCACGGTGTCGCCGAGGCGCGCGTGGAGCGCGGCCGCCGCGACTCGCAGCGGCACGTGCGCCGGCACGCGCGCGTCGACGAGCGCGGCGCATCGACCGAGCGTCGCGCGCGCGGCGGCCCCCTCGACGTGCTCGGCGGCGGCGACGATCTCCGCGACGTGGCTCGAGACGACGATGAGCGTGGCGCCGATGGCGTCGTGCGCGGCGTCGGGGCCGCTGTGCAGCGCCTGGATGGCCGCGAGCGCGACCTGGCGGGGTGCCTCGTCGGGCAGGTCGAGCAGCATGGCCTCGGCCATGTCCGCGTGCTGGGGCTGGCTGTCCTCGGCGGCGCGCGACAGCAGGCCGTAGGCGATCGCCGCGGAGTCGTCGGTCGTCGCGGCGATCTCGACGATGCGGTCGAGCGCGCTGTCGAGCAGCGGCAGCGGCGGCAGCGCGACGGCGCGCGCAGCCATCCGCGTCTCGGCGATCGCGCGTCCGGCGGCGGCGAGCATCGTGCGCGTCCAGTCCTGCACGTGCCCGACCACCCCGTGCACGCCGTCGGCCGCGTCGAGCACGGCCTGCGCGTCGCCGCGGAACGCGGCATCGCACGCCAGGAGCCCGTAGGCGCGCACGCCGACGAGCGGGTCGCCGCCGACGAGCGCGGCTTGCGCGGCGTGCGCCACGGCCTCGTGATCGCCGGACTCGAGGGCGGCCTGGGCGCGCGCGAGCTCGCCGATGCGCCGGAGACGGGCACCGAGCTCCGCGTGCGGCGGCAGCAGGTCCGCGAGGTCCGAGCCGGCCCACTCCGGAGTCAGCACGGATGCGGTGATGGTGAAGTTCACCAGGCGAGTCGAGAGGTCGTCGAACCCGGCGGCGTGGGCGTCGCGGAGGAGCGCGGGAGCGATGGCCGTCTCACCCGCTGCGATCGCGGCGAGCATCGTCGGGAGCGTGCGTGCGTCGAGCTCGAGCGCGACCGCCGCTGCGTCGCGCGCGCAGGTCGTCAGGCTGCGCCCGACGAGCGTGCAGGCGGCGATGGCGGCCAGGCGCGCGCGCGTGCTCGTCGACACGGCGATCCTGCCGGCCTCGACGGCGCGGTGCGCCGCGATGTACTCGCTCGCGGTGGCCGCGTCGCGACGCGACCAGCCCTCCGCGATCTCGGTGAGGATCGCGAGGCAGCGGTCGCCGGAGCGCTGCGCGAGCGACGTCCTGAGGATCGCGGGCACGACGAGCGCTCCGGCGACCTCGTCGACGATGCCCACGTGCAGCAGGGCGTCGACGGCGTCCTGGCCGAGGTGGTCGACGGCGCGCACGACGCGGATGCCGGGGACGCCGGCGATGACCTGGGCCGCGCTGCGCAGCTCGGGCTCGAGCGCGCGCACGATGGCGGCGGCGGCAGCCGCCGCCCGGCGGGGGCGCTCGGGCCGCAGGCGGTCGTCGAGGAGCGCGGCGGCGAGCAGGGGATAGCCGCGCGACTGCGCGTGGATGATGCTGCGGCCGATCGCGCCGAGCCAGTCGGGGTGCAGACCGGCACGGGCCAGCCGGTCGTCGGCGAGTCGGTCGAACTGGCGGCGCGTGAGCCTGCCGAGTCGCACGACCATGACCGACTGCTCGTCGGGCTCGGGCAGGGCGACGTCGCGTCGCGTGTCGAGCGACTCGTCGTCCGAGAGCACCGTGGTGAGCCCCGCGCCGGGGCCGGCGGAGCGCATGGGCTCGAACGCGATGGGAGTGGCGCCCGTCGTGCGCAGCATCGTGTGCGTCACGCGGCGGCGCACGGCCTCCGAGCCGAGCAGGGGATGCCCGACGAGGACCACGCGTCGACCGGCGTCGACGGCCTCCATGATGCGTGTGCAGTCGTCATGTCGCCCCAGGGGGTCTACCGTGCGCATCGCTGCTCCCGTCACTGCGCTCGTCGATGCGGTCGGATCGGCCGCATCGGTGGGTCGGTGACGCGTCGCTCCGGGCTCGCACCCGTCGAAGAATCTTCGACTTCGGGCAGGATACTGCGGTCGGGCGCGGATATCCGCAGATCGCAGGAAATCCTCTGCCGCTGGGGTACACGAGCGAGCGATGCGCCAGCGATGCATCGTCCATGAGCCTGCGGCACGCGCGACGGTCGCCGCGACACGCGTGCGCTCGGGGCCCGCCCGCGCGAGGATGGGCCCATGAGCGACGAGCTGGAGGCCGCGCGCAAGGCGGTCGAGGACGCGAGACGGGCCCAGGCCGAGGCGGAGGCGCGACTGCGCGCGATGGAGGCGGGTGCGGCGGCGTCGCCGGGGCCGGATGCGGCGCCGCCGATCGCAGCGGACTCGGCGTCGAGCACGCCGCCGACGGCAGCCGCACCGACCGCCGCGGACGCCGCCGCAGCCGCGACGCCCGACGTCGACCCCATCGCGACCGCCGCACCGGCATCGGATCCCGCGCCGGTCGCACCCGTCGGTCCGCTCTCGCCGGAGGCCGTCGCCGCCGTGCGCGCGGGCTACGCCTTCGAGGGTCCCGCCCTCGAGCTCGGCGCGCTCGTCAACGGCGTCGCCGACCCGTCGACGCCCGTGCGCATCCCGCTCGGCATGCTGAACCGGCATGGGCTCGTCGCCGGCGCGACGGGCACGGGCAAGACGAAGACGCTGCAGGTGCTCGTCGAGCAGCTCTCGGCCGCGGGCGTCCCCGTCTTCGCGGCCGACGTCAAGGGCGACCTCTCCGGCATCGCGACGCCGGGTGCGTCGAGCCCGAAGCTGCTCGAGCGCACGGCCGGCATCGGGCAGGACTGGCAGCCGCTCGCCGCGCCCGTCGAGTACTTCGCGCTCGGGGGCGAAGGCATCGGCGTGCCGATCCGCGCGACGGTCACGGGCTTCGGCCCGACGATGCTGTCGAAGGTGCTCGGTCTCAACGACACGCAGGAGTCGAGCCTCGGCATCCTCTTCGCCTACGCCGACCGGCAGGGGCTGCCGCTGCTCGACCTCGAGGACCTGCGCGAGCTGCTGCTGTGGCTGACGGGCGACGACGGGAAGGCCGGGCTGCGCGAGCTCGGCGGCATCTCGCCGCAGACGGCCGGCGTCATCCTCCGTGCGCTCACCGCCTTCGCCGAGCAGGGCGCGGAGCGCCTCTTCGGCGAGCCCGAGATCGACGTCGCCGACCTGCTGCGCACGACGCCCGACGGACGCGGCGTCGTGAGCCTGCTCGAGGTGCCCGGCGTCGCCGACCGACCGCAGCTCTTCTCGACCTTCCTCATGTGGCTGCTCGCCGAGCTCTTCGAGACGCTGCCCGAGGTCGGCGACCCCGAGCGGCCGCGCCTGGTGTTCTTCTTCGACGAGGCGCATCTGCTCTTCGCCGACGCGTCGAAGGCGTTCCTGTCGTCGATCACGCAGACGGTGCGGCTCATCCGCTCGAAGGGCGTGGGCATCGTGTTCGTGACGCAGACGCCGAAGGACGTCCCCTCGGACGTGCTGGCGCAGCTCGGATCCCGCGTGCAGCACCAGCTGCGCGCGCACACGCCCGACGACGAGAAGGCGCTGCGCGCCACCGTGCGCACGTATCCCACGAGCGAGTACGACCTCCAGCAGGTGCTCACGAGCCTCGGCACGGGCGAGGCGATCGTGACGGTGATGGACGAGCGCGGCGTGCCGACGCCGGTCGCGTGGACGCGCCTGCGCGCGCCGCAGGGCTCGATGGAGCCGACGCCCGAGACGCAGATGCGCAGCGCGGTCGCCGCGTCGCCGCTGCAGGCGCGGTACGGCGAGGCCATCGACCGCGAGTCCGCCTCCGAGATCCTCGCGAGGCGGATCGAGGCCGCCCAGGCTGCCGAGGCGAAGGCCCGGGCCGAGGCGAGCGCCGCGAAGGATGCGAAGGAGCGCGAGGCCGAGGCCCGCAGGCTCGAGCGCGAGGCGACCCGCAACAGGGCTGCATCCGAGCGCGCGGCGAAGGACAACCCGGTCGTGCAGGCCATCCGATCGCGCACGGGCCAGACGATCGTGCGCGAGATCGTGCGCGGCATCTTCGGCACGCGCAGGCGCTGAGCCCGGTCGAGACGACGATGCGCGGCACCCGGCTCGGGTGCCGCGCATCGTGCTGAGCAGCGGAGGATGGGGGATTCGAACCCCCGAGGGCTTGCACCCAACACGCTTTCCAAGCGTGCGCCATAGGCCACTAGGCGAATCCTCCAGCTGGCCGCGAAGGCCAACTCGGCAAGTCTAGCCCGCACCGGGACCGTGCAGACGCCGGAGGGGCGGGATCTCGCGATCCCGCCCCTCCTGGGTCGCCGCTAGCCGCAGATGGTGTACGACTCGACGCCGGCCCCGAGGGCGGCGGTGCCGCCCATGAGGTAGACGTCGGGCTGACCCAGCCGCAGGCTCTCGCTGATGATCTCCGAGCTCACGCAGTTCGTCTGGACGACGTACAGCGGGGACTCGGCGGCGCCGGCGAGCGCGGAGGCGGACAGCGCGTCGGGGAAGTTGAGCCCGCTCGCGATGTACATGCCCGACACGGGCGGTCCGAAGATCGCCTGGTTGACGTAGACGCCCGTCAGGAACCGGTCGGATCCCGACAGACGCTGCGGGCTGCGCGCGTCGTTGATGAGATCCGCGTAGATCCCGTTCGACACGGCCGCGGTGCCACCGGCGACGAGCGTGCTCGTGACGCCGAGGCCGTCGAGCGTCGCACCGGTCGCGGCGTCGAGGTCGGCCGAGAGGCCGTCCACGAGCAGCACCGGAGCGCCGATCGCTCCACCCGCCGCGCCCGCGGTGAGCGCATCCGGGAAGGAGCGGCCGGTGGCGATGAACGCCGATCCCGCACCCTCGCCGAACGCGTACTCCGCGATGAGGCGCGACGTCTCGTAGCGGTCCGCGCCGGAGATCCGGTCGACGGTCTCGGCCAGGTCCTCCATCTCGGTCTCGACCGAGGCCGAGATCGCGCCGGTGCCACCGACGATGACGATGCGGCTCGGGGCGAGACGCTCGATCTCGTCGACCACCACGTCGGGCGACGCAGCCGGGTCGGTGAGGAGCAGCGGACCGCCCTCGACCGCGGCGGCGGGACCGGCGGCGAGGCCGTCGGGGTAGTTCACGCCGCTCGCGACGTAGACCACGTCCGCACCCTCGGGGTAGCCGAGCTGCGAGGCCGCCACGGCGGTCTCGTAGCGGTTGGCGCCCGAGATGCGCTCCGGGGCGGGGATCGTCGCGTCGCCGGTCGTGACGCGCACGAACGTCTGCTGCGAGTCGTCGGTCGAGTACTCCACGAGGCCGATGTAGCTCGCGTCGACATCCAGTCCGCGCCACGACAGCTCGAACGTCTCGGGCACGCCGATCGTGGGCTGCAGCGTCGAGGGCGTCGCGGTGAGCTGACCCTCGTTCGTGCCGCCGATCGAGACCTGGTCGAGCGTGAACGGCGACGGAGCGTCGCCCTCCACGCTGTAGAAGTCGACTGCGGCGATGTACTCGCCGGCCGACGGGTTCTCGATGAGCAGCGTCTCGCTGGCCGCGGGGGTCGCCGCCTGCCAGAGCTGCACGACGTTGCCGTTCGCGTCGAGTCGGCCGACCAGGAGGTCGAGGTCGGCGACCCCGTCCTCGCCGTCGAGCTCGAAGTAGAGCGCGGCCGACCCCTCGGGCACCGAGAACGACTCGGCGGTCTCGAAGGCGTCGCCTTCCACGCCCTCGCCGGAGAGCAGCTCGGTGACGCGCGAGAGGCCCGTCGTGACGATGCCGATCGGGTCGGTCTCGCCCGGCAGCACCGTCACGGGCGTCGAGCCCGTCGTGCCCGTGCCCTCGACCCACGTGGGTGCGTCGAGCGCGACGGGGAAGAGGGCGATGGGCGAGCGTGCGGTGTGCTCGGCGCTCGTCCAGGTCAGCGAGCCCGTCGTCCAGGCACCCAGCGGCGCCGTGGTCGTCGTGAACGTGACCGAGTACGAGAGCTCCTGGCCGGCGGCGGTGAAGTCGAGCACGGTGGGCGAGACCACGGCGGTCGTGCCCTCCGGAGCGTCGACCGTCACCGAGTACGAGCCCGGCTCGAGCGCGGTCAGCGTCCTCGTGACGGTCTGCGAGCCCGGGAGCGCGCCGACGCCGATGGACGGGATGTTGAGATCGCTCGGATCGATCGCCGCGCCCACCCACGTGTCGGGCAGCACGTAGCCGAGGCCGCGGAGGTAGCCGTACCAGTCCTCGGTGCCGCTGGCGTAGTAGACGCCCGCGTCGAGGAGGTCGGCGGTGTTCACGAAGCCGGCGCCCTGCGCCCACCAGTCCTGCGACGTCGAGCCGTCGGCGTTCACGGTGTCGGTCGCGGTCGTCATGAGCGCCGACTTGATCTCGGACGGCGTGGCGTTCGGGAACTCGCCGAGGTAGAAGGCTGCGAGGCCGGCGACGTGCGGTGCCGCCATCGAGGTGCCGGACAGGAAGATGAACCCGGGCTCCTCTCCCTCGGCGTTCGGGCCGGCTGCGATGATGCCGGTGCCGGGCGCGGCGATGTCGGGCTTGATGACGTCGCTGCCGTCCGCGAGCGCGGGGCCGCGCGACGAGGAGGCCGCGACGATGGGAGCCGGGGTCTCGATGCCGGTCGTGTTGCCGGGCGTGAACGTGACGGTCGCGCCGGCCGCGACGGCGGCGAGCACCTGTGCGCGGTACTGCGCGTCGACGTGGATCGTCGGCACCGAGTGGTCGTCGAGGTCGATCGAGCCGGCGACGACGTTCGTCAGGATCATGCCGATGCCGCCTGCAGCGGCGACCGTCGCCGACTTCGCGACGCGGTCGTTCTGGCCACGGTCGCAGACGACGATCTTGCCTGCGGCGGCCTCGGCGTCGATGGCGCCCGTGAAGCAGAGCGAGGCCTGCTCGACGCTCGCACCCTCCGCGGGGATGTCGCCCGCGTAGACGAGCTCGCCGGAGAGCGGCGTCGCCTCGGGATCCATGTCGACGGTCACCGATGCGCCCGGGATGGGCGTGGAGCCCGCCGAGAACGTCGCGGTCGCCTCGTAGTTCGGGATCGTCGTATTGGCGACGGTCGCGTACCAGGGGGAGGCGTGGTCGAGCGTCGATGCGCCGGGGCCGGAGTTGCCGGCCGACGCGGAGACGAAGATGCCCGCCGCCGCAGCGCCGAGGAAGGCCTCGTCGTACGCCGTGATGACGCTCGTCGCGGCACCGCCGCCGATCGAGAAGTTGATGACGTCGACGCCGTCGGCCGTCGCGGCCTCGATGGCCTGGACGAGGTCGGTCGCGGCGCAGCCGTCGCGCACCGGAGGCGTCGCATCGGGGTTGCCGGTCCAGCAGACCTTGTAGACGGCGATGCGCGCCTCGGGGGCGACGCCCGACATCGTGCCGATGTCCTGGCCCGCCTGCGTCGTGACGGGCACGTCGTAGTTGCCCGCGGCGGTCGAGGCCGTGTGCGAGCCGTGGCCGTCGAGGTCGCGGGGGGAGGGGACCTCGAGGTCGCTGCCGGCGATCCTCGTCGCGCCGAAGCCGTCGAGGAAGAACTGCGCGCCGATGATCTTCGTCGAGCACATGTCCGACGTGAACTGCGGACCCGTCTCGCACGTGCCGGTGAAGGTGCCGCCATCGCCGCGCGTGTAGGTGATGGTGTCGCCGTCGAGGTAGGGCTCGCTGCCGGGCTCGGTGCCGAGCGGCTCCCCGGCGAACAGCGGGTTCTCCGGGGCGATGCCGGTGTCGAGCACGCCGACGACGACGCCGCTGCCGGCGTCGGCCTCGCCACCGACCTGGTCCCACATGCCCTCGACGTCCAGGTACTCGTTCGACGGCGACCCGTCGACCTGGAGGAACTCCTCGGGGAAGAGGTTGAGCACGCGGCCGTCGCGAGCGAGCTCGAGCGCCTGGTCGGCGCTGAGGTCGGCGACGAAGCCGTTCAGCGACAGCGTGAGGTTCGCGGCGATGTCCGCGCCCACGGAGTCGGCGACCTCCTGCTGCTCGTTCTCGAGGTAGTCGCTGTACGCGACGACCGGCGCCGCGTCCTCGTCGAGGCTCTGCGTGCCGGTCGGCGAGGTGCGCTGGAGGTTCGGGATGCCGCCGGTGTAGAGCGCGGCGGCATCGTCCTTCAGCTGGACGACGTAGCGACCGTCGACGAACTGGCTGGTGTCGATCGGCACGGAGGGCGTGGGTGCTGCGTTCGCCACCGACGTGCTCACGACGACGCCGCCGAGACCGATGGTCACGGCGGCGAGCGAGGCGAGACAGCGACGGAGAGCGACACGAGATGGTGCGGTGCTCACAGGAAGGTGTCCTTCGTCACGGGTTCCCCACCTGATCGGGCGGGGCGTTGAGGGCCAACCTAGGCCGCTCCTGCGCGACGCATCGGGAAGCGTTACCCAAGCGTGATCCTGGGGGACGCGTTGCGGCGTGTCGTGAGCGATGCTCACGAAAAGTGGCCGTCAGAGGCCGGTTCTGCTCGTGGCTCCGGTCTACGACGCCGACCCGCGACACGACTGCCGTGGAACGCCGAAGGGGCGGGATCCGCGTGGACCCCGCCCCCTCGACGTGCGCTGCGGCTAGCCGCAGATGGCGTACGCCTCGACGCCGGCACCCAGGGCGGCGGTGCCGCCCATGAGGTAGACGTCGGGCTGGCCGAGTCGCAGGCTCTCGCTGATGATCTCCGAGTTCACGCAGTTCGTCTGGACGACGTACAGCGGGGACTCGTCGGCACCGGCGAGGGCCGAGGCGGACAGGGCGTCGGGGAAGTTCAGACCGCTGGCGATGTACATCGACGACACCGGCGGCGAGAAGATCGCCTGGTTGACGTAGACGCCCGTGAGGAACCGGTCGGCTCCCGCGAGACGCTGGGGGCTGCGGGCGTCGTCGATGAGATCCGCGTAGATCCCGTTCGACACCGCCGCCGTGCCACCCGCGACGAGCGTCTGCGTGACGCCGAGCTCGTCGAGCGTCTCCGACGTTGCACCGTCGACGCTGGTCGCGAGGCCGTCCACGAGCAGGACCGGCGCACCGATCGCTCCGCCGGCGGCACCCGCGGTCAGCGCGTCGGGGAACGAGCGGCCGGTGGCGATGAACGCCGTGCCCGCTCCCTCGCCGAACGCGTACTCCGCGATCAGCCGCGACGTCTCGTAGCGGTCCGCGCCCGAGATGCGATCCACCGTCTCGGCGAGGTCGCCCATCGCGTCCTCGACCGCGGCGGAGATGGCACCCGTGCCGCCCACGATCACGATGCGGCTCGGCGAGAGCCGCTCGATCTCGTCGAGCACGACCGTCGGCGCCTGGGCCGGGTCGGTCAGGAGCAGCGGGCCGCCCTCGACCGCCGCGGCAGGACCGGCCGTCAGGCCATCGGGGTAGTTCACGCCGCTCGCGACGTAGACCACGCCTGCGCCCTCGGGGTAGCCGGCCTGCGAGGCCGCGACCGCGGTCTCGTAGCGGTTGGCACCCGAGATGCGCTCCGGAGCGGGGATGCTCGCCTCGCCGGTCGTGACGTGCACGAACGTGCGCGACTCGCCCGAGTAGGCGACCGCACCGACGAAGTCGCCGTCGAGCGGGAGCCCGCGCCACGAGGCGGTGTAGGACGCCTGCTGCGCGATCGTGCCGTCGATGCTCGTCGGGTCGGTCGTGAACGAGCCGAGGCCCGGCGCCGACGTGATCGCCGCCTGGCGCACCACGTAGTCGGTCGTCGCCTCGTTCGAGGAGTAGACCGACACGATCGTCGCCCACGTGCCCGGCGTCGGGTCCTCGACGAGGAGCGTCTCGGAGGCGGCCTCGGTGCCCGCGACGTGCTGCTCGACGATCTGGCCGTTCACGATGCGCACGGCGTAGAGGTCGAGGTCCGAGTCGGGGTCGAGGCTGTCGAGGGCGAAGTAGCGCGCCGTCTCGCCCTCGGCGACCGTGAAGGTCGACGACGGCAGCTGCTGGCCCGTGGAGCCCGTGCCCGAGTCGAACTCCTCGACCGGGAAGAGGCCCTGCGGGGTGAGCGGGATCGACGTGGTGGCCCCGGCCGTCACCGTGACGGGCGTGGCGCCCGCCGTGCCGGTGCCCTCGACCCACTGCGGCGCGTCGACGATCACCGGGTACACGGCGATCGGCGATCGTGCCGTGTGCTCGGCGCTCGTCCACGTGAGCGAGCCCTGCGTCCATGCCTCGAGCGTCGCGCCGGCGTCGACCGTGAACGTCACCGAGTAGGTGCCGGTGTCGCCCGCCTCGGCGAACGACAGCTGCGTCGGCTGGACGACCGCGGTCACGCCCTCGGGCGTGTCCACCGACACGTCGTAGGTGCCCGGCTCGAGCGCCGTGAGCGTCCTCGTGATCGTCTGCGTGCCCGCGAGGGCGCCGATGCCGATCGAGGCGATGTTCAGGTCGCTCGGGTCGATGGCCGCACCCACCCACGTGGAGGGCAGCTCGTAGCCGATGCCGCGCAGGTAGCCGTACCAGTCGCTCTGGCCGTTGGCGTAGTACACGCCCGCGTCGAGGAAGTCGGCCGTGTTCACGAAGCCGGCGCCCTGGGCGAACCAGTCCTGCACGGCGTCGCCGTTCGCGTCGACCGTGTCGGTGGCCGTCGTCATGAGCGCCGACTTGATCTCCGCAGGCGTCGCGAAGGGGTCGTCGCCGAGGTAGACCGCGGCGAGACCTGCGACGTGCGGCGCTGCCATCGACGTGCCGCTGAGGAAGATGAAGCTGCCCTCGGCGCCCGGCGCGTTCGGACCGGCGGCGATGATGCCGGTGCCGGGCGCCGCGATGTCGGGCTTGATGACGTCGTTGCCGTCGGCCTCGACCGGGCCTCGCGACGAGGAGGCGGCCACGATGGGCGCCGGCGTCTCGATGCCGGACGTGTTGCCGGCGGTGAACGTCACCGTCTGCGACGGCACCGTCTGGGCGACGGCTCGCACCTGCGCGTAGTAGGCCGCGTCGATGTGCACCGTCGGGATGACGTGGTCGTCCAGGTCGATCGAGTTCGGCGTCGGGTTGCCGAGGATCATGCCTGCGCCACCTGCTGCTGCGACGACGTCCGACTTCTCGACGCGCGCGTTGCTGCCGCGGTCGCAGAGCACGATCGTGCCCTCGGCGACCGTGGCGAGCGAGCCGGGGAGGCAGAGCGCCGCGTCGGCCGTGGAGGCCCCCTCCGCGGCGATGTCGCCCGCGTAGACGAGCGGGCCGCTGAACGGCTCGGCGTCCGCAGCCATGTCGACCGTGATCGACGCTCCGGGGATGAGCGAGCCGTCCGGCAGCTCGATCGTCGCCTCGTAGTTGGGGATCGTCGTGTTCGCGACGGTCGCGTACCACGGCGAGGCGTGGTCGAGCGTCGTCGGGTTCGGCCCGGAGTTGCCCGCCGAGGCCGAGACGAAGATGCCCGCCTGCGCTGCGCCGAGGAAGGCCAGGTCGTAGGCGCTGAACACGGAGTCGGCCGCGCCGCCACCGATCGAGAAGTTGATGACGTCGACGCCGTCGGACGTCGCGGCCTCGATGCCCGCGAGCAGGTCCGTGCCGTAGCACGCGTCGTCATCGGTCGATGCCGGGTCGGTGCCCGACCAGCAGACCTTGTACGCGGCGATGCGCGCCTCGGGTGCGACGCCCGACATCGTGCCGATGTCCTGGCCGCCCTCGGTCGTGACCGCGACGTCGTGGTTGCCCGCTGCGGTCGAGGCCGTGTGCGAGCCGTGGCCGTCGCCGTCGCGCGGCGAGAGGTACTCGCCGGGGACCTGGTCCTCGGTGCCGAACTCGAAGCCGTCGGCGATCGCGCCCTCGGCGAAGAACTGCGCACCGACGATCTTCGTCGAGCACATCTCCACCGTGAAGCCCGGGCCCGTCTGGCACGTGCCGGTGAACGTCTGTCCGTCGCCCTTGACGTACAGGATCTGGTCGCCGGACCAGTAGGGCTCCGCACCCTGGGTCGTGCCGAGCGCGTCGCCCGCGAAGAGCGGGTTCTCGGGCGCGATGCCCGTGTCGAGCACGCCGACGACGACGCCCTGCCCGGCGCCCTCGACGCCACCGACCTGGTTCCACATGCCCTCGACGTCGAGGTACTCGTTGGCGGGGGAGGCGTCGATCTGGAGGATCTCGTCGGGCGTGACGGCCGCGACGCGCGGGTCCAGCGAGAGCTCGATCGCCTGGTCGACCGTCAGGTCGGCGACGAAGGCGTTGAGCGTGAGCGTGAGGCTCGTCTCGACGGCGGCTCCGACGGAGCCGGCGACGTCCTGCTGCTCGGACTCGAGGTAGTCGCTGTACGCGACGACCGCCGGGTCGCTGTCGTCGAGCGAGTCCGTGCCCGTGGGCGAGGTGCGCTGGAGGTTCGGGATGCCACCGGTGTAGAGGGCGGCGCTGTCGTCGACGAGCTGGACGACGTAGCGTCCGTCGACGAAGCCGCTGAGATCGACGGCGGGTGTGCTGGGCGGGGCTGCGTTCGCCACCGACGTGCTCACGACGACGCCGCCGAGACCGATGGTCACGGCGGCGAGCGAGGCGAGACAGCGACGGAGAGCGACACGAGATGGTGCGGTGCTCACAGGAAGGTGTCCTTCGTCACGGGTTCCCCGCCTGATCGGGCGGGGCGTTGAGGGCCAACCTAGGCCGCTCCTGCTCGACGCATGGGGAAGCGTTACCGAAGCGTGATGCGGGGCGCGCGACTCGGCGTGTCGTGAGCGAGGACCGCCGGCGGCGTCCGGCGGAGGCCGCAACCCGTCGATGCAGGGCGGGCCCGTCCCTAGGCTGGATCCGTGACCTCACGGATGATGATCGCCTCTCCCGAGGGGCACGCGGGCAAGTCCATCGTGGCGCTCGGGCTCGTCGACGCGCTCTCGCGCCGGGTCGGGCGCGTCGGCGTCTACCGACCGGTGTCGCGCTCCACGACCGAGCGGGACGCCGTGCTCGAGCTGCTCCTCGCCCACGACGCCGTGCACCTCCCGTACGAGGACGCGATCGGCACGACCTACGAGGCGGTGCACGACGACCCGGAGGCGGCGCTCGCGACGATCGTGTCGCGCTTCCACCTGCTTGAGGACCGCTTCGACGCCATCGTGATCGTCGGCTCCGACTACACCGACGTGGGCAGCCCCACCGAGCTCGGCTTCAACGCGCGCGTCGCCGCCAACCTCGGCGCGCCCGTCGTGCTCGTCTTGGGCGGCCGCGATCCCGAGACCGGGCAGCCGCGCTCGGTCGAGGCGCTCGGTCAGCTCGGCGAGCTCACGCTGCCGGAGCTGCGCGCCGGCCACGCGCGGCTCGCGGCGCTCGTCGTGAACCGCAGCGACGTCGCGGCCGCCGACGTCGAGGCCGTGGCGCGCGCCGCCGGCATCGAGGTGCCGGTGTGGGCCATCCCGGAGGACCCCATCCTCGGCGCACCGACCGTGCAGCAGCTCTTCGACGCGACCGACGCGGCGCTCGTCGGCGGCGATGCCGCGCTCGCGCAGCGCGAGTCGCTCGGCACCGTCGTCGCCGGCATGTCGATGGAGCACGTGCTCGACCGGCTCATCGACGGCGGCATCGTCGTCGTGCCCGGCGACCGCTCCGACGTCGTGGTCGCGACCCTGCTCGCGCAGCGGTCGGAGGCGTTCCCCACCGTCGCGGGCATCATCCTGAACGGCGGCTTCGACCTCGCGCCCTCGGTGCAGCGGCTCATCGACGGTCTCGACCTCACGATGCCCATCGCCCGGTCGCCGCACGGCACGTACGAGACGGCCAGGCGCATCGCGGGCACGCGCGGCGCCATCTCGACGGGCACGCAGCGCAAGCGGGACACGGCGCTCGCGCTGTTCGAGAGCCACGTCGAGGTCGACGCGCTGCTCGACCTGCTCGAGCTGCAGCGCTCGACGGTCGTGACGCCGCTCATGTTCGAGCAGGGGCTCATCGAGCGCGCCCGCGCCGACGTGCGGCACATCGTGCTGCCCGAGGGCGATGACGACCGCATCCTGCAGGCGGCCTCCACGATCCTGCAGCGCGGCGTCGCCCGGCTCACGATCCTCGGCGACGAGCAGGCGGTGCGCGCTCGCGCATCGGAGCTCGGCCTCGACCTCGCCGACGCGCGCGTCGTCGCGACGACCGACCATGCGCTCAGGACGCGCTACGCGGAGGCGTACGCGGCGGCACGCGCGCACAAGGGCGTGACGTTCGAGGACGCCTGGGAGCGCGTGACCGACGTGTCGTACTTCGGCACGATGATGGTGCACCTCGGCGACGCCGACGGCATGGTGTCGGGCGCCGCGCACACGACTGCCCACACCATCCGCCCGTCCTTCGAGGTGGTGAAGACGAAGCCGGGCGTCTCCGTGGTCTCCTCCGTCTTCCTCATGGCGCTCGCCGACCGCGTGCTCGTCTACGGCGACTGCGCCGTCGTCCCCGAGCCCACCGACGCCGAGCTCGCCGACATCGCGATCTCGTCGGCGCAGACCGCCCGCGACTTCGGCATCGAGCCGCGCGTCGCGATGCTGTCCTACTCGACGGGGGAGTCGGGATCCGGCGCGGAGGTCGACAAGGTGCGCGCGGCGACCGCGCTCGTGCGCGAGCGCGCGCCCGAGCTGCTCGTCGAGGGCCCCATCCAGTACGACGCGGCGGCCGACCCCGTCGTCGCCGCGAAGAAGATGCCGGGCAGCGACGTCGCCGGGCGCGCGACCGTGTTCGTCTTCCCCGACCTCAACACGGGCAACAACACGTACAAGGCGGTGCAGCGCTCGGCGGGCGCGCTCGCGATCGGTCCTGTGCTCCAGGGCCTGAACAAGCCGGTCAACGACCTCTCGAGAGGGGCGCTCGTGCAGGACATCGTCAACACGGTCGCGATCACGGCGATCCAGGCGCAGGGCCAGGCGTCGCAGGCGGGCGCATGAGCAGCGTCTTCGTCGTCAACGCCGGCTCCTCGAGCCTCAAGTACCAGCTCGTCGACCTCGAGTCGGGATCCGCGCTCGCCTCGGGGCTCGTGGAGCGGATCGGCGAGGCGCGCTCGAGCGCCCGCCACGTCGTGGAGGATGCGCGGCACGACGCCGAGCTGCATGTGGGCGACCACGAGCAGGCGTTCCGCTGGGTGCTGGCGGCGTTCGCCGAGCACGGTCCTGCGCTCGACGACGCGGGCATCGTCGCGGTCGGGCACCGCGTCGTGCAGGGCGGGGCGCGCTTCGACGGCCCCGTCGTCGTCGACGATCGCGTCGAGGGGCAGATCGCCGACCTCGCGCCGCTCGCGCCCCTCCACAACCCCGCGAACCTCCTCGGCATCCGCGCGGCGCGCGTCGCGTTCGGGTCGCTGCCGCACGTCGCCGTGTTCGACACGGCCTTCCATCGCACGCTGCCGCGCGCCGCCTGGCGCTACGCGATCGACCGGTCGGTCGCCGACGAGCACCGCGTGCGCAAGTACGGCTTCCATGGCACGAGCCATCAGTACGTCTCGCGCCGCACGGCGCAGTTGCTCGGCCGCCCGCTCGAGGACACGCGAACGATCGTCCTGCACCTGGGCAACGGGGCCTCTGCGTGCGCCGTCGACTCAGGTCGCTCGGTCGAGACGTCGATGGGCATGACGCCGCTCGCCGGCCTCGTGATGGGCACGCGCTCCGGCGACGTCGATCCCGGCGTGCTCGTGCACCTGCACCGCGTCGCGGGCCTCGGCGTCCACGAGCTCGATGCCCTGCTCAACACGCGGTCCGGCCTGCTCGGGCTCACGGGCTCCGGCGACATGCGCGACGTGCAGCGCGCGGCGGAGGCGGGCGTCGACCACGCGGTCGAGGCGCTCGAGGTGCTCGCGCATCGGCTCCGCTCGACCGTCGGCGCCTACCTGGCCGTGCTCGGCGGTGCGGACGCCATCGCGTTCACGGCGGGCGTCGGCGAGAACGTCGCCCAGGTGCGCGCCGCTGCGCTCGCGGGGCTCGAGGAGCTCGGGGTCCGCATCGATCCCGAGCGCAACGCCGCGGGGCCGCGCGAGCGGCGCATCTCGACCGACGACTCGCGCGTCGCGGTGTGGATCGTGCCGACGGACGAGGAGCTCGAGATCGCCAGGCAGTCCGCGAGCGTCGTCGGCGTCTAGCCTGAAGGCATGCGCACCGTCTGGACCGTCGTCGGCGTCGTCCTCGCGGTGGTGATCGCCTGGGTGCTCGTCGACGTGGCGCTGCGCGTGCTCGCGTTCGGCTTCCGCCTCGCGCTCGTCGCGGGCGTCGCGGTCGTCGTCTTCCTCGTGCTGCGGATGCTCACGCGCAGGCGCCCCGAGTAGGCGGCCGCCTCAGCGCGGCAGCGCCTCGGCGACGACGACCCACTCGCGCCCCGGCCGATCGGGCGCGTCGCGCACCTCGCGCACCGCGAATGCCGTGTCCTCGAGCGAGCGCACGATGGCCGAGAGCGGGCGGAAGCGCAGCGTGCTCGTGGACTCGTACCTCGCGCCGTCCGCGCGGAAGACCGTCGGGGACTCGAAGGTCACGAGCTCGCCGTCGACGCGCGTGACCTCGACCCAGTCCTCGACCTCGCCGACGCCGGGCACGTCGACGACCTGGAAGGTCGCCTCGCGCGTCCACCCCTCCCAGGCGCGCACATGCGGACGGCGCGTCTCGAACGCGAGCACCCCGCCGTCGCGCAGCCGTTCGCGGATCGCTGCGAGCGTCGCGATCCACGCGTCGTCGTGGAGGAGCACCTGCGACGTTCGCCGTCATCGTCGCGGCGTCGACCTGCATCGCGGGCGCGTCCACCGCGGTGCCGACGATCCAGGTCACGGCGTCGGCTCCCGGCTTGCCCCGTGCCACGTCGACCGATGCGCCCGCCGGGTCGACGCCGACCACCCGCACGCCGCGTCGTGCGAGCCGGATCGCGAGCTCGCCCGTGCCGCATCCCACGTCGAGCGCCGTCGTCGCCCCCAGCTCGTCGACGACGAGCCGCTCGTACGCGTCGAGGTCGCTGCGGTCGGGATCGAGCGGGTCGGAGACGGCCGCGAGCCGCGGCTCGGCGAAGATCGCGTCAGCGCTCGTCACGAGAGCACGACCTCCTCCGCGTCGACGACGCGCGCTACGCGGCCGGCGCCGTCCTCGTAGCGCCACGACAGGTTCGTGTGCGCGATGACCTCCGCGGGGCCCGGCACGCTCGCGTCCCACTCGCGCAGGTCCTCCGTCGTGTGAGCGTCGCCGACGAGCGTCACGTCGTAGCCGCGTACGAAGGCGCCGTGCAGGGTCGAGCGCACGCAGGCATCCGTCTGCCCGCCGCACACGACGACCTCGCTCGCATCCAGGTCGGCGAGCACCGACTCGAGGCTCGTCGCGTCGAACGCATCGCCGTACGTCTTCGCGACGACCGCTTCCCCGTCGGCAGGCGCGAGGGGCGCGGCGATGCGCCAGCCGTCGCTGCCGTGCCGCAGGTCGCCCTCGTCCTCCTGCTGGATCCAGACGACCGGCGTGCCCTCGGCGCGAGCGCGATCGACGAGCCCGGCGATCCTCGTGACGACGGCGTCACGATCGTGCACGGTGGCGAAGACGCCCTCCTGCACGTCGATCACGAGCAGCGCCCGACCGGTGCGTCCAGGGATCGTCGACATCGGCGGCCTCCTTCGTGGCGTCCTGGCGACGACGGTACGCCCGGCGAGCGCGGTGTGGAAGCGCCGTCCGCGCCGCGACATGCGAAGACTCCCCGCGCACCCGCCAGAGCCCGGTTACCCTTGCTGCGTCTCCGCCCTGGGGGAGTTGGCCTGGATGGCGCCACGCGGGGAGCCGGCCACCACGATACCGGCTCGCGGCCGCCCGCTGCTACGCCGCGAGCCGCGCGAGCTCGTCGTCGGTCAGCTCGACGTCGGCCGATGCGAGGAGCTCCGAGAGCTGCTGGGGGGTGCGGGCGCTCGCGAGGGGCGCCGCGACGAGGGGCTGCTGGCGCAGCCAGGCGAGCGACACGGCCGCGACCGTCGTGCCGTGCGCTGCGGCGACGTCGTCGAGCACGTCGAGCAGCGCGACGTTCGCGGGATCCTCGAGGTAGCGACCGGCCATGCCCGCGCGCTGCGAGTCGACCTCCACGCCCGGGCGGTACTTGCCCGTGAGGAAGCCCGACGCCAGGGAGACGTAGGGCGCCTCGACGATGCCCAGCTCGTCGAGCGTCGGCAGGAGCTCGCCCTCGATCTCGCGGGACACGAGGTTGTAGCGGTCCTGGCTCGTCGTCGGGCGCGCGAGCCCGGCGGACTCGGCGACCTCGACGAGCGAGCGCAGACGGGCCGGCTCGAAGTTCGACGCCCCGACCTCGCGCACCTTGCCGGCGCGCACGAGCTCGTCGAAGACCGCCGCGACCTCCTCCTGCGGCACCTCGGGGTCGTCGCGGTGCGCGTAGTAGAGGTCGATGCGGTCGGTCTGCAGCCGTCGCAGCGAGTCGTCGACCGCGGCGCGCACGTTCGCGGCGGCCAGGCCCGGGCGCTCGGGGTGCGAGAAGACCTTCGTCGCGACGACGACGCGGTCGCGCACGCCGCGCGACGCCATCCACTCGCCGAGGATCGTCTCGGACTCGCCGCCGACGTGCCCGTCGACCCACGCGGAGTAGACGTCGGCCGTGTCGATCGACGTGCCGCCGGCCGCGAGGAACGCGTCGAGCACCGCGAAGGACTCGTCGCGATCGCTCGTCCAGCCGAAGGCGTTGCCGCCGAGGATGAGGGGGCCGTGGTCGAGAGCGGTCATGCCTGCGTCCAACGCGTCACGGGCTGCAGGATTCCCGACGCGTCCGCCGGGGGGAACCGGGCGCGGGCCTCCGCAGGCGCGTGCGCGCACGTGGGTGGCCGCCGGTAGCCTGGCGTGCATGGTCGCTGCCCTCTATCGCCGGTATCGACCGGAGACGTTCGCCGAGCTCATCGGGCAGGCGCACGTCACCGATCCGCTCAGCGCCGCGATCCGCGGCGACCGCGTCGGGCACGCCTACCTCTTCTCCGGGCCGCGCGGCTGCGGCAAGACGACGAGCGCGCGGATCCTCGCCCGATGCCTCAACTGCGCGTCGGGCCCCACGCCGGAGCCCTGCGGCACGTGCGACTCCTGCCTCGAGCTCAGCCGCGACGGCGGCGGGTCGCTCGACGTCGTCGAGATCGACGCCGCGAGCCACAACGGCGTCGACGACGCCCGCGACCTGCGCGAGCGCGCCGCGTTCGCGCCCGCGCGCGACCGCTTCAAGATCTTCATCCTCGACGAGGCGCACATGGTGACCTCGCAGGGCTTCAACGCGCTGCTGAAGATCGTCGAGGAGCCGCCGCCCCACGTGAAGTTCATCTTCGCGACGACGGAGCCCGACAAGGTCATCGGCACCATCCGCTCGCGCACGCACCACTACCCCTTCCGCCTCATCCCGCCCGCGCCGATGCTCGAGTACGTCTCGCAGCTCACGCAGCGCGAGGGCGTGCAGACGGAGGCGGGCGTGCTGCCGCTCGTCATCCGCGCCGGCGGCGGCTCCGCCCGCGACACCCTCTCGATCCTCGACCAGCTCATCGCCGGCTCGGACACGCCCACCGTCGCCTACGAGCAGGCGGTGGCGCTGCTCGGCTTCACGCACGCCGCCCTGCTCGACGACGCCGTCGACGCGCTCGGCGCTCGCGATGCCTCGGCGATGTTCGCGGCCGTCGACGCGGTCATCCAGTCGGGGCAGGATCCGCGCCGCTTCGTCGAGGATCTGCTCGAGCGGCTGCGCGACCTCATCGTGGTGCGCGCGGCGCACGATCCCGCCGCCCTGCTGCACGGCGTGCCGCAGGAGGACCTCGACGCCATGCTGCGCCAGGTGCGCGCGTTCGGACCGGTCGAGCTCTCGCGCGCCGCCGACGTCGTCGCGAAGGCGCTCACGGACATGACGGGCGCCACGAGCCCCAAGGTGCATCTCGAGCTCATGGCGGCCCGCCTGCTCGTGCCCGCGGCAGGCGACCAGGAGCTCGGCACCCTCGCGCGGGTCGAGCGCCTCGAGCGCCGCATCGGCGTCGCAGGCGGCACGAGCGAGGCGGCCGCCGCGCCCGCGCAGCCCGCGGCCGCGCAGGCCGGCGCGGCTCCCGCCTCGCAGGTCGCGGCGTCCGCGCAGCCCGTCGCCGCGCCGACGCAGCCCGCGGCGCCCGTCGCCGCGGCGCCGTCGGCTCCGGCGGCGTCCGTCGCGGCGTCGCCCGATGCGTCGCCCTCGCAGCCCGCACCGGCAGCGGCCGTCGGCGCCGTGACCGTGGAGCAGCTGCGCGACGCGTGGGACGAGGTGCTCACCCACCTGGGCGAGCGCAGCCGACCCGCCTGGCTCCTCGTCTCGCAGACCGAGATCGTCTCGCTGCAGGACGAGGTCCTCACGCTCGGATTCCGCAATCAGGGCGACTTCGAGGCGTTCCCGGCGAAGCCCGGCGGCGCGACGAGCCCCGCGGAGCATCTGCGCGCCTCGATCGAGCACGTCCTCGGCTTCACCGTGAAGTACCTGCGCACGCTCATCGGCGCGCCCGAGGGCGCGCGTCCTCGTGCCCGCGCGCCGCAGCCGTCGACCGACGGCGATGCGGAGCCTGCGTCCGCGGCGCCCGTCGCGTCAACACCCGCGTCCGCGCCCGCTCCGGCGCAGCAGGCGGACGCCGCGACCTCGCCGGTCGCGCGCCAGCGGCCGACGTCGACGGCGCCGCGGGCCGCCGCGAGCGTCGCGACGGGCTGGGCCGTCGCGCCGATCCCGAGCGCGCAGCCCGAGACGGAGGAGCCCGCGCAGCCCATCCGCCAGGCGCCCACCTCCGCGCCGCCCATCCCGACCGCGGCGCCGCCGGCGGCACCGACGCCGTCGTCCGACGGCGTCCCGGACGGCGAGGCGCCCGACGACCCCTGGGGTCCCGAGGAGCAGGTCGTCGACCACGAGGCCGCCGCTGCGGCGGTGGAGGCGACGGCTGCTGCGATGGGCGCGGCGCCCCCGGCGGCCGCGTCCACGACGGCCGCGCACGCCACGGCCGAGGGCTCCGCGCCCGCATCCGCCCCGACGCCCACGGATCGGCGCCGCGCGGCGATGGACGACGCCCGCTACGGCGAGGCGGTCGTGCGCGAGGAGCTCGGCGCCGAGTTCCTCGAGGAGATCGTGCTCGACGGCCGCGAGGAGGTGCGCTGATGTACGACGGCATCGTGCAGGAGCTCATCGACGAGCTGGGCAGGCTGCCGGGCGTGGGGCCGAAGTCGGCGCAGCGCATCGCCTTCCACATCATCCAGACCGAGTCGTTCGACGTGTCGCGCCTGTCGCGCGTGCTCGCCGAGGTGCGCGATCGCGTGCGGTTCTGCGAGATCTGCGGCAACGTCGGCGAGCAGGAGCGCTGCGCCATCTGCCGCGACCCGCGCCGCGTGCCGACGACGATCTGCGTCGTCGAGGAGCCGAAGGACGTCGTGGCGATCGAGCGCACCCGCGAGTTCCGTGGGCTGTACCACGTGCTCGGCGGCGCGCTGAACCCGATGCAGGGCGTCGGCCCCGACCAGCTGCGCATCGCGCAGCTGCTGCGACGCCTGCAGGACGGCACGGTGCAGGAGGTCATCATAGCCACCGACCCCAACGTCGAGGGCGAGGCGACCGCGACCTACCTCATCCGCACGCTCGCACCGATGGGCATCACCGTCTCGCGCCTCGCGAGCGGCCTGCCCGTGGGCGGCGACCTCGAGTTCGCGGACGAGATGACGCTCGGGCGGGCCTTCGAGGGTCGCCGCCAGGTCACGACCTGACGCGCGATCAGTCGTCGCGGTCGCGCGCGGCGCGTCCCGGCGTGCCGTCGTCGAGGTGCACCGTGCGGGGTCCGGGCACGGTGTCGACGAAGCCCGTGACGTCCTGCCCCTCGTCGAACGACGCCGCGCGGCGGCGGAAGCCGCGGGTGATGATCGCGAGGTAGACGACGCCGATCCCGGTCCAGATGAGCCCGCCGACGAGGGCGTGGCCGTCGAGGTTCACCCACAGGAGCCCGGTGAGTAGCATGCCGATCGCCGGCATGACGATGTATCGGACGACGTCGCGCGGCGTGCGCCGCAGACCCTTCCGGATCGCGAACCACGCGATGACGGAGATGTTCACGAACGTGAACGCGACGAGCGCGCCGTAGTTGATGTACGCGGCGATCTGCTCGAGCGTGAAGGCGATGGCGAGCAGGCTCACGAGGCCCGTCAGCACGACGGCGAAGAGCGGCGTGCGCGTGCGCGGGTGGACGAAGCCGAAGAGTCGGCGCGGCAGCACGGCGTTCCGGCCCATGACGAGGAGCATGCGCGAGACGGACGCGTGCGACGCGAGCCACGACGCGAGCGTCGCGGCGAAGCCGGCCGCCGTCAGCACCGCCTGCAGCACCGGGCCGCCGACCTGCACCCCGATCTCGGGCAGGGTCGAGTCCTCGATCGCGGCCTGCGGGAAGACCGACGAGTCGGGGAATCGCAGCTGCGTGACGTAGGACGCGACGAGGAAGATCGCGCCGCCCGCGACGACCGTGAGCACGATCGCCCGCGGCATGATCCTCGGGCTCCGCGCCTCCTCCGCGTACATCGTCACGGCGTCGAAGCCGATGAACGAGAAGCAGACGATCGTGGCGCCTGCGAGGACGGCGGAGAAGGCGACGCCGTCGTGCGCGAAGGGGGCGATCGAGACGACGGTGCCCGCTCCGGCGCCACCGGCGAGCTGGACGACGACCATGACGACGAAGACCGTCATGACGGCGATCGAGAAGACGAGCAGGATCATGTTGACGTTCGACGTGCCGCGCATCGTGAGGGCGATGATGCCGGTCACGAGCGCCGTGAACGCGACGACCCAGATCCAGCCGGGCACGGCCGGGAACAGCGCCTCGAGGTAGCTGCGCAGGATGAGCGCGTTCACCATCGGCAGCAGCATGTAGTCGATGAGCGCCGTCCACCCCACGACGAAGCCGACGTTCGGATGGATCGACTCGCGCGCGTACGTGTAGGCCGATCCGGCGCTGGGGATCGCGCCGACCATCTTCCCGTAGCTGATCGCGGTGAAGACCATGACGACGAGGGCGACGGCGTACGCGGCCGGCACGACGTTCGCGGTGCCGTCGGCGACGAGCCCGAAGGTGTCGAAGACGACGGTGGGGGTCATGTAGCCGAGCCCCAGGCCGACGATCGCGATGAGCCCGAGCGAGCGGGCGAGCGTCGCCTGCCCTGCAGAGGCGGGGGATGCGGTGGTCACGAGCGGGCTCCTCGTCTGCGGTGGGGCGCGGCATCCGTTCTCGGGACGGTCGAGGCATCCCAGGTGGCTGCGTGGATCGACCGTACGCCGTGCTCGGGATGCCCGACGCGCTCGACGCGACGGGAAGACGGCGTGCGGGTGACGCCGGACCCCGGCGTCATGCGGCCCGGTCGCGCATGCCCGCGACCGTAGACTGAATGCTCGCCCAACCCCTCCAGGAGTCCTCGTGAGCCTCATCGTGCAGAAGTACGGCGGCTCGAGCGTCGCCGACGCCGAGAGCATCAAGCGCGTCGCGAAGCGCATCGTCGAGACCCGCAGGCGCGGCGTCGACGTCGTCGTGGTCGTCTCGGCGATGGGCGACACGACCGACGAGCTGCTCGACCTCGCCCACGAGGTCGTGCCCGGGCTGCCGGAGCACGGGCGCGAGCTCGACATGCTGCTGACGGCCGGCGAGCGCATCTCGATGGCGCTGCTCGCGATGGCGATCACGTCGATGGGTGGCGAGGCGCTGTCGTTCACCGGCAGCCAGGCCGGCATGCTCACGGATGCGACGCACGGCTCCGCGCGCATCGTCGCCGTCACGCCCGGCCGCGTCCGCGACGCGCTCGACGAGGGCAAGATCGTCATCGTGCAGGGCTTCGCCGGCTTCAACAAGGTGACGGGCGACATCACGACCCTCGGCCGCGGCGGCTCCGACACGAGCGCCGTCGCCCTCGCCGCTGCGCTCGGCGCGGACGTCTGCGAGATCTACACGGACGTCGACGGCGTCTTCACCACCGACCCCCGCATCGTGCCGCGCGCCCGCAAGGTCGATCGCATCACGAGCGAGGAGATGCTCGAGCTCGCGTCGGCAGGCGCGAAGGTGCTGCACATCCGCAGCGTCGAGTACGCGCGCCGTCACGGCGTCACCCTGCACGTGCGCTCCTCGTTCACGAACCAGGAGGGCACGATCGTCTACGACCCCGAGAAGGAGGGGACGATGGAAGAGGCCCAGATCGTCGGCGTCGCGAGCGACCTCGGCGAGGCCAAGATCACGATCGTCGGCGTGCCCGACGTGCCCGGCACGGCGGCGCGGATCTTCACGATCGTCGCCGAGGCCGAGGCCAACGTCGACATGATCGTGCAGAACGTCTCGGCCGCCGCCACCGGTCGCACGGACATCACGTTCACGCTGCCGAAGGCGGATGCAGCACGCGCGATCGCGGCCCTCGAGTCCGCGAAGGACGAGGTCGGCTTCGAGCAGGTGCTGCACGACGACCAGATCGGCAAGCTCGCGCTCGTCGGCGCCGGCATGCGCACGAACGTCGGCGTCTCGGCGAAGCTCTTCCGGGCCCTCTCCGACGCGGGCATCAACCTCGAGCTCATCTCGACGAGCGAGATCCGCATCTCGGTCGTGACGAGCGCAGCCCAGCTCCACGACGCGGTGCGCGTCGTGCACTCGGCCTTCGGGCTCGACGCCGACGAGGACGCCGTCGTGCACGCGGGGACCGGACGATGAGCCTGCGGCTCGGCATCGTCGGCGCCACGGGCCAGGTCGGTGGCAAGGTCATCGAGCTCATCGAGCAGCGCGGGCTCGCGGTCGACGAGCTGCGACTGTTCGCATCCTCGCGCTCCGCCGGCTCGCAGCTCGTGGTGGGCGGCGAGCGGATCACGGTCGAGGATGCGGCGACGGCGGATCCGACGGGCCTCGACGTCGCGATCTTCTCGGCGGGCGCGACGACGTCGCGTGCGCAGGCGGAGCGCTTCGCAGCCGCGGGCGTCACGGTCGTCGACAACTCCTCGGCGTGGCGCATGGATCCGGACGTGCCGCTCGTGGTCTCCGAGGTCAACGCCCACGCGCTCGACACGATCCCCAAGGGCATCGTCGCGAATCCGAACTGCACGACGATGGCCGCGATGCCCGTGCTGCGTCCGCTGCACGCGGAGGCGGGGCTCGCCCGCCTCGTCGTCGCGACCTACCAGGCCGTCTCCGGCACGGGCCTCGCTGGCGTGGAGGAGCTGCTGGGCCAGCTGCAGGCGGCGGTCGCGCAGCATCCCGAGCGCCTGACGCACGACGGTCACGCGCTCGACCTGCCCGAGCCGGTCAAGTACGTCGCCCCGATCGCGATGAACGTCCTGCCGCTCGCGGGATCGATCGTCGACGACGGCGAGGGCGAGACCGACGAGGAGAAGAAGCTCCGCAACGAGAGCCGCAAGATCCTCGAGATCCCCGACCTGCTCGTCGCCGGCACCTGCGTGCGCGTGCCGGTCTTCACCGGCCACTCGCTGTCGATCCACGCCGAGTTCGACCGACCGATCAGCCCCGAGCGCGCCCGCGAGCTGCTGGCGGACGCACCGGGCGTCGTCCTCGCCGACGTGCCGACGCCGCAGGATGCGGCGGGCACCGACCCCACGATCGTCGGCCGCATCCGCGCCGATCAGTCGGCGCCGGAGGGGCGCGGCCTCGTGCTGTTCCTCTCGAGCGACAACCTCCGCAAGGGCGCGGCGCTCAACGCGCTGCAGATCGCCGAGCTGCTCGCGGCGCGCATCGCCGCCTGACGAGGCCGTCGCGACGGGGCGGGGACCGGTGGGTCCCGCCCCGTCGCGCGCCGGCGACGGCGCGGAAGAATCGCGGTTCCTCGCACGCTCGCGTGGTCGCCGCGCCGCGCCGCGCCGGTAGCATGGACGTCGATGAAGACGATCGACGTGGCCCTGATCGGCGGTGGGATCATGAGCGCCACGCTCGGCGCTCTCCTCCAGAGGCTCGAGCCCGAGTGGAGCATCGAGGTCTACGAGCGACTCTCGCGCGTCGCGGAGGAGTCCTCGAACCCGTGGAACAACGCCGGCACGGGTCACGCGGCCCTGTGCGAGCTCAACTACACGCCCGAGGGCGCCGACGGCACCATCTCGCCGGCGAAGGCCATCGAGATCAACGAGCAGTTCCAGGTGTCGCGGCAGCTGTGGGCGTCGTTCGTCGAGGACGGCGTGCTG
Source organism: Agrococcus sp. SGAir0287 (assembly GCF_005484985.1). Classification (NCBI taxonomy): domain Bacteria; kingdom Bacillati; phylum Actinomycetota; class Actinomycetes; order Micrococcales; family Microbacteriaceae; genus Agrococcus; species Agrococcus sp. SGAir0287. The sequence continues at coordinate 672,400 of NZ_CP027942.1, forward strand.
CCCGACCCGACCGCCTTCATCTCGCCGACGCCGCACATGAGCTTCGTGTGGGGTGAGGCGAACGTCGACTACCTCCGCCGCCGCTACGAGGCGCTCAAGGACGAGCCGCTGTTCGAGGGCATGGAGTTCTCGACCGACGCCGCGACGATCCGCTCGTGGGCGCCGTTGCTCATCCCCGGGCGCCGCAAGGACCAGCCGATCGCCGCCACCCGCATCACGTCCGGCACCGACGTCGACTTCGGCGCCCTCTCGCGCGCGCTCTTCGAGGGCATGGAGCGCGGCGGCGCGCGCATCCGCACCGGGAAGAAGGTCGCGGGCCTGAAGCGCGGCAAGGACGGCATCTGGACGATCCGCCTGCGCGACGAGGTCGGCAGGACCCCCTCGAGCATCCGCGCGCGCTTCGTGTTCGTCGGCGCCGGCGGCGGCGCCCTGCGGCTGCTGCAGAAGTCGGGGATCCCGGAGGCGCACGGCTACGGCGGCTTCCCGATCACGGGCGAGTGGCTGCGCTGCGACGACCCGTCGATCGTCGATCGGCACGACGCGAAGGTCTACGGCAAGGCGAGCGTCGGCGCCCCGCCGATGTCGGTGCCGCACCTCGACACGCGCGTCGTCGACGGCTCGACGAGCCTCCTCTTCGGCCCCTACGCCGGCTTCAGCCCCAAGTACCTGAAGACGGGCTCGAATCTCGACCTCTTCTCGACGATCCGTCCGCACAACCTCTACCCGATGGTGCGCGCGGGCCTGGCGAACCTCGGCCTCGTCAAGTACCTCTTCGGCGAGGTGCTGTCGACGAAGGCGAAGCAGATGGAGACGCTGCGCGAGTTCATGCCGAACGCGCGGTCGGCCGACTGGCACCTCGTGAAGGCGGGGCAGCGCGTGCAGGTCATGAAGAAGGACCCCGAGAAGGGTGGCGTGCTGCAGTTCGGCACCGAGATCGTCACGGGCGCGGACGGCACGATCGCGGGACTGCTCGGCGCGTCGCCGGGGGCGTCGACCGCGGCGCCGATCATGCTGACGATCCTCGAGCGCTGCTTCCCCGACCGCTTCCCCGCATGGCGCGGCGAGGTCGAGCGGCTCGTCCCGTCGTTCGGCACGCGTCTCAACGACGACCGCGAGGCCGCACGCGCGAGCATCGCGCGCACGACGCGCGTGCTGCGGCTGGATCGCGGCGCGAACGGCGCTGCCGAGGCCGTGACGGCCGTCGAGGCCGCCTCGGCCTGACGCACGAGACGCGTGAGGCGTCCATCGGCGCGCGCGATCGTTGCGCGAAGCGAGCGAGAATGGGCTCGTTCGCGCGTCCTGCGCTGCATTCCTCCTAGTTTCTGACGCTTGCTCAGTTCCCTGGGGTACGATCCAGGCATGGGCGCGGATGCAGTGCGGACCCGGGGGCGGATCACCCTCGGCATCATCGACGACTTCGCGATCCTGCTCGAGTCGCTCCGCGTCTGGCTGGAGCGCAACGCGCCGGATCTCGACGTCGTCGTGTGCGCGTCGACCTTCCGCGACTTCGCCATGGACCCGTCGTTCCCGCCGGACGTCACGCTCATCGGCGAGCTGCGGCACGAGTCGACCACCATCGCGTCGCGCATCAAGGCGTGCGTCGCAGCCGGGTCGCAGGTCGTCATCGTCGCCGATGACCGATCCGTCGACCACCACCAGGCGCTGCAGGCGGGCGCTGCGGAGGCGCTGCCCCGCAAGACGCCGATGCTCGAGATCGTGCAGGCCATCCGGCGCGCCAGCCAGCGACAGCTGCCGACCGTGCGTCGCTCCGTGCCGCTCGAGCGCCCGCGCCTCAGCCCCGGCGAGCGCCAGGCGCTCACGTACTACGTGCAGGGCTACTCGACGCAGCAGGTCGCGACGGCGATGAACGTCAAGTACGAGACGGCCAAGACGTTCCTGCGCCGCGTGCGCCAGAAGTACGCCGCCGTGGACCGTGCGGCGGGCAAGCGTGCGGACCTCATCGTGCGCGCGACGGAGGACGGCATCCTCTAGCCTGGTTCCTCGTGGCCAAGCTCTACTTCCGCTACGGGGCGATGAACTCGGGCAAGTCCACCGCGCTGCTGCAGGCGGCGTTCAACTACGAGGAGCGCGGGCAGCGCGTGCTGCTGGCGAAGCCGTCGACCGACACGAAGGGCGACGGCGCGATCGTGTCGCGGCTCGGCGTGACGCGCGAGGCCGACTTCTGCGTCGCGCCGGACGACGCCATGCTCGCGGCCTTCGTGCACGCCGCAGGCGGCGATCCCGGCGGCGACCACGTCGCGTGCCTGCTCGTGGACGAGGCGCAGTTCCTGCAGCCCGAGCAGGTCGACGACCTGCTGCGCATCGCCGTGCTGCACGACGTGCCCGTGCTCGCCTACGGCATCCGCACCGACTTCCGCACGCACGCCTTCCCGGGCTCGGCGCGGCTCATGGAGATCGCGCACTCGCTGGAGGAGTTGAAGACGATCTGCCGCTGCGGGCGCAAGGCGCTCTTCAACGGCCGTCGCGTCGGGCAGCGCTTCGTCTTCGAGGGCGACCAGGTCGCCATCGACGGCGAGGCGGTCGCGTACGAGTCGCTGTGCGCCTCCTGCTACCTGCGGGAGTCGGGCGGCGTGCTGGCCTGAGCCGCGGCGGAACGCGACCCGACGGGCGCCTGGACCACGAGAGCCCCCTCCATGAAGGAGGGGGCTCTCGTCGTGGTCGGGGTGACAGGATTTGAACCTGCGGCCTCGTCGTCCCGAACGACGCGCGCTACCAAGCTGCGCCACACCCCGGTGCTGCCGCGTGTGCGGCAACCTGTCCATGCTAGCCGATCGCGCGCGCCTCCAGCGACACGAGCACGGCCTCCGGCGGCGTGCCGAGCCGGAACGGCGCGTAGATCGAGGTGCCGATACCCTGCGAGACCTCGAGGGCCGCCGTGGCGCCCGCGTGCTCCCACGTCGACAGCCCCGACGCCTGCTCGAGGGGGATGTCGCAGTTCGCGACGAGCGCGTGCCCGCCCGGGATGCGCACCTGCCCGCCGTGCGTATGGCCGGCGAAGAGGACCTCCGCCCCGCCCGCGACGAGGGCGTCGAGGATGCGGCGGTACGGTGCGTGGGTGACGCCGATGGCGACGGGTCCGCGCGTCGTCGGCGACCAGTCGGCGCGCTCGCGCAGCGCGGCGAGCTCGTCGCGCATGTCGCCGAGGCGATCCCAGCCGTGATGGGCGTCGTGCGTGCCGAACAGCTCGAGCCGCGTGCCGGCGATCTCGAGCGCCCGCGCGTGGTTGTCGAGGTCGAGCCAGCCGAGGTCGGCGTAGACGGCCTCGAGCGCCGCCGTGTCGAGGTCGGGCTCGCGGGGTGCGAGCCGCTTGGACGACGGGCCGAGCAGGTAGCGCGTCGGGTTCTTCATCACGGGCCCGTACAGGTCGTTCGAGCCGTGCACGAAGACGCCCGGGATGCCCCGCAGCGGCTCGAGCGACCGCGCGAGCGCCGGGATCGCGTCGCGATGGCCGAGCGCATCTCCGGTCGAGACGACGAGGTCGGGCTCGAGCGACGCGAGCGAGCGCAGCCACTCGACCTTGCCGCGCTGCCAGGGCGCGAGGTGCTGATCGGACAGGTGCAGCACGCGGATCGGCGCGCTGCCGGGCGGCAGCACGCGCACGGTCTCGTGCCGCACGCGGAACGCCGTGCGCTCGACGAGGGTCGCGTACGCCGCCGTCACCACGCCGGCGCCGACGAGCGCGCCCGCGGCGATGCCGAGGGCGCGCCCGCCCGACTCAGCAGCCAGGATCCTGGCCGGCGCGGTCGGAGCCGACGACGATCGACACCGGCGACGACGGCGGACCGTTCGTGCCGGGGTCGGGGTTCTGGTCGAGCACCTCGCAGCGCTGGCCACCCGGCGCCTGCGCCCACGTGATCTGCAGGTTGGCGGGGTCGAAGCCCGCGGCGCTCATCGTGGATCTCGCGTCCCCGAGCGACTGCCCCTCGAGGTCGGGGATCGCCGACTCCGGTGGCGCGTACTGCGAGCCGTCGCTGACGAGCAGCGTGACCGACGCCTCGGGCAGCACGAGCGAGCCGGCGCCGGGGGAGGTGTACTCGACGCGGCCCGCCTCCTGCGCGCCCGGCACGGTGGCGCCGACCACGACCGAGAAGCCGGCGCCCTCGAGCGTGGCGCGTGCCTCGTCGGGCGTCTGGCCCGCGACGTTCGGCAGCGCGATGGCGTTGCCCTGCAGCGTCTCGGGATCGGGCTGCAGGAAGGCGCCGCCGGGGTAGCGGGCGAGCGCGTCGGCCATCGAGCTCGTGAAGACCTGCGATCGGATGTTCCACAGCGCGCGACTGCCGCCGGCGGCGTCGAGCAGGCCGACGTTGCCGCGGATGTTGCCGACCCAGACGCTCGTCGCCACCGAGGACGAGGCGCCGTTCGTCCACGTCTGCACGACGTTGTCGCTCGTGCCGGTCTTGGAGATCACGGGGGCGTTGCCCGGCGGGTTGTTCGCGGGGTTGCGGTTCGTGACCTCCTGCAGCACGAACTGCATGACCGAGGCGACCTCGGGGGTGATGGCCTGCTCGCAGTCCTGCGCGGGCACGGCGATCTCCGATCCGTCGCGCGCGACGATGCGGTCGATCGCACGCGGCTCGCAGTGCACGCCGCCGTTCGCGATGGTCTGGAAGGCCTCCGCCATCGACATCGGCGTCACGTTGCCCGCCGTTCCGATGAACCACGACGCGTAGTTGTCGGTGTACGCGTCCTGGTTGGCGGGCGTCGTGCCCATCCGCGTCGCGACGTCGTGGACGGCGCAGACGGGGACGCGGGTGCCCATCTCGGCGACGCCCGTGTTCATCGAGTTGACGAAGATGCCGGTGACGTCCTGCCGCGGCGAGGAGAAGCCCTCGTTGTTCTGCGGGTCGTAGTTGCGCTCGACGGCGCCGTCGCACGTCTGCACGGTGCGGGGGTGGCGCGAGGTGTCGAGCGACGTGTTCACCGAGTACCCGGCCTCGATCCACGCGGCGAGCGTGAAGATCTTGTAGCCGGATCCCGGCTGGAAGCCGCCGCCGCCGCCGTACCGGTTGTCGACGTTGTAGTTGATGCCCGTGGCCGTGTACGGGGCGTCGTCGACGTTCGCGTAGTCCTTGTTCTGCGCCATCGCGAGCACGCGGCCGGTGCCGACCTCGAGCATCGTCACCGCGGCGCCGAGCTCGAGCCTCGTCTCGGTGTTGGGCGCGTAGGTGTCGAGGTTCGCCTGGACCTCCTCGTTGAGCCCCACGTCGATCGACGTGTAGATCTGCAGGCCGCCGAGGTTGAGGGCGCGCGTGGCCGACTCGACGTCGTCGCCGAGGATGTACGTGCCGTCGCTCTGCGGCTGCTTCAGGAGCTCCTGCACGTAGTCGCAGAAGAAGCCGGTCGAGCCGTAGTAGGAGGCGATGCAGCCCGACGCGGCGGGCTGGATGTTGACGAACGCGTCGTCGACGGGCGTGGCGACGGCCTCGTCGTGCTGCTCCTGGGTGATGTAGCCGACGTCGAGCATCGCGTCGATGATGTAGTTCCGTCGCACCTCGTTGCGCTCGTAGTTGTCGGGCGAGAAGAGGTTGAGCGTCGACGGGTTCTGCACGATCGTCATGATCGACGCGGCCTGGGCGATGCTCAGCTGCCACGCATCGAGGCCGAAGTACCGCTGCGCGGCGGCCTGGATGCCGTACGTCGCGTTGCCGAAGTTCGCGATGTTGAGGTACGCCGCGAGGATCTCGTTCTTCGTGTACCGCTGCTCGAGGCCGATGGCGAAGCGCATCTCCTGCAGCTTGCGGCCGTACGAGTCGGTGGTCTGGTCGGCGCACAGCTCGGGGTCGAACCGCTCGTCCGTCTCGGGATCCACGATCTGGCACGCGACCTCGACGATCTGCTGGCGCACGAGCTGCATCGTGAGGCTCGAGGCGCCGCCGGAGCCGCCCGTGACCTGACCGAGCGCGGCGCGCACGATCGAGGGCGCGTCGACGCCGCCATGGTCGTAGAAGCGACGGTCCTCGCCGGCGATCGCGGCGAGCGGCGCCCACTGGCCGGCCTGCGCGAGCGTGACGATCTCGCGGTTCTGGCTGTAGAACTCGGCGATGGGCACGGGGTTGCCATCGAGGGTGCCGTAGATCGTCGAGACCTCGGACTGCTCCTCGATCTGCGCGAACTCCGGCAGGTTCTCGAAGATGTCGAGCCCGCTGTTCGCGGTGCTGGATGCGACGGCCACGGCGGGCGTCACCGTGGCGCTCACGAGGAGGCCGGCGACGACGGAGAAGCCGATGAGGCCGAGGAGGCTCCCGAGCAGGGACCCGGGCGCATGCTTGGCGGTCGAGCGGGCTGGCATGCTAGCGAGGGTACGGCACCACCCTATGAGCGCCCGCGAGGCGAGGAGGCCCCATGACGACCTGGGAGTACGCGACGACCCCGCTCCTCATCCACAAGGAGACGGCGATCCTCAACAACTGGGGCGCCGACGGCTGGGAGCTCGTGCACATCGCGACGGGCGCCGAGGGCGGCATGGTCGCCTTCCTGAAGCGGCCGAAGGCGTGAGCGTCGCCGACCGGCTCGCGCAGCTGGGCCTCTCCCTCCCCGCCGTCGCGCCGCCCGTCGCGGCCTACGTGCCCGCCGTCGTCTCCGGCCACCACGTCTTCACGTCGGGGCAGCTGCCGTTCGTCGACGGCGCGCTGCCCGCGATCGGCAAGGTCGGCGCCGAGGTCTCGCCCGAGGATGCGAAGGGCTACGCCGCGACGTGCATCCTCAACGCCCTCGCGGCGGTCGAGGCGCAGATCGGCTCGCTCGACCGCGTCACGCGCATCGTCAAGGTCACGGGCTTCGTGGCGAGCGCCCCCGGCTTCACGGGGCAGCCGGGCGTCGTGAACGGCGCCTCCGAGCTGCTCGGCGAGCTGCTGGGCGACGCCGGCGTGCACGCGCGCTCGGCCGTCGGCGTCGCGGAGCTGCCCCTCGGCGCGCCCGTCGAGGTCGAGCTCATCGCCGAGTTCGCCTAGCCGCAGTTCGATCTGAGGTTTTCGGCCCTTTCTGATGTCAGAAAGGGCCGAGAACCTCAGATCAGTTGTGTTGCGTCAGCGGAGCTGCGAGCGGATCGCCTCGACGACCCCCTGGTCGGCGAGCGTCGTCGTGTCGCCGAGGTCGCGTCCCTCGGCGAGGTCGCGCAGCAGGCGCCGCATGATCTTGCCCGAGCGCGTCTTCGGCAGGTCCGGCACGATGAACACCTGACGCGGCCTGGCGATCTTGCCGATGTCGTTCGCGACGTGCTCGCGCAGCGCCGCCTCCGACTCCTCGACCGACTGCGCATCCGCGAACCGCGCCTTGAGGATGACGAAGGCGACGACCGCCTGGCCCGTCGTCTCGTCGGATGCGCCGACGACCGCGGCCTCGGCCGTCGACTCGTGTGCGACGAGCGACGACTCGATCTCGGCGGTCGAGAGCCGGTGTCCGGACACGTTCATGACGTCGTCGACGCGGCCGAGCAGCCAGATGTCGCCGTCCTCGTCCTTTCGCGCGCCGTCGCCGGCGAAGTAGCGGTCGCCGAACTTCTCCCAGTACGTCTCGCGGTAGCGCTCGTCGTCGCCCCAGATCGTGCGGAGCATCGACGGCCACGGCTCGGTCACGACGAGGAGGCCGCCCGAGCCGTCCTCGACCGGCGCACCCGACTCGTCGACGACGTCGATGGCGATGCCGGGCAGCGGCACCTGCGCGCTGCCGGGCTTCAGCGCGGTGACGCCCGGCAGGGGTGCGATCATCATCGCGCCCGTCTCCGTCTGCCACCACGTGTCGACGATCGGCGTCGTGCCCGAGCCGACCACCTCGCGGTACCACATCCACGCCTCGGGGTTGATGGGCTCGCCCACGGTGCCGAGCACGCGCAGGCTCGACAGGTCCGACGACTGCACGTGCTGCCGGCCGAGCTTCATGAACGTGCGGATGGCCGTCGGCGCCGTGTAGAAGATGGTGACGCCGTAGCGCTCGATGAGCTGCCAGGGTCGCTCGGGTCCGGGCGTGTCCATCGTGCCCTCGTAGAGCACCTGCGTCGCGCCGTTCGCGAGCGGGCCGTAGACGACGTACGAGTGGCCGGTGATCCAGCCGACGTCGGCCGTGCACCAGTACACGTCGGTCTCGGGGTGCAGGTCGAAGACGACGCGGTGGGTGAAGGAGGCCTGCGTCAGGTAGCCGCCGGAGGTGTGGAGGATGCCCTTCGGCTTCCCGGTGGAGCCCGAGGTGTAGAGGATGAAGAGCGGGTGCTCGGCGTCGAAGCCCTGCGCCTCGTGGTCGGCGTCCACCTCCGCCATCGCCTCGTGGTACCAGCGGTCGCGGCCCTCGACCCACTCGACCTCGTTCTCGCCGCGACGCACGACGAGCACGCCGGTCACGTCGTGGCCGGGCTCGCGCAGCGCGTCGTCGACGACGGGCTTCAGCGGGAAGACCTTGCCCTTGCGCCACGTGCCGTCGGCCGTGATGACGAACGTCGCCTTCGCGTCGTCGATGCGCATGCGCAGGTTGGAGGCGCTGAAGCCGCCGAAGACGACGGAGTGGATGGCGCCGATGCGTGCGCACGCGAGCATCGCGGCGACGGCCTCCGGCAGCATCGGCAGGTAGATCGCGACGCGGTCGCCGTCGCCCACCCCGTGCGCGAGCAGCACGTTCGCGAGCCGCTGGACCTCGGCAGTCAGCTCGGCGTAGGTGATGGTACGGCGGTCGCCGGGCTCGCCCTCCCAGTGCAGCGCCACGCGGTCGCCGAGCCCCGCCTCGACGTGCCGGTCGAGGCAGTTGTAGGCCACGTTCAGCTGCCCGTCGGCGAACCAGCGCGCGTGCGGAGGCTGCCAGTCGAGCACCTCGGTGAAGTCGCGGTGCCAGTGCAGCTCGCGCGCCCTCGCCGCCCAGAACGCCAGCCGATCCTCGGTCGCCTCCTCGTGCAGTCGCTCGTCGGCGACGGCTTGGGCGCGGAACGCGTCGCTGGGCGGGAACGTGCGCTGCGCCGCGTCGTCGAGGTGCGTGAGGTGGTCGGTCATGTCGAGTGCTCCCTTGCATGCGGACGTGACATCCCGACCCTATGCGAACCGAGGTCGGCCCGGTCGCGGCGGGCCGGGGCCCATCGTGCGCGGCCGCCGCCGATGGGCTGCGGGAGGGCGCGGGAGTATGCTCCGGGGTGTCGATCCCGTGTCGACATGGCAGGCCTGCGTCGGATTCCCCCGATCCGTGCACCTGCGGCGGCGCCCGTTCCCCCCAATGGGCGCCGCCTTCCATGTCCGGCCCCGTCGCGGTCGAGGCGCGCTCCACAGCCCCGCCGTCTCCACAGCGCTCGCAGGACCGCGTCCGTCGGGTCGGCGCCGCAGGCAGCCTCGTCGCATGGCCGGCATCCCCTTCGTGGCAGGGCAGCGCGCCGCGGGCGCCGCCCGGCTCGGGGTCGACGGCGCGCCGATGCACGAGTTCGGCGAGCTCGCGGCGCTCGTCGGCGATGCGGCGGTCACCGACGTCTTCGTCACGGCGGGGCGGGTCTGGGCGGATCGCGGCGCGGGTGCGGAGCCGACCGGGGTGCGGTTGGGCGAGCCTCGCGTGCGCGAGCTCGCCGTCCGGCTCGTCGAGGCGGGCGGGCGGCACGTCGACGAGGCGTCCCCGTGCGTGGACGTGCGGCTGCACGACGGCATCCGCGTGCACGTGGCGCTGCCGCCGGTCGCCGTCGACGGCACGCAGCTCTCCATCCGACTGCCGCGCGCCGAGCGCCTCGACCTCGACGCGCTCGAGGCGTCGGACGCGTTCGCGCTCGTCGCCAGGGAGCGCGTCGACGCGCTCGTCGCGGCCCGCGCCAACGTGCTCGTCACCGGTGCCGGAGGCTCGGGCAAGACGACGCTGCTCGCCGCGATGCTCTCGGCCGCGCCGGCGCACGAGCGCATCGTGACCATCGAGGACGTCGCCGAGCTCCGCATCCGCCACAACCACGTCGTCGCGCTGCAGACGCGGCAGGCGAACCTCGAGGGCGCGGGCGCCGTGGATCTCGCACGGCTCGTGCGCGAGGCCCTGCGGATGCGTCCGGATCGACTCGTGCTGGGCGAGTGCCGCGGCGCCGAGATCCGCGAGCTGCTCGCGGCGCTGAACACAGGGCATGACGGCGGTGCGGGCACGCTGCACGCCAACGCGCTCGGCGACGTGCCCGCGCGGCTCGAGGCGCTCGGCGCCCTGGCCGGCCTCGGTCCGGCAGCCCTCGCACGCCAGGCGGTGAGCGCGTTCGACGCCGTGCTGCACGTCGAGCGCACGGCGAGAGGCAGGCGCGTCGCCGCGCTCGGCAGGCTCGGCATGCGCGACGACCGGCTGGAGGTCGTCGATGCGGGCGGCTGACCTGGAGGCGGTCGCGACGCTCGTGCAGCGCGTCGCCGCCGTGACTGCCGGCGGCGTGCCGCTCGCCGCGGCGTGGGGCTACGTCGGCATCGGCGCCGATCGCTCGGGTCGCGATCCCGCGCACGGCGAGGCGTGGTCCCTGTGCGATGCCGCGCTCGACGTCGCCGCCGAGGCCGGCGCGCCCGTGGCGGGCGTCCTCGCGCGACTCGCGAGCACGCTGCGCGACCGTGCTGCCGCGCTGCGGGCCGTCGACGTCGCGCTGGCCGCGCCGCGCTCGACGGCGAAGGTCGTCGCGGTGCTGCCCCTGGTCGGCATCGCCTTCGGCATGCTCCTCGGGCTCGATCCGGTCGGTGCGCTGCTCGGCTCGCCCGTCGGGCTCGTCGCGCTCGCGACCGGGCTCGCGCTCGGAGCGACCGCGTGGGCGTGGACGCGGCGCATCGTCCGCGTGGCCTCCCACGGCGAGCCGACGGCCGGGCTCGAGCTCGAGCTCGTCGCCGTGGCGCTCGCGGGCGGCGTCGGGGTGGATCGCGCGCGCGGGATCGTCGCGGCCGCGCTCCGAGCGCACGGCGTGACGGGCGTCGACGGCACCGCGATCGAGGAGACGCTGCGCATCGCCCAGGCGGCAGGCGTGCCCGCGGCGGGGCTGCTGCAGGCGGAGGCCGATGCGGCGCGCACGCGCGAGCGCCTGGCCGGGCAGGAGCGCGCCGAGCGCGCGTCGGTGCGGCTCGTCGTGCCGCTGGGCGTCTGCGTGCTGCCGGCCTTCGGGCTCCTGGCGATCGTGCCGCTCGTGCTCACGATGCTGCAGCAGGCGATCGCGCCGATCGCCTGAGGCCGCGCACCGTGGTAGCGAGCGGCCGCGGCGCTCGCGCCTAGCGCACGGTCGGCCAGGCGACCGGCTGCGGGGCGGACCGTGCCTGCGCGCCCGTCCATCCGGCAGCCGACGACGCTGCCGCGAGCCGCTCCGCGTGCCATGCGGCCGGGTCGACGCCCGGCGGCAGGGCGGGCGAGGGCGAGGGCTCGAAGCGCGCCCCCTTCGCCGACGAGTCGAGGAACCCGAGCACGAGCGGCGCGACGGCGGCGACGAGCGTGACGCCGGCGAGCAGGCCTCCGCCGAGCTGGATGAGCAGGCCGATGCCGCCCGGCAGCCCCGCGTCCTGCGCGCGGCGCCACGCGAGCGCGAGCGTCGGCACGAGGAAGGCGAGGTCGACGAGCGCCCCGATGCCGATGAGGCCGACCGCCCACAGCGCGTCGGCGAATGCGCCGAACGGCGCCGCCGGCGTCGTCGCCGGATCCGACGAGTAGAAGGCCATGCGATCGCCGAAGACGACGACGAACGCGACGACTCCCGGCGCGAGCAGGACGAGCCCGGCGATCGCGAGCGTGAGCTGCGCCCACCAGAACTCGCTGCGGCTCGCACGGCCGCGGAACGTCGCGTACTTCCGCAGGAAGCGCACCATGCCGGCGGGGCCGACGCCGTAGTGCGGCTGGTCGAGGGGCACGTGCATGCCGCAAGTCAAGCAGCGCGCCGCTGCGAGGAACCTCGGCGAGCGCGGCTCCACAGGCTCGTCGCATCCCCACGCTCGCGACTCGGCGCCCGCCCGGTCGGCGGCGACCCGGACCCTGGATGCCCGTGCATCGCATCCGGGCGGGCGGGGGAGAGGAAGACATGGACAGGCTCAAGGGGCTCGTGGACGAGGAGGACGGCGCGGCGACGGCGGAGTACGTCATCGCAACCATGGCGGCTGTCGCAACGCTAGACATACCTCAGTCCAGAATCGCGAGCGCCGCTCTACGCCATGCCGAGAGCCTCGCGCGCGCGTAGCGGTGCCACGCCAATGCACATCAGAGCGCCCGGCGGTCGATCGTAATAGGTAGAGCACGCCGCACCCGGGCGAGCCCGACTCAGGAGCCCCGAGCATGACCGACACCCATCCCCGCGCTAGGACATCACCTAGGCCCGCTGCTAGGACATCACCTGGAGCGAGCACTAGGACATCACCTGGAGCAACTAGGACATCACCTATCTCTCCCCCGGAGAGTGGGCCCGCAGCAGAGTCCGCCGCAGCCTGGGAGCAGCGCGTGCATGCGGCCCTCGCGCACTACGCCGCCGACGGCCCGCTCTGGCCGGTGTGGGGCTCCGACGCGGAGACGCACGAGGCGTACTCGCTGGCCGTCCTCCGCAGGCTCAACAGCGCCGGGCTCCGCGCCGTCGGCCTCGCGCTGGAGGGGGAGGGAGTCGAGCGGCCGGACGCTGCGACGCTGGCAGCCGCGTTTCGATCGCTCATGCTCGCGCCCGGCGCGCTCCGCATCGAGCACGACTACGACCGCGGCGGCGGTCCCCGCTCGCACGCCTACGGTCTGACGTACTACGACGCGGACGGGCCGGACGGCGACGAGCCCGACGACGAGCACGCTGGGATCCCCGAGCGGGCAGCCGCGTTCGTGCTCCGCGAGTTCGACCCGCGCCATCGCGAGCGCCAGCGGAAGCGCGCTGCTCGCGGCGGCGCACAGTCGCGCAAGTTCTGGCCGCAGGAACTGCTCTGGCATCTCGGCAAGACGACGGCCGAGATGCACCGGGCTGTGGATCTCCCCGGCCGCCCCGTCTCGTACAAGACCGTCCAGCGGGCCCGTGCGTGTCTGCACGAGATCGTCGGGCACGACCGAGCGCGCCAGTCGAAGACGCCGCGTCCGGCTGAGGGGGATCGCATCGCCGCACTCGCGAGGGAGACGGGCGTGCCCTTCCTGACGGCAGCCGCGCAGTACCGGAAGCGCGAGGCCAAGGGCATCGCCGATCTCCGTCGGAAGCACCGCCAGCAGCGAGACGCCGAGCAGCGTCGACAGCACGAGCGGGAGCAGGCGGCCGAGGCAGCACAGGCCGACGAAGACGACTTCGACGCGTTCCTCGCCATGCTCCCCAGCACTCCAGCTGGAGTCACGCAGGCCGCCTGACGGGGCATCGCGAGCGCCGTGCACGAAACGGGTTCGAGCGGTCGATAGTACTGGGGCAGGCACCCATACGCCTCGCGAATACAGACGCCCTAGGAGCCCCCGACATGGCACGCAGTTGCACCATCTGCTCGCTGGATACCAGCGTGCGCGTGGCCGTCGAGCACGCCTACGTGGAGGGGCAGCCCATCGCCCGGATTGCGCGCCGATACGCGCAATCGCCGGACGCGCTCGGGCGTCACTTCCGCCGTCATCTCGCGCCAGAGATGCGCAGCACCGCGAGTGAAGCGCGCAGCGTGGATCTCGGCTCGATCGCCGATCGAGTGGCCGCCATTGCAGACGACGCACGCACCGCCCGTGAGGCCGCGCACGCGGCTGGCCGGACGCTCGATGCCGTGCGCGCCGGGGATGCTGAACTGCGAGCGCTGGCGATGATCTCCGACCGCCTGGGGATCGACGACGGCGAAACGCTCTCGACGCTCCGAGACTTCGACGCCGTGTTCGAGGCCATCGCCTCGACGTCGTGGGAGCACCCGGAGATCGGGCACGCCCTCGCCGCCTCGCTCGCCGAGCAGGGCCGCGACGATCTCGCCGGACCGCTCGCCGAGCACGCCGACCGTGCCGAGGCTGCAGCCCGTCCCCTCACCGCCACCGCCGAGCGTGCGCCGCTCGCCGCCATCACCGCCTGACGAAGGAACACACCATGAGCCCCACCGCACCCACCGACGCGCTGCTCGACGCCGCGCGCAAGATGGTCGAGGCGGCCGACGCTGCCAAGCCCGCACCCGTCGCCGACCCGGGATTCGACGAGCCGATCCAGATCCACATCCGCGCGCCCTACGTCCGCTTCGAGAGCGGCGGCCGGTACTACCAGCCGGGCGAGCACGTCACCATCACGCCCGAGCGCGTCACCTCCGAGATGTGGACCGACCGCGACGGGAACAACACGTTCACGGCCCAGCTGGACGCCGGAGTGCGCTTCCGCCGGGGCCCCTGGCCGTCGTGGGAGCCCGTGTGGGTCTACGGCTCCGACGAGTGGCGAGAGGCCCGCCAGGCGGCCCGCGCCGACGCGCTCAAGATCGCCGACGAGGACGAGCGCGGCGCTGCTCTCGACGCACTCAGCGAGCGCTACGGCCACCGCGCCACGAACCCGACGCCGAGCGACTACAAGACGTTCTACGACCGCCTCTACGCCCGCCGTCGGGACTGGGAGACGGCCCACGCGCACGAGCAGGTCGCGAGCGCGAGCACGAAGGCTGCCAAGTGAGCGGCGTCGGCGAGCGCGGCGTGCGCCAGGGCGTCGCGTTCCGTACCGAGATCGCCGACCACCTCCGCGCAGCCGGGTTTAAGAACGCCCGAGCCCGCAGCCGTGAGGAGCCCGCCGAGATCGGCGACATCCTCGACATCCCGGGCGTCGCCATCACGGTCTCGTCGCGGCTCAGCGCCCGGCACTCGGAGATGCTGCGAGCGGCGCACGCCGTGCCCGGCAAGGGGCCGCGTATCCACGCTGCCATCGTCCAGCGCTCCTCCTACGACGTGGACGCGGGAACGCACGTGTTCATGGATCTCAACGACTTCTGCCGACTGCTCGCACGAGCACGGCAGCACTAGCCGCCGTGCAGCGGTCCGCTCCTCCGCTGCACGGCATCATCCGCCGGATCGTCGCCCGTTGATTGGGTGTCGCGGTCCACGATCCGGCCAACGGCGGCCGACGAGTCCGAATCGTCCCCGGACTCCACGCCGCCACCATCGACCGGCCCCGCACATTCGGGGTTCGGGCCGGTCGATTCGCGGGGCCGCTGGGGCTGACACCAGCGGCCCCGCCCCACATGCCCCCTCGCGTCGGTTGTCTGTCCGTACGCGAGGTTGCGGACCCTGTGCCGCAGGATCGGCGGGCCCGTGAGCCGGGTGTGAACGGGCCCGCCGACCATCACCAACACGTCAGGAGCCGACATGCCCGCCACGCTGCTCGATCTCGCCGCTCGCCAACACGCCGACCTCGACGCCCTCGCGGCGCTGGAACAGTGGGCCGCCGTGCTGCTGCGACTCCCGGCTACGCTGCCCGCATGACGACGAGAGCCCAGCGTGCCGACCGAGCCGAGCGCATCGAGGCTGCTCGCGCCGACCTCGCCGAGCAGGGGATCTCCACGCCGACGGAAGACGCGTACCTCGCTGGGATCGCTCGCGGGCTCACCCTCGCCGACGAGCCCGACGGCGACACTCGCTAGCCTCGCTTGCGCAAAGGGAACCCTTTGCGTAACATCGAGGTGTGAGCAGCCGCACCGCCCGCCCCCTCGCCCTCGCGTACGTCCGTGTCTCGACATCCGAACAGGCCGACGAGGGCGCATCGCTGGCAGCGCAGCGCGCGATGCTCACCGCCGAGGGCGAGCGCCGCGGCTGGGACGTCGAGATCGTCGAGGACGCGGGCAAGAGCGCCAAGAGCCTCAAGGGCCGTGACGGCCTCGCCAGCGCCCTCGACCGCCTCGACCGCGGCGAGGCCGCCTACCTCCTCAGCACTCGCCTGGACCGCGTGTCGCGCTCGGTCGCTGACTTCGCCGGGCTCCTCGACCGCGCAGCACGACGCGGCTGGGGCATGGTGCTCCTCTCCCCGAACATGGACACGTCGGACCCGGCTGGCCGGTTCACGGCAAACGTGCTCGCGAGCGCGGCGCAGTACGAGCGCGAGTTGATCGGAGCCCGCACCCGCGAGGGCATGGCGCAGCGCAAGGCTGAGGGCGTCCACGTGGGCCGCAAGCCCACGCTGAGCGCCGATCTCGTCGAGCGCATCGTCGACATGTACGACGGTGGCACCGGCCTCTCCGCCATCGCCCGCACGCTCACCGCTGAGGGCATCCCCACGGCCCGCGGCGGCGCATCGTGGGCCGCATCGAGCGTGCAGGCCGTGCTCCGCTCCACGACTGCCCAGCGCATTCGCTCCAAGCGCGCGTAGGACGGCCGCAGAGGCCCCCGGGAGGGGCCGGGTAGGGATCCAGCTGGACTCCGATCGCGAGAGACGCATGAGACTGCTCACGGGTCCCATCTGACTAGTCGCGTCGGGCAGCGAGGGCCCTACGTGGCCGGTGGGGCCCCGTCTGCGCTTGCCTCTCGCGCCCGCTCCGCTTCGGCTTCCTCGCGCGCCTGCGCCTTGCCGCCCAGCAGCGTGGCGCTCGACGCCAGGATCGCCTCATAGTGAGCGCGCAGAATGGGTTCGGCGGGGATGGCTTGCTTGAGCAACGCGAGTGCCAGGACATCGCTCGGCGCAGGATCCTCGACCCATTCGGGTAGATACTCCTCGAGCATCGACAGCCGGTTCGCCATCCTCTGCACGAGATCCGGCCCGTCGTGGAAGGTGGTGAGGAGGCCGACAGCGTTGACGAACTGAGAGCCGTGGGGATGGCTCAGTAGGCGCATGTCGCCGAGGATGCTCAACTCCTCAGCGATGGCGTTGGTCGGCGGCTGTTCGCCGCGCCTGTAGCACTCGATACGCTCGGCGATGTTGGCGATGAGCGCACGCGCCGCGTCGTGGCGAGACTGGCGTGCTTCGCGCGCTTCGATCGCATCGCTCCGCTGCTGCTCGACGCTCGCCGTTCGATCTGCTCGCTTGGTGCGCCACCACTCGATGAAGAGGGGCACGATCGCGCTGCCGATGATCGAACCAACGAACGCGAGCAGCGGCACAATCCAGGCGTCACCGCTGCCATCCGCCACCGAGGCCGGTGGGACGGGCTCGGCGGAGGCTGTCGCGAGGCTGGCGAGAGTGCGCATGCGGTCACTGTAGGGGCCCGCCGCTCGCAGTCATCCGAGGGCCAATCGCGAGCGCGGCGGCTCCATGCCCGCGGCAGCGTGGTTCGCTCCGTTTCCGGAGCCACTGCCCGGCGTTTCTCAGCTAGGCATCAGCGTCCCAGCTCTTGCGCCACCTGCCGGGTTAGCCTGCAGCATGCCCAGAACGCCGGCCAGCATCGCCCTTGAGGTCAATCGATCGCAGAAGCGAGTGCGAGAGGTGGCGCGGGAGCTCTATGGCCGACTTTCGGAGGGTGTCTCGCGCTGGGAGTTCGACGATGCGCAGTCGGCGGAGCTCGTTGCCCGTTTCGGACCAGTACAGGGCCCGCGCGAGTGGGTCTTGCAGGTCGGCGATGCAGTGCGGCGCCGAGAGCTGCACTATGCGTACGGCGGTCAGCGCCAGGGCGGGATTTCGACGCCGCGCGGCATCAGGGACATTCTGATCTTCACTGACCCAGTGGCCGGCGCTCGCTACGGCTACGACAAGTTCGAGGGTCTGCGAGAGGACGGCTCGTACTCGTACACGGGCGAGGGGCAGTACGGCGACCAGCCGTTTGTGCGGGGCAACCTCGCGATCAGAGATTCGGCGCGCAACGGTCGCACGATCCGAATGTTTACGACTCGCGGGGTTACGGCCACGTACGTGGGCGCATTCACGACGGGGGATCCCACGTACCGGATCGAGGAGATCCCCGATTTGGACGGCCGGCCACGCGAGGGGATCATCTTCAATCTCGTGCCGCTCGACGCACGGTCGGAGCTTCTGCCGAGCTATGGGGGCGTTGCACCGGCAGAGGTCAGCGTCCTCGACTGGACACCGCCCGAAGCCTCCGACGTAGTGATCTCTCAGGACGAGCCTCAGCACTACGGCGAGCGTGTTGTTTCACGTGTCGAGTTTCAGCTCCAAGCCGACTTCGGTCGCTGGCTCACGAGGGCAGGAACCCTGCCGTCGCGATTGCGGCTACCCGTCGAGTCCGGCGTGATTGAGCCTGACCTGTACGTCGAGTCTCGGGGCTGGGTGGTCGAGGCCAAGAAGTCGACAGCTCGGGCGTACGTGCGCCAGGCGATAGGCCAAGTGCTCGATTACGTGCACAGTGCTCGGGCACTCGGGCTGGAAGCATCACCCGTGATCCTGCTTCCGTCACGCCCGTCCGCTGATCTCACCAGCCTCATTGCGAGCGTTGGAATCAAGCTGGCCTACCGCGACGCCGAGTCGTTTGAGGTTCGCGAACCTATGTAGGCAGGTCTCCGCGAACGATCGCGGCAACTGCCGGCAAGTCGGGGGCGGCCCAGTTGAGGGATCCAATCTCGGCCGCTGGGACCCAAACCAACGCATCGTGATCGGGACCGAGCGTCGGCTCGCCATCGAACTCGACCCGGTAGCAGGCGAGGTCGACGGCTAGCTCCCCGACGAGCGTTGTCGAGCGATCGAGGAGTACCCCGATGTCGGCGCCAACGATCGACAACTCCTCGCGGAGCTCCCGCACGAGCGCGCTTGCATCAGTCTCGCCTGGCTCGACTTTGCCGCCCGGGAACTCCCATAGTCCGCCTGACGCGCGGTTGAGCGAGCGGCGGCATGCCATGACCTTGCCCGCCCGGACCGCCACCGCGCCTACGACTCTCATTCGAACAACGTAGCGCCGCCCGCCGAACGACAGATCTGTGACACAGATCTGCTCGTGCGGCTGTCTGCAGATCTGACTTGCGCTCCAATCGCAGATCTGTCATAGTCGAGCTATCGATCCCCGAGAGCAAGGAGCACACAGTGGGAAACACGACTAGCGCCGAGGTCGGCGCACTCAAGATCAGCGGCTCGATCGCCGTCCAGCACGGCGTGCCGATGCTGCTCGGCTTCGCTTCGGCGGCGCCGCTCACGGCCTCTGCGGCCGTGGATGGCTACGACTCGAAGTCGGGAGAGGGATACCAGCGCGAGCCGCAGGCGTTCCGCATCCGCCAGGCCGCTGAGTACTACCGGGACCGCGGTGGGCGCATGCCGAATCCGCTCCTCCTCAACCTGCGAGAGGGAGATCTCGACAAGGTGACCTTCGCAATCGAGGACGAAGCCGCCTACAACAGGGCGGTCAAGTCCGGCGAGCACTGGATCGGAGTCGGGACGCTGGAGATCCCCGCGGACGGGCCCAGCCTCTACGTCTACGACGGGCAGCACCGCAGCGGCGCGATCGGCCAGCTGGTCGAGACGCACGCTGAGGACTTCGCAGAGTTCCCTGTCCCGATCTCCCTCACGATCGGTCTGGACAGTGTCCAGGAGATGAAGGAGTTCTACGAGGTCAACAACAACGCGAAGTCGGTCAAGGTCGACCTCGCGTGGGAACTGCTGCGGAAGATGGCCGATCAGGACTCCGAACTGGCTGAACTCCTCGAGGTCAAGAACCAGGACTGGAAGATCAAGGGTGCGGACGTCGCTGACGCCCTCGCCGCCTCCGGGGGCGCGTGGTCTGACAAGATCCAGCGCGCGAACGTGCGCAAGATGCCGGGAGACAACCTCACCCTCAACCTGTCGCAGTTCATCCGCTCGCTGCAGCCCGTGCTCGCCATGCCGATCCTCAAGAAGGCTGATGCCGATCAGATCGCTGTGATCCTCGATGCATACTGGGCGGGCATCAAGCAGGTCCTGCCCGAGCCGTTCGAGCAGCCGAAGGACTACGTCCTCCAGAAGGGTCCGGGCGCCATCGCGTTCCATCGGGTCCTGCCGCAGATCATCGAGGTCCTGCGAGCCCGTAGCAAGCGTCTCGGCGACGCCGAGGCCTACGCAGAGATCCTTCGCGAACTGCCCACGCTGACCGGCGAGGTCGTGGACGAGGACGGCGCACGCGACGTGACCGGGGCCGACTTCTGGCTGTCGGGTCCCCAGGGCGTCGCGTCCCAGTGGACTGGCGACGCCGGTCGCAAGCGTCTGGCAATCAGGATCCAGGCGCTCATCCCTCGCGCCACGGACGACCTGAACCTCTAGGCAGACACGACTGCAACGTCCACGAAGGCCGGCTCTCTGAGCCGGCCTTCGGCCGTCTCACCGAGCTCGCTGTAGCGTGCATCAATGCTCGCCCCTCCCGCCGTCGACTTCGCCGCGCAGGCGATCGACGAAGCGTTCCAGCGGCACTACGGCTACGAGCGCGAGGTCGAGATCCATCACGTGCTGACGGCGTGCGTCTGGGCAGCGGCGCTGGACGAGCGCATGCGCAAGATCAACCACGACGCCTACCTCGACGACATGGGGCTGTCCGATCTCCGCGTGCTCCTCGACGGTGCGTTCATCATCCGCAACGCCGTCATGCACGGCATGGTGCCGCTCGCGACGCCCGGCGGGCTGCAGTTCCCGATCGTCTTCCCGATCGACTGGGGAGAGCGGCGGTGGCTGCCATGGTCGGACGTGGACGCCTGGGGCGTGCTCCGCAGACAGTGGGAGCCGTACGTCGAGGGCTACGAGACCCGGCTAGCCGGGCAACTGATCGTGGACGTGCTGACGCCGCTGCAAACGTGGTCGAAAGCGTGCCAGAGCTTCCACCGGCTGCAGCAGTGAAAGCGTCGGCATCGCGAGCGCGGCGGCTCCACACTCGCCGCGGCGGGGTTTGCTTGCTTTCCGAAGCCACTGCGCGGCGTGTCTCGATCGGGATCGCCGGCTAGGGCTCGGTGGTTGGCTCCGCACGGCTGAGCGCAGCGCCGAGCGTGCCGCGGGTATCGTCGCCGAGCCCGCCGACGAACCGAGGCACGATGCTCGCGAGATCGGCGGGCGTGGGCACCGGCAGGCGGGTCGGGTACGTCTGCCAGTCATCTTCCGTCGCGTCGAGCGCGTCGCTGAGCGTCGGGAACTCGCCGGCCAGCCATGCCGCTTGCGCGCGCTCATGATGCGCCCGGGCCGCTTGCTCGACGGCATCGCTCTCGACCCATTCGACTAGCACGGAGCCCGCCAGATCGTCGAATGTGCGAGCCCTAACGCCCTTGCCGACGGGCTCCAGCTGGACTCGCAGGAGGGCTCCCAGCGCGGCATGCTGAGCCGTCGCGGGCAGCGCGTCCCAGCGTGCGGCGACGTCATCCGCGCCGAGCAGTCCGGAGAGCGGGGAGGGCTTGACGGCGCGGCCCCAGCGCTCCTCTAGGTCGGCGAGCCGAGCCCGCACGTCGTCCAAGCGGGGCCCGATCTCCTCGCGCGTCAACACTCCCTCGGCGAGCGCATCGACGAGTCGATCCCGGCGGCCCGTGAGGTCGACTCGCTCCCGGTCAAGGGCGTCGAGGTCGGTACCGTCGGCGGGCCTGACGAGTCCGTGCGCGTCGGGCTGAGACAGTCTCCAGATCGCAAGCGCCCGAGCGAACTCGTCGAGCAGCGGGCCCGATCGAGTCAGGTGCCCGGCGGGGCACCGGTACACGCGCTTCCGCTGCCGGTCGACGCCCGAGCGCACGGGTACCGAGCACGTGGAGCACGTCGCGAGTCCGGAGAGCGGCCAGCGGCGGGCGACGTTGCCGCCGTTGCGTGTACGCCGGGGATCGAGCAGCGCCGACCGCAGCGCCGTGACGGTCTCGACCGTCACGAGCGCATCCCAGAGCCCCGGCGTGCCGTCGGCAGGGTCGAATGTCTCCGCCCCGCGACGCTCACGGCCCGTCGAGGTCTCCAGCGTCAGGCGGTCCTCTCGGCGCGGCTGCAAGAGCCCGGCGTAGACGGGATTGACGAGCATGCGGCGGAGCGTCGCCGAGCGCCAGACGGCTCCCGAGCGAGTGTGGCGATCCTTCGCGTTCAGGGCTCGGCACATGGCGGCGAGGTTTGGCACGGGAGCCCCATCAACCGGGCCGCGCTCGACCTCCCACGCCGCGCGCAGAAACGCCCACCGCACGACCGCAGCCTCGGACGGAACCACCCGCCAGCGTCGGCCCTTCTTGCCTCGATCCTTCGCTGAGATCCACGCGTACCCATAGGGCGGCTCGCCCGGCGTCGGGTGCCCGGCCTTGTGACGCTCGCGAGCGAACGGCACTCGGCGCTCCTCCTTCTGTTCGATCTCATGCTCGGCCATGACGACCAACTGGCTCCACATCCAGCCACCGCCGGACGTACCCGAGTCGAGGCCCTTCCGAGTCGCGATGAGCCGCGCGCCCGTGTCGCGGAGGTCCACAAGGTCTCGGAGTCGCCGCATCAAGCGCGAGGGCTCCGTGCAGAGGACGGCGGACGCCTCGCCCGCCGCGAGCCCGGCCAGCATCTGAGCCCAACCGGTGCCGTCCCCACGGTCGCGGCTGGCGCTCACATCGTTGTCGGCGTACTCCGCGACGATCTCCCAACGGTTGCGTTTGGCGTACTTGCGAAGCGCCTTCCGCTGCTGCTTGATCCCCTCGTCACTCCCGACAGACTGGCGGGCGTATGCGAATGCGCGGCGCGGCCTAGGGCTCATGCACTAAGTGTGCCACCGTCACCCACCGTCGCGGCGGTCGGCTTCGCGGGATTGCTCGTCGTGATCCTGCGCAGCGAGGAGGTGCGCCAGATCCTCACGGACATGGTGCAGCGCGCGCTGACCGTGCAGCAGTGACGCGGCGCGCGGGCGGCGTGCGCGACGAGCGCGGCGCGGTCACCGCCGAGCTCGCTGTCGCGCTGCCCGCGGTCGTCGTCGTCGCGGCGCTCGCGATCGGCGGCGTCGGCGCGGCCGCGAGGCAGGTCGCGCTGCAGGACGCGGCGGCGGATGCGGCGCGCGCGGTCGCGCGCGGCGATGCACCCGAGCCCTTCGTCGGCGACGTCGCGCTCGAGGTCGCGGCGTCGGGCGAGGTCGTCTGCGTCACCCTGCGGGGCAGCGCGCTCGGCGGGGTCCTGCCGCTCGCCGCCTCGAGCTGCGCGGACGCGGGCGGCCGGTGACGCGGGCGGTCGGCGACCGGCGCGACAGGCTCGCCGACGAGCGTGGCGCGGGTGCCGTGCTGGCGCTCGCGATCGTCGCCGCCGCCGTCGTGGCGGCCGGGGCTGCGCTCGCGGCGTGCGCCCTCGTCGTGGCGTCGGCGCGGCTCGACGGCGCGGCCGACGCGGCGGCGCTCGCCGCGGCCGACGCCGCAGCCGGCTGGGTCGCTGCCGACCCGTGCGGTCGTGCCGCGCTCGTCGCCGAGGCGAACGGCGCCGTGCTCGCCGCGTGCGCGCTCGACGGGCTCACCGCGAGGGTCGTCGTCGCCGACGCGTCCGGCGCTCCGCTGCGCGCGACGGCCGTCGCGGGTCCGGCGCCCGGCGCGGATGCTGCCCCGTGACCGGGCGCCGCGCGTCGCACGCCAGCGGCGAACGCCGCCCGCCCGGTGCGGGAGCCCGTCCGACGGCGCATGTATGGTGAGGGCGCGTCAGCGGGAAGGACAAGAGCGTTGGCAGACGGCACGAAGCTCGTCATCGTCGAGAGCCCTGCGAAGGGCAAGACGATCGAGCGCTACCTCGGCGAGGGCTACAAGGTCATGGCCTCCGTCGGGCACATCCGCGACCTGGTGAGCCCTCGCGACCTCCCGGCGGACATGAAGAAGGGGCCGTTCGGCAAGTTCGCGGTCGACGTCGATGCTGGCTTCGAGCCCTACTACGTCGTCAACGACGACAAGCGCAAGACGGTCACCGAGCTGAAGCGCGCCCTCAAGGACGCCGACGAGCTCATCCTCGCGACGGATGAGGACCGCGAGGGCGAGGCCATCGCATGGCACCTCCTCGAGGTGCTGCAGCCCAAGGTGCCGGTGCAGCGCATGGTCTTCCACGAGATCACGAAGGAGGCCATCGAGCACGCCCGCGACAACACGCGCGAGCTCGACATGGACCTCGTCGACGCGCAGGAGACCCGCCGCATCCTCGACCGCCTCTACGGCTACGAGGTGAGCCCCGTGCTGTGGCGCAAGGTGCGGCAGGGGCTGTCGGCCGGCCGCGTGCAGTCGCCCACGGCGCGCCTGATCGTCGACCGCGAGCGCGAGCGCATGGCGTTCGTGCCCGCCGCCTACTGGAGCCTCGCCGCGACGTTCGACGCCGACGGCAAGCACTTCCCGGCGCGGCTCGTGCGCCTCGACGGGGCGCGCGTCGCCACCGGCTCCGACTTCGACGACCGCGGCCAGGTGAAGGGCGTGCGCACCGTGCTCGACGCGGAGGGCGCCGAGGCGCTCGCCACCGAGCTCGAGGCGTCGACCTTCGAGGTCGCGAGCGTCGAGTCGAAGCCCTACCGCCGCCGCCCGTCGGCGCCCTTCACGACGTCGACGCTGCAGCAGGAGGCCGGGCGCAAGCTGCGCTTCTCGGCGAAGCAGACGATGTCGGTCGCGCAGTCGCTCTACGAGAACGGCTACATCACCTACATGCGCACCGACTCGCCGTCGCTCTCGGCGCAGGCCATCTCGGCCGCGCGGGCGCAGGCCGTCTCGCTGTACGGCGACGGCGCCGTGCCCCAGGCCCCGCGGCTCTACTCGGGCAAGTCGAAGTCGGCGCAGGAGGCGCACGAGGCCATCCGGCCCGCCGGCGACGCCTTCCAGACGCCGAAGTCGCTCGCTGGCAGGCTCACCGACAACGAGCAGCGGCTCTACGACCTCATCTGGAAGCGCACCGTCGCGAGCCAGATGATCGATGCGACCGGGCAGACCGCGACCATCACGATCGCCTCGGGCAGGACGAGCCGCGGCGTCGCCGAGTTCACGGCATCCGGCACCGTCATCACCGAGCCGGGCTTCCTGCAGGCGTACGAGGAGGGCAAGGACGTCGATCGCTACGCCGACGACGCCGAGCAGGATGCGACGCTGCCCGACGTGCAGGCGAAGGACCGCCTGGGGCTGACGAGCCTCGAGCGCAAGGACCACGTCACGACGCCGCCGCCGCGCTACACGGAGGCGAGCCTCGTCAAGGCGCTCGAGGAGCTCGAGATCGGCCGCCCGTCGACGTACGCGTCGATCATCGACACGATCGTGCGGCGCGGGTTCGTGTCGGTGCGCGGCGGCGCGCTCGTGCCCGAGTGGATCGCGTTCGCGACGATGAACCTGCTCGAGGAGCACCTGGGCCAGTACGTGGACTACGACTTCACGGCCGAGATGCTCGCCGACCTCGATCGCATCGCCGATGGCGAGGCCGACCGTGTCGAGTGGCTCGAGCGCTTCTACCGCGGCCACGACGGCAAGCCGGGGCTGCGCGACGTCGTCGGCAACCTCGGCGAGATCGACGCGCGCGCCGTCAACTCCATCGACCTCGGCGAGGGCATCACGCTGCGCGTCGGCCAGTACGGGCCGTACCTCGAGCGCATCGACGAGCAGGGCACGATCCAGCGCGCCAACGTGCCGGATGAGCTCACGCCCGACGAGCTGACGCTCGCTCGCGCGAAGGAGCTGCTCGACGCGCCGCCCGTCGAGGAGCGCGTGCTCGGCGTGCACCCCGAGACCGGCAAGACGATCGTCGTGAAGGACGGTCGCTTCGGTCCCTACGTGCAGGAGCTCGAGCCGGAGCCCGAGACCCCGGCCGAGCCCGAGCTCACGAAGACCGGCAAGCCGAAGAAGGCGCCCAAGCCGCCGAAGCCGCGCACGGCATCCCTCTTCCAGAGCATGTCGCCGGAGACGATCGACCTCGACACGGCCGTGCAGCTGTTGTCGCTGCCGCGCACGATCGGCGTCGACCCCGCCGACGAGACCGAGACGCCCATCACGGTGCGCAACGGCCGCTACGGCCCCTTCATCACGAAGGGCACCGAGACGCGCTCGCTCGACAGCGAGGACGAGATCTTCACGATCACGCTCGAGCAGGCGATCGAGCGGCTCGCGCAGCCGAAGTACGGCGGCCGGCGGCAGTCGTCGGCGCTCGCCGAGTTCGACGCGGATCCGGTCAGCGGCAAGCCGATCAAGGTGAAGGACGGCCGCTTCGGCCCGTATGTGACGGACGGCGAGACGAACGCGACCATCCCGCGCGGCGAGGACGTCGCGGCGGTCACGTTCGAGCGTGCGGTCGAGCTGCTGCAGATCAAGCGCGAGAAGGGCCCTGCGAAGAAGCCGGCGCGCAAGGCGCCCGCGAAGCGCCGCACGCCCGCCAAGAAGCAGTAGTGGCGCGCGGGCTCTTCCTCACGCTCGAGGGCGGCGACGGCGCGGGCAAGTCGACGCAGTCGGCGCTGCTCGCGGCGTGGCTGCGGGATGCGGGTCGCACGGTCGTGACGACGCGCGAGCCCGGCGGCACCGACCTGGGCGTCGAGATCCGGCACCTCGTGCAGCATCGGCGCGGCCACGTCGCGCCGCGCGCGGAGGCGCTGCTGTACGCCGCCGACCGCGCGCATCACGTCGCGACGCTCGTGCGCCCGGCCCTCGAGCGCGGCGACGTGGTGCTGCAGGACCGCTACCTCGACTCGTCCGTCGCCTATCAGGGCGCGGGGCGCGTGCTCGGCGCCGACGAGGTGCGCGACCTGTCGCTGTGGGCCGTCGACGACCTGCTGCCGGACCTCACGATCCTGCTCGACCTCGACCCCGCCGAGGGTCGGCGTCGCATGGCCGCACGCGAGGATGCGCCGTACGACCGCCTCGAGGAGGCGCCGGACGACTTCCACGTGCGCGTGCGCGACCAGTACCTCGCGCTCGCGGCCGCCGAGCCCGAGCGCTTCCTCGTCGTCGACGCGGCCGGTGCGCCGGACGCGATCCACGCCGTCGTGCGCGAGCGCGTCGCGAGCCTGCTGGAGCGCTGAGATGGCGGCGGATCCCTGGGGCGAGATCATCGGTCAGGACGACGCCGTCGCGACGCTGCGCCGAGCCGCTGCGTCGCCGGGCACGTCGGCGATGACGCACGCATGGCTCATCACGGGGCCGCCCGGCTCGGGGCGCTCGAACCTCGCCTTCGCGTTCGCGACGGCGCTGCTGTCGCCGCCGGGCACGATCGACGAGCGCGTCGCCATCCAGGTGGCGGCGCGCACGCATCCCGACCTCGTGGTGCTCGCGACCGAGGGCGTCACGATCAAGATCGACGCCGCACGCGACGCCGTGCAGCGCGCGTCGCTGTCGCCCGCCTCGTCTCGTCATCGGGTCGTCGTGGTCGAGGACGCCGATCGCATGGTCGAGCGCACGTCGAACACGCTGCTGAAGGCCCTCGAGGAGCCACCGGAGGACACCGTCTGGATCCTCTGCGCGCCCGGCGAGTCCGACCTGCTGCCCACCATCCGCTCCCGCGTGCGCACCGTCGCGCTCGGCGTGCCCGACCCCGAGGCCGTCGCCCGTCTGCTCGTCGAGCGCGACGGCGTGGACCCCGGGCTCGCCGCGCAGGTCGCACGCGAGGCGCAGAGCCACATCGGCATGGCGCGCAGGCTCGCGACGAACGACGAGGCGCGCGCTCGCCGAGCGGAGACGCTCGACATCGCGCTGCGCGTGCAGACCGCTGGGCACGCCGTGCTCGCCGCCGCACGCTACGTCGAGATCGCCGGCGCCGACGCGGAGGCGCTCGGCGCCGATCAGGATGCCGCCGAGCGCGAGCAGGCGCTGCGGCAGATGGGCATCGCGCCGGGCGGCACCGTGCCGCCGCAGCTGCGCAGGCAGCTGCGGGAGCTGGAGACGGTGCAGAAGGAGCGCGCCAAGCGCGGGCTGCGCGACGGGGTCGACCGCATCCTCGTCGACCTGCTCTCGCTCTTCCGCGACATCCTCCTCACGCAGCTGGGCGTCGCGCACGAGCTCGTCAACGAGGCGCAGCGGCCCCGCATCGAGCAGGCCGCCGGCGGGCGACGGCCCGAGGACACGCTCGCCGTGCTCGACGCGATCCAGCTCGCGCGCGAGCGCGTCGAGGCGAACGTGCCGGCGCTCCTCGCGCTCGAGGCGCTGCTCGTCGTCGTCGCCGCGCCGGATCCGCGCTGAGCACCGCGAGCCTGTGCGTCCGGCCGTAGCATGAGCGCGGACGAAGGGACCATCATGGCATCGAGGCTCCGTCGCGGCACCTGCGTGATCGCGCTCGCGGCATCCGTCGCGGTCGCGCTCTCCGGATGCATCGTGCTGCCGCCGCCGATCGCGCCGGGCGCGTCCGGCGGGCCCGGTCCCTCGACCCCGCAGGCCGGTCAGCCGCTCGACTTCACGCCCACGGGCGAGGACGTGGAGGCGGCACTCGCGCCGTACTACACGCAGGACGTGGACTGGACGCTGTGCGCCGGCGGCATGACGTGCGGCACGATCGACGCCCCGATGGACTGGTTCACGCCCGAGGACGGCCGCTCGATCGAGGTGAGCCTCATCGTGCGACCCGCGGACGGCGAGGTCTGGGGCTCGATGCTCTACAACCCCGGCGGCCCCGGCGCATCCGGCCTCGACTACGTGGAGCAGTACGGGGAGTACCTCGTGGCCCCCTCGGTGCTCGAGCACTACAACCTCGTGGGCTTCGACCCTCGCGGCGTGAGCCGCTCGACGCCCATCACGTGCTACGACGACCCGCGCACGCTCTACGACTACCTGTGGGAGATCCCCGACGACCGCCCGGCGGATCCGCTCTCGGACGAGGCGCTGCAGCAGCAGCTCGACGACGCCGCCGCGTTCGGCGACGCCTGCCTGCAGTTCACGGGCGAGGCGCTGGAGTTCATGGGCACGGAGCAGGCCGCGAGCGACATGGACCTCATGCGCGCCCTGCTCGGCGAGGAGCAGCTGCAGTACCTGGGCGTCTCGTACGGCACGCTGCTCGGCGCGACGTACGCCGACCTCTTCCCCGAGCACGTGGGCCGGTTCGTGCTCGACGCGGCGGTCGCGCCCGACGCGACCGACGCGGACGGCACGCGCTTCCAGGCGGGCGGCTTCGAGCTCGCCCTGCGCAACTGGATGGCCGACTGCCTCGGCTCCGGCGACTGCCCCTTCACGGCTGGCGACGTCGACGGCGGCATGCAGCAGGTGGGCACGCTGCTGTCGGACCTCGACGCGTCGCCGCTCGACGCCTCCGACGGCCGCAGGCTCGGCTCGAGCGCGATGTTCACGGCGATCGCCGCGAACCTCTACGCCGAGCAGCAGTGGGGCACGCTGCGGACCGTGTTCGCCGACGTGCTCGCCGGCGACCCCGACTCGGCCTTCGCGCAGGCGGATCGCTACTACGGCGTGAACCCCGACGGCACCTTCGCCGACAACTCGTTCGAGGCGCTCATCGGCGTCAACTGCCTCGACGCGCCGGCCGTGACCGACTTCGACGAGGTGCGGGCGAACGCCGCCGAGATCCAGCAGGTGGCGCCGACGCTGTGGCGGCAGTTCTCGGGCATGTCGACGTGCGCCGCCTGGCCGTTCGCGGCGACGCGCGAGCCCCACGTCATCACGGCCCCCGGCGCCGAGCCCATCATCGTCATCGGCGGCCTCAACGACCCCGCGACGCCCTACGAGCAGTCCGTCTCGCTCGCCGACCAGCTGGAGAGCGGCGTGCTCATCACGGTCGACGCCGAGGGGCACTCGCAGTACAACCAGGGCGACGCGTGCGTCGACGACCCCGTGAACGAGTACTTCCTCACGGGCACGGCACCGACGGCCGACCTGGACTGCTGAGCCCGATTCGCTGCAAGGTTGCAGGCACTGCAACAATGGAGGCATGACGGACGACGGACTGCGCGCACGCAAGCGCCGCCGCACGAGCGCGGCGATCCAGCGCGCCGCCCTCGAGCTCGCGCTCGAGCGCGGCGACCTCCACCCTCCCGTCGACGCGATCGCCGAGCGCGCCGACGTGAGCCCTCGCACCTTCTTCAACTACTTCCCGACCCGCGACGAGGCGCTCGTGGGCGAACCCATGCGCTTCCCCGAGGACGCCGATCCCGCCGTCGGCGCCGACCTGCTCGACATGCTCGAGACGACGGCGCTGCGCGTGCTGGGCGACCGCGAGCTCGATCGCGACCTCATCCTGCTGCGCCGCGACGTCATGCGGCAGCACCCCGAGCTGTTCGCGCGCCGCATGGTGCAGAGCCACGAGATCGAGCAGCAGCTCGTGCGGCTCGCCGAGCGGCGGGCGCGGCTCGACGGCTCGGATCGGCCCCATGAGCGCGGTCGCATCGCCGCGCTCATCGCCATGGGCGCGCTGCGTGCGGGCTGGATGCGCTGGGTCGATCGCGCCGGCGCCGAGTCGCTCGACGACGCCGTGCGCGCGACGTTCGACGAGGTGCGGCGCATGGTGCGGGAGGCCGTGCAGGTCTGAGGCCGACGCGACGGGGCCGTGGCGTCCGGCGTTCCGCGTGTCACGGTCCGGTCACGACCTGGCGATACGGCCGATCACGGCTCGCGAGCGCGGGTAGCGTACGTCGGAACGCGTGCGATGCCGCCGACCGGTCGGCTCCGCCGTACGCCCGTCACAGCACCAGACCCAGGAGGTCACCGTGTCCCGACCCGCATCCCGGCGCCGCGCCATCGCGGCGCTCGCCGGCGGCACCGCAGCAGTCGTCGCACTCGTCGGCTGCGTGCAGAGCGAGCGCGACGAGCCCGGCGCCGGCGGAGAGGACGGCGTCGACTCGACGTTCGTCTTCGCCGCGTCGAGCGACCCCGCGAGCCTCGACCCCGCCTTCGCGAGCGACGGCGAGTCGTTCCGCGTCTCGCGGCAGATCTTCGAGGGCCTCGTCGGCGTCGAGCCCGGCACCGCCGACCCCGCGCCACTGCTCGCGACCGAGTGGGACCAGTCGGACGACGGCCTGTCCTACACCTTCCAGCTGCAGGACGGCGTGACCTTCCACGACGGCACCGCGTTCGACGCCGAGGCCGTCTGCTTCAACTTCGACCGCTGGTACAACTTCGAGGGCGTCGCGCAGGCCGAGAGCATGGCCTACTACTACACGAGCCTCTTCAAGGGCTACGCCGACAGCCCCGAGGACGCGGTCTACGCGTCGTGCTCGGCCGACGAGGACCTCGTCGCGACCGTGACGCTCGCCAAGCCGTTCGCCGGCTTCATCGCGGCGCTGTCGCTGCCCGCCTTCGCGATGCAGTCGCCGACGGCGCTGCAGGAGTACGACGCCGACGCCGTCGGCGGCACCGAGGAGGCTCCCACGCTCTCGGAGTACGCGCAGGGCCACCCCGTGGGCACCGGCCCCTTCGCGTTCGACTCGTGGGAGGTCGGCTCGCAGGTGCAGCTGAGCGCCTACGACGACTACTGGGGCGAGCAGGGCGACGTGCAGGAGATCATCTTCCGCGTGATCGACGACCCGACCGCGCGCCGCCAGGCGCTCGAGGCCGGCGACATCGACGGCTACGACCTCGTGAGCCCCGCCGACGCGGCTGCGCTCGAGGACGACGGCTACCTCATCGAGTCGCGCGACCCCTTCACGATCCTCTACCTCGGCATGAACCAGCAGGTGCCCGAGCTGCAGGACGTGCGCGTGCGCCAGGCCATCACGATGGCGATCGACCGCGACCAGCTCGTGTCGCAGACGCTGCCCGAGGGCACCGAGGTCGCCAACCAGTTCATCCCGCCGTCGGTCGCGGGCTACAACGACGAGGTCACCGAGTACCCGTACGACCCCGAGGGCGCGCGCGAGCTGCTCGCCGAGGCGGGCTACCCGGATGGCTTCACGATCCAGTTCAACTACCCGACGAACGTGTCGCGTCCGTACATGCCGAACCCGGAGGAGATCTTCACGAACATCTCCGCCCAGCTCGAGGAGGTGGGCATCACGGTCGACCCGCAGCCGAACGCGTGGTCGCCCGACTACCTCGACCGCATCCAGGGCGGCTCGGATCACGGCCTGCACCTGCTCGGCTGGACCGGCGACTACAACGACACCGACAACTTCCTCGGCGTCTTCTTCGGCAGTCAGTCGAACGAGTGGGGCTTCGACAACGAGCAGCTGTTCGCCGACCTCGCCGAGGCGCGCGGCATCCCGGACCTCGACGAGCAGATCCCGCTCTACGAGGCCATCAACGAGGAGGTCGCGACCTTCATCCCGGGCGTGCCGCTCGCGCACCCCGCGCCGTCGCTGGCGTTCTCCGATCGCGTCGACTCGTACCCGACGAGCCCGGTGAACGACGAGGTGTTCAACATGATCGAGCTGAACTCGTAGCCACGAGGTCCATCTCGACCATCGGCGGGAGGGGCGCTGCGCAGCGCCCCTCCCGCCGCACCTGACGAAAGGCCCGTGTGCTCCGCGTCATCGGCAAGCGGCTGCTGCTCCTCGTCCCGACCCTCGTCGGCCTGAGCCTGCTGCTCTTCCTGTGGGTCCGCGCCCTCCCGGGCGGACCCGCCACCGCGCTCCTCGGCGAGCGCGCCACCCCCGAGGCGGTCGAGCGCATCAACGCGCTCTACGGCTTCGACCGCCCCGTGCTCGAGCAGTACGTCACCTACATGGGGCGACTGCTCACGGGCGACTTCGGCGTCTCGATCGAGACCGGGCGCCCCGTGCTCGAGGAGTTCGCCAGGCGCTTCCCGGCGACGCTCGAGCTCGCGACCTTCGCGATCCTCTTCGCGGTGATCATCGGCATCCCGCTGGGCTACTTCGCCGCGAAGCACTACGGTCGGCTCGTCGACCACGGCTCGGTCGTGCTGAGCCTCATGGGCATCGTCATCCCGGTGTTCTTCCTGGCCTTCATCCTCAAGTACGTCTTCGCGGTGCAGCTCGGCTGGTTCCCGCCCGACGGCCGGCAGGATCCGCGCATCGACGCCACGCACTTCACGGGGTTCTGGGTGCTCGACGGCTTGCTCACGGGCGAGCTCGACGCCGCGTGGGATGCCTTCCTGCACCTCGTGCTGCCGGGCATCGCCCTCGGCACCATCCCGCTCGCGATCATCGTGCGCATCACACGCGCGAGCGTGCTGGACGTGCTCGGCGCCGACTACGTGCGCACGGCGCGCGCGAAGGGCATCCTCGAGTCGACGATCCGCGACCGCTTCGTGCTGCGCAACGCCATGCTGCCGGTCGTGACGACCATCGGCCTGCAGGTCGGCCTGCTCATCTCGGGCGCCGTGCTCACCGAGACCGTCTTCGCGTTCTCGGGCATCGGGCAGTTCCTCGCCTCGTCGATCTTCGCGCGCGACTTCCCCGTGCTGCAGGGCTTCATCCTCTTCATCGCGATCGGCTACGCCCTCATCAACCTGATCGTCGACGTCAGCTACTCGTTCATCGACCCAAGGGTGCGTGTCCAGTGAGCGCCGTCCTCCCTCCCGCCAGCGACGCGAGCATCGCGCCGGAGCCTCAGGAGCCGAAGGGCGGTCCTGCGCCGCGCGAGGCCGGCACGAGCGTGTGGGGCGCCGCGTTCGCCAGGATGCGGCGCAACCCGCAGGCGATCGCCGGTGCCGCCATCGTCGCGCTCTTCGTGCTCGTCGCGATCCTCGCCCCCGTGCTCGCGCCGTACGCCGGCACGGCGCTGCCGGGCCGAGCCGACATCACGCCCACGCACATCCCCGTGCCGGGCGAGCTCGCGCAGTTCCCGCTCGGCCTCGACCGCTTCGGCGGCGACGTGCTGTCGAAGCTCATCTGGGGCGCGCAGGCGTCGCTGCTCATCGGCCTCGTCTCCACGGCGCTCGGCCTCGTGGGCGGCATGCTGCTCGGCCTCGTCGCCGCCGGGTTCGGCGGCTGGGTCGACAACCTCGTCATGCGCGTCGTCGACATCCTGCTGTCGGTGCCGAACCTGCTCCTCGCCGTCTCGATCGCGGCGGTGCTCGGGCAGACCCCTGCGGCCGTCATGATCGCCATCGGCGCGAGCCAGGTGCCGATCTTCGCCAGGCTGCTGCGATCGTCGATGCTGCAGCAGCGCTCGGCGGACTACGTGCTCGCTGCGCAGACGCTCGGGTTGTCGCGACGCACGATCACGATGAGCCACGTGCTGCCGAACTCCCTCGGCCCCGTCGTCGTGCAGGCGACGCTCGCGCTCGCGACGGCCGTCATCGACGCGGCGGCGCTGTCCTTCCTCGGCCTCGGCGGCGGTCGCCCCGAGACGGCCGAGTGGGGTCGCATGCTCACGTACGCGCAGAACGAGCTCGCGATCGCGCCGCATCTGGCGTTCCTGCCGGGCATCTGCATCGCGATCACGGCGCTCGGGTTCACGCTCTTCGGCGAGTCGCTGCGCGAGGCGCTCGACCCGCGTCAGCGGAAGGCATAGCGCTGCGTCGCTGATTGGGCAGTACTGGTTCGCGACACGCCGTGGAGCAAACCAGCACTGCCCACTCGAGCGTCAGAAGTGGCCAATCGGCGACGCGTCAGGCCGCGCCGAGCTCCGCGCCGGGGATCGATGCCAGCAGCTGCCGCGTGTAGGGATGCCGCGGGTTCTGGAAGAGCTCCTCGCTCGGCGCCTGCTCGACGATCTCGCCGTGCTGCATCACGGCGACGTGGTCGCTGATGAGCCGCACGACGGCGAGGTCGTGCGAGATGAAGAGGTACGACAGGCCGAGCTCGCGCTGTAGCTCGCCGAGCAGATGCAGGATCTGCGACTGCACGAGCACGTCGAGCGCCGAGACGGGCTCGTCGCACACGACGAGGTCGGGCTTGAGCGCGAGCGCGCGCGCGATCGCGACGCGCTGCCGCTGGCCGCCGGAGAGCTCGCCGGGGTAGCGCCGCAGCATCGACTGCGGCAGCGCCACCTGATCCATGAGCTCGGCGACGCGAGCGCGGCGCTCGGCGCGCGATCCACGCCGGTACGCGTCGAGCGGCTCGCCGACGATGCGCCCGATCGTGAACGACGGGTTGAGCGACGAGTACGGATCCTGGAAGACGGGCTGCACCCGCTGCCGGAACGAGCGCAGCGCGTCGCCCTTCAGGTCCGCGATCTCCTGCCCCTCGAACAGCATGGAGCCGGAGGTGGGCTCGACGGCCTTCAGCAGCATGCGCGCCGTCGTCGTCTTGCCGGAGCCGGACTCGCCGACGATCGCGACCGTGCGACCGCGGGGGATCGTGAACGACACGTCCTTGGCGGCGGTGAAGTCCTCGCCACCGCGCACGGGGTAGACCTTCGTGAGCCCCTGCACGACGACGAGGTCGTCGGAGGCGGCGGCCTGGGCACCCTCGGCGCCGTGCTCGATGACCTCGGCACGCGCAGCCGCCACGGAGGGCGCCGCGGCGACGAGCGCCTTCGTGTACTCGTGCTGCGGGTTCGTGAGGATCTCGGATGCGGGGCCGGCCTCGACGACGCGGCCGCGGTGCATGACGACGACCTTCGACGCGCGCTCGGCGGCGAGGCCGAGGTCGTGGGTGATGAGCAGCACGCTCGTGCCGAGCTCGCGCGTCAGCGCGTCGATCTGGTCGAGGATCGTGCGCTGCACGGTGACGTCGAGGGCGCTCGTCGGCTCGTCGGCGATGAGCAGGCGCGGCGCGCACGCGAGCCCGATCGCGATGAGCGCGCGCTGGCGCATGCCACCCGAGAACTCGTGCGGGTACTGGTTCGCGCGGTGCTCGCCGTCGGGCAGGCCCGCGGCCGACAGCGCCTCGACGACCTTCGTGCCCACGTCGCGGCGCGTGGCCTTCCTGTGCACGAGCAGCGTCTCGGCGACCTGCGTGCCGATCTTCGAGACGGGGTTGAGGTTCGACATCGGATCCTGCGGCACCATGCCGATCTCCGCGCCGCGCAGGCTGCGCATCCGCGCCTCCGACAGTCCGACGAGCTCGCGCCCGTCGAGCTGGATCGAGCCGCCCGCGATGGTGGCGTTGGAGGCGAGCAGGCGGATGATCGCCATCGCCGTGGTCGACTTGCCCGAGCCCGACTCGCCGACGATCGCGACGGTCTCGCCCTGCTCGACGTCGAACGAGACGTGCTGCACGGCCTCGACCGTCCCCGCCATCGTGCGGAACGTCACCTGCAGGTCGCGCACGCGCAGCAGCGGCACGTGCTCGTCCGCGTTCGCGGGGGAGGCGGCAGGGGCGGATGCGGCTGCGGCGTCGTCCACGTGGGGCTCGACGGGCTCGGCGGCGGGCTCGCTCATCCCGCCATCCTGCCGCAGCGGATCGTGCCGCGCGGCGCTGCAGCGCGGATCGTCACACGACCGTAGCCTTCGCGCCCCGAGCGGACCCGGATGCGGTTCGCGGCGCCGCGAGGATGCGCTAGCATTGCTGATCGTGCCGCCGTGCGGCGCACGCCACCTTAGCTCAGTCGGCAGAGCGATTCACTCGTAATGAATAGGTCAAGGGTTCGATTCCCTTAGGTGGCTCCACAGGACGAAGGCCCCCGCGTGAGCGGGGGCCTTCGTCGTCGATCACTCCGGCAGCGTGGGCTCGCGACGGAGCGAGCCGGTCGTGCCGCCTGGGCCGAGCGGCCACGCGACGAGCGCGAGCATCGCGGCGCCCGCGACGGCGATCGGCACGGCGATGGGTGCCGCGGACGGCAGCGCGATCGTCGCGAGGACGCCGACGACGACCGCCGTGGCGAGGCTGCCGACATGGCGCGGGCGACGCAGGGCGCGCTGCGCGCGACGCAGGGCAGTGCGATCCATGCCGAGCACGCTCCCCGCGGCGATCGGGGATACGGTGAGAGCCGTGCCCGACGCCCCCGACATGCAGCACTGGCCCACGGGTCGCCTGCTCGCGACGGCGGCGCGCATGGTCGAGCACGCATGGCACGACACGCTGCAGGGCGTCGGGATCACGCATGCGGGGCTCATCGTGCTCGACCTGCTCGCCGACGGTCCGCTCGCGCAGGCGGAGATCGCCCGCCGCGCGCGCGTCGAGGTGCAGACGATGTCCCGCACCCTCGAGCGGCTCGAGCGCGAGGGGCACGTCGAGCGGACGCCCGACCCGAGGGATCGACGCTCGCGGCTCGTGACGCGCACGCCGGCCGGGGAGGCGGCGTGGACGCGCGCGTGGTCGCTCGAGACGAGCGCCGTGCCGGCCGTCGACGACCCCGACCTGCTGCGCGCGCAGCTCCTGCAGATCGTGCGGGCGCTGAGCGCCGAGCGCTGGTCCTGATCCGGCCGTGCTCGGGGTCGCGGAAGATCGTCAGCCAGCGTAGTATCTGCTCCATGGCCAGAGCGCTCCTCATCGTCGACGTCCAGAACGACTTCACCGAAGGCGGTGCCCTCGCGTGCGCCGGCGGCGCCGCGGTCGCGGCTGCGATCACCGAGCACGTGCGCGAGAGCGACTACGACCTCGTCGTCGCGAGCCGCGACTGGCACCACGGCGACGACGACAACGGCGGGCACTTCGCGACCGGCGAGCCCGACTTCATCGACACCTGGCCCGTCCACTGCGTCGCGGGCACGCCCGGTGCGGAGTACCACCCCGCGCTCGACGCGAGCCTCGTCGACGTGCACGTCTACAAGGGTCAGGGCGAGCCGGCCTACTCGGCGTTCGAGGGCGAGACGGAGGACGGCGCGACGCTCGCCTCGGTGCTCGACGAGCGCGGCATCGACGAGCTCGTCGTCGTCGGCATCGCGACCGACCACTGCGTGAAGGCTTCCGCGCTCGACGGCCTGCCCGTCGTGCCGACCGTCACGGTCGTCGACGCGCTGACGGCCGCCGTCGCCCCCGGCACGCGCGCCGCCGCGCTCACCGAGCTCGCCGACGCCGGCGTCGCCGTCCGATGAGCGCCCCCGCCCCCGCCGAGCGATCCGACGCCCGCCCGGCGCCCGCTCCCACGCGCTCCCGCGTGCCGCGCTGGCTGCGAGCCCTCATCCCCGCCGTGCTCATCGTCGGCTGGCTCGCGGCCCTCGGCGTCGGCGGCCCGACGTTCGGCAGGCTCGAGGAGGTCGTCGAGAACGACCAGGCGGCCTTCCTGCCGCAGTCGGCCGACGCGACGGCCGTGCAGGAGGCGCTGCCCGGCTTCCTCGGGGCCGACCGCATCCCCGCGATCGTCGTGCTCGAGGGCGACGGCGCGCTCAGCGACGCGCAGCTCGCCGACGCGCAGACGCTCGCGGAGGACGTCGCCGGCGTCGACGGCGTCGTCGAGGCCTCGCCCGCGATCCCGAGCGAGGACGGCGAGGCGGTGCAGATCGTCGCCGTCGTCGACTCGAGCGACTCCGAGACGGTCGACGCGGCCGTCGAGGCCATCCGCGCGCTCGTCGCCGACGCGCCCGACGGCCTCACGGGCGCCGTCACGGGGCCGGCGGGCTTCGCCGCCGACATCGCCGAGGCCTTCGGCGGCATCGACGGCATCCTGCTGCTCGTCGCGCTCGCCGCCGTGCTCGTCATCCTCATCGTCGTCTACCGCTCGCCGCTGCTGCCGATCCTCGTGCTGCTGACGTCGGTTGCGGCGCTGTGCCTCGCGATCCTCGTGGTCTTCGCGCTCGCGCAGGCGGGCATCCTGCAGCTCAGCGGGCAGACGCAGGGCATCTTGTTCATCCTCGTCGTCGGCGCGGCCACCGACTACGCGCTGCTCTACACCGCGCGCTACCGCGAGGCGCTCACGCAGCACGCCAGGCGATGGGATGCGACGGTCGCGGCGTGGAAGGGCTCGTTCGAGCCGATCCTCGCCTCGGGCGGCACCGTGATCGCCGGCCTGCTGTGCCTGCTGCTGTCGGATCTGCAGTCGAACCGGCAGCTGGGTCCCGTCGCCGCCATCGGCATCGCCATGGCGCTGCTCGCGGGCCTCACGATGCTGCCGGCGCTGCTCTACGCCGTCGGCCGCGTCGCGTTCTGGCCCGTCATGCCGCGGCACCACGGTGCGCACGAGCACGCGCCGACGCACGCGCGCCGCGAG
The DNA here is from genome assembly GCF_005484985.1 of Agrococcus sp. SGAir0287. Taxonomy (NCBI): domain Bacteria; kingdom Bacillati; phylum Actinomycetota; class Actinomycetes; order Micrococcales; family Microbacteriaceae; genus Agrococcus; species Agrococcus sp. SGAir0287. The sequence continues at coordinate 710,926 of NZ_CP027942.1, forward strand.
CGCGTCGGCCTCTGGGCGCGCGTCGCCGGCCTCGTCGGCCGTCGCCCGCGACCCGTCTGGATCGTGACCGCCGTCGTGCTCGCGGCCGGCGCCGTCGGCATGACGCAGCTGCAGGCGAACGGCGTGCCCTCGAGCGAGTTCGTCGTCGGCGCCTCGCAGGCGCGCGACGGCCAGCAGGTGCTCTCCGACCACTTCCCCGGCGGCTCCGGCGCGCCCACCTACGTGCTCGCGCCCGAGGGCGACCTCGACGCGGTCGCGAGCGTCGCTGCGGGTGTCGACGGCGTCGACGCGGTCGCGGCGACGAGCGAGGACGCGCCGGGCGGCACGGTGCCCGTCGGGGACGCGCAGCCCGTGCCCGGGATGCCGATGGGCGAGCCGCAGGTCGTCGACGGCCAGGTGCTGTTGCAGCTCACGCTCGACGCGGCCCCCGACTCGGATGCGGCGCAGCAGACGGTGCGCGACCTGCGCGCCGCGCTCGCGGACGCCGACCTCTCGGACGCGCTCGTCGGCGGCACCACCGCGACGGCCGTCGACACGAACGACACCGCCATCCACGACCGGGCGCTCATCATCCCCATCGTGCTCGGTGTCATCCTCGTGATCCTCGCGCTGCTGCTGCGGGCGATCGTCGCCCCGATCCTCCTCATCCTGACGACCGTGCTGTCGTTCGGGACCGCGCTCGGGGTCGGCGCGCTCATCCTCCACGCGATCGGGCGCGAGGCGATGGACCCGTCGGTGCCGCTGTTCTCGTTCGTGTTCCTCGTGGCGCTCGGCGTCGACTACAACATCTTCCTCATGACGCGGGTGCGCGAGGAGGCGCTGCGGCTCGGCCATCGCGAGGGCGTGCTCACCGGCCTCAGGGTCACGGGCAGCGTCATCACCTCGGCGGGCGTCGTGCTCGCGGCGACCTTCGCGGCGCTCGGGGTCATCCCCGTGCTCTTCCTGCTGCAGATCGCGATCATCGTGGCGCTCGGCGTGCTCATCGACACCGTGCTCGTGCGCTCGCTGCTCGTGCCCGCCCTCGCGCTCGACATCGGGCGTGCGACGTGGTGGCCGTCGCGGCTGTCGCGGTCGACGCCGAAGGACTGACGTCGCAGGCGGCGAGGTGCGGTCGCCATCGGGGCCGCACCTCGGCGCAGCGACCGCACCTCGGAGCTCGTCAGGCGCTGGGCTCCGCGGTGGCCTGCAGCCACGCCCAGAGGGTCGCGCGATCGGCGAAGGCGTGCAGGTCGAGCCCGAGCTCGCGGCCGAGCGCGAGGATGCGGTCGCGCAGCGAGTGCCGGTGCATGCCCGCCGCGCGGGCGGCCGCGTCCCACGCGCAGTCGTGCGCGAACCAGACGCGGGCCAGCGCGAGCGACGCGCGCCCTTCGTCGGTCGTGAGCAGGTCGCCGAGGTGCGCGATGGCCGCCGCGCGCGCCGCGTCGTCGGCGAGCAGGCCGAGGATGCCGTCGTCGCCGGGCGCGAACGTCGCCGAGCCCAGGCCGTCGCGACGGGCGCGAGCGAGGGCCGTCGTCGCCTGCGCGAGCGCCGCCGACGCGCCGTCCCAGCCCGCGGGCGCGCTCCAGCCGACCGTCGCATCGGCGAGCGCTGCCGCGAGCGCAGGCCGATCCGCGTCGGCGGCGACGACGACGGTGCCGCCGTGGTGCGTCGTGACGAGGACGGGTCCCGCCGCGTCGGCGTCGATCGCGACCCTGCCGTCGACCGCCGCCACGACCACGGGCGCGGTCGGCAGCGCCTCGCCCGCGCGGGCGAGCAGCGCGCCGGCCCGCGCGGCGTCGCCCGCGAGCGCCTCGTCGACGATGGCGGACTCGAGCGCCGCGAGCCGATCGCGAGCCGGCTGCGCCGAGGACAGCGCGAGGTCGAGCAGCGTCGCGGCCGTCGTCACGACCGAGCGGGCGGCGGCGTCGAGCGCCGTCGAGCCCGTGAGGGCGAGGACGCCGTGCGCGAGGCCCGCGCCGAGCGACTGCACCAGCATCCACCCGCCGTCGTCGCGCGCGGTCGTGCGCGCGGTGCGCCGTCCCGTGCGCAGCGCGGCCCGCGCCTCCTCGGCGAGGGCGCCGTCGATCGTCGCGGCGGAGGCGACGCGCAGGCGGGCGCGCGCATCCAGCAGCGCGACGTCGGCGCCCAGCTCGCGCGCGAGCGTCCGCACGACGGCGTCCGGCGCGTCCGCGCGGCTCGCGGCCGCACCGACCGCGCGCTGCGCCTCGGACGCCCAGCGCTCGCGCGCCGCGCCGCGCTCCGCGTTCCAGCGGATGATCGCGAGGAAGGAGGTGTCGTAGGGCACCTCGAAGAGCGGCAGGTCGGCCTCGCGCGCGGCGGCGACGAGCGTGGGCGGGACCGAGCGGGCGTGCAGGCCCGTGCCGAAGCCGATGCCCAGCACGCCGGCGTCGACGAGCGCGCGCACGTAGCGCGGGGCGGCGGTCTCGTCGTCGACGAGCTGCCTGCCGGTCGTGAGCAGCACGTGGTCGGGAGCGAGGAACGGGGTCGGGTCGGCCAGGTCGGAGCTCGCGATCCATGAGATCGGACGCGTGGCGCGCTCGTCGCCGTCGACGAGGGGAAGGAGCGCGAGGGAGGGCTCGGCGACGAGCGCCTCGACGGTGCCGAGGACCGGGATGCGGGACGCCATGTGTCCATCGTGCCATGAAGGCATGAAGCGATCACCGATCTGCCGATCTGGCAGACGCGGACGGTCGCGCGCGTCCCTAGCGTGAGCAGCAGCCGCACCGCATCCAGGAGGAGCCCACCGTGACCACGCTGCAGGAGACCACCGCCCCCGCCGCCCCGCTCGGCGGGCCCGAGCTGCCGCAGGAACGCAGGCTCGTCACGGCGATCCCCGGCCCGCGCTCGCAGGAGCTCCTGGCCCGGAAGGCGGACGCCGTCGCCCGCGGCGTCGGCATGACGATGCCCGTCTTCGTCGCCGCGGCCGGTGGCGGCGTCGTCGTCGACGTGGACGGCAACTCGCTCATCGACCTCGGCTCCGGCATCGCCGTGACCTCCGTGGGCAACGCGAACCCCGGCGTCGTCGCCGCCGCATCCGCCCAGCTCGAGCAGTTCACGCACACGTGCTTCACCGTCACCGGCTACGAGGGATACGTCGCCGTCGCCGAGGCGCTCAACCGGCTCACGCCCGGCGACTTCGCCAAGCGCACCGCCCTGTTCAACTCCGGCGCCGAGGCGGTCGAGAACGCCGTGAAGATCGCCCGCTCGGCCACCCGCCGCTCGACGATCGTCGCCTTCGACCACGCGTACCACGGCCGCACGAGCCTCACGATGGCGCTCACGGCCAAGTCGATGCCGTACAAGCGCGGCTTCGGCCCGTTCGGCGCCGACGTGCATCGCGCGCCGATGTCCTATCCCTTCCGCGATGGCCTGTCGGGCGTCGAGGCGGCGCGCATCGCGATCGAGCGCATCGAGCGGCAGTGCGAGACCGACGAGATCGCCGCCGTCATCGTCGAGCCCATCCAGGGCGAGGGCGGCTTCGTGGTGCCCGCCGACGGCTTCCTGCCCGCGATCGCCGACTGGGCGCGCGGCCACGGCATCGTCGTCATCGCCGACGAGGTGCAGACGGGCTTCGCGCGCACCGGCGCGATGTTCGCCTCCGAGCACTTCGGCTTCGAGCCCGACCTCGTCGTCACGGCGAAGGGCCTCGCGGGCGGGCTGCCGCTGTCGGCCGTGACCGGCCGCGCCGAGATCATGGATGCCGCGCACCCCGGTGGCCTCGGCGGCACGTATGGCGGCAACCCCGTCGCGTGCGCCGCGGCGCTCGCAGCCATCGACGCGTTCGAGGGCGGGCTCGTCGAGCGCGCCCGCGAGATCGAGGCGATCGCCCTCGAGCGGCTGCGCTCCGCGCAGGCATCCGACCCCCGCATCGGCGACGTCCGCGGACGCGGCGCCATGCTCGCGATCGAGCTCGTCGACCAGGTCACGGGCCGCCCCGACGCCGCGCTCACCGCGCGGGTCGCGGCCGCCGTCCACGCTCGGGGCGTCGTGCTGCTGACATGCGGCACCGACGGCAACGTCGTGCGGCTGCTGCCACCGCTCGCCATCACCGACGCGCTGCTGCGCGAGGGCCTCGAGGTCCTCTGCGCCGCCATCGCCGACGCCTGACCAGGCCGCCCATCCATCCGCCTAGGCTGAGACCAGATCCGCGAAGGAGCATCATGACGCACCACGACGAGACCGCACTGCTCGAGGGCGTGCACGGCGCGCTGTACATCGACGGCGAGTGGGTGCCCGGCGAGGACGGCACCATCGACGTCATCGACCCGTCGACGGGCGAGACGATCAAGACGATCGCGAACGGCTCCGTCGCGGACGGCGTGCGTGCGCTCGACGCCGCCGTCGCGGCGCAGGACGACTGGGCGCGCACGCCCGCGCGCGTGCGCGGCGAGATCCTGCGCAAGGCGTGGGAGCTGCTGCAGGAGCGCAAGGAGGACTTCGCGCTGCTCATGACCCTCGAGATGGGCAAGCCGCTCGCCGAGGCGCGCGGCGAGGTCGCCTACGGCGGCGAGTTCCTGCGCTGGTTCTCGGAGGAGGCCGTGCGCATCGAGGGCCGCTACTCGCCGAACCCCGAGGGCACGGGCCAGATGATCGTCACGCACCGCCCCGTGGGGCCTTGCTACCTCATCACGCCCTGGAACTTCCCGCTCGCGATGGCGACGCGCAAGATCGCCCCGGCGATCGCGGCGGGCTGCACCGCCGTCGTGAAGCCGGCCACGCTCACGCCGCTGACGACGCTCGCGTTCGCGCAGCTGCTCGAGGACGCGGGGCTGCCCAAGGGCGTCATCAACGTCGTGACGACGCGCAGCACGGGGGCGCTCAGCGAGCGGATCATGGCGGACGACCGCCTCCGCAAGGTCTCGTTCACGGGCTCGACGCCCGTCGGCGTGGGACTGCTGAAGCAGGCGGCCGACACCGTGCTCAAGGCGTCGATGGAGCTCGGCGGCAACGCGCCGTTCGTCGTGTTCGAGGATGCGGACCTCGACAAGGCCGTCGAGGGCGCCATGCTCGCGAAGTTCCGCAACATCGGGCAGGCGTGCACGGCGGCGAACCGCTTCATCGTGCACGAGTCGATCGCCGACGAGTTCGCAGCTCGCATCACCGAGAGGGTGCAGGGCATGAAGGTCGGCCGCGGCACCGAGGAGGGCGTGCAGATCGGCCCGCTCGTCGAGCCGAAGGCCGTGGACAACGCCGTCCGCCTCGTCGAGGAGGCGGTCGCGGCGGGCGCCGTCGTCACGACGGGCGGGAAGGCCATCGAGGGTGCGGGCTCGTTCTTCGAGCCGACGGTCATCGACCGCGTCTCCGCCGACATGTCCGTGTCCGTGGAGGAGATCTTCGGACCCGTCGTGGGCATCCAGCGCTTCGCCACGGAGGAGGATGCCGTGCGGCTCGCGAACGCCACCGAGTACGGCCTCGTCGGCTACGTCTTCACGCAGGACGCCGCGCGCGGCCAGCGCATGATCGACCTCATCGACACGGGCATGATGGGCCTCAACGTCGGCGTCGTCTCGAACGCCGCCGGTCCGTTCGGCGGCGTGAAGCAGTCCGGCCTCGGGCGCGAGGGAGGAGCCGAGGGCATCTACGAGTACCTCGAGACGAAGTACACGCTCATGCCGAGCCCGTACGCCTGATCCCGACGATGGGCGTGGACGAGCTCGACCCCGCGGTCGTCCAAGCCGTGGCGGCGTACCTGCGCGCCGCCGACCGTCTCCTGCCCGGCCGGGTCGTCGCCTGCGCGATCGCCGGCTCGATCGCCCTTCGCGCCTACCGCCCGGGCAGGAGCGACATCGATCTGCTCGTGGTGCTCGGCGGCGGCGCCATCCGCAGGCGCGACATGCGGCGGCTGCGGCGCCTGCATCGCTCGCAGCTGCCGCGCATCGCAGCACGGGTCGTGCGCGGGCACGGGCTGTCGGCGACGTGCAACGCGTCGTTCGTGCACGTCAGCGAGCTCACGCGCCCCGTGCGCGCCATCCGACCCATCGCGAGCCACGTCGGCGAGCGCTTCGCGGTGAGCGAGGCGTTCGACGTGAACCCTGTGGTGTGGCGCGAGCTCGTCGACGGCGGCGTCGTGCTGCGCGGCGGTCCCATCGCCGGCTGGGGGCTCGACCCCGAGCCCGCAGCGCTCCAGGCATGGTGCCGGGAGAACCTCGAGGGGTACTGGCGCGCGCAGCGCGACGCCCTCGCCGCACGGCGGCTGCCGATGTCGACCGCGACGCTCGAGTGGTGCGTGCTCGGCCCCGCCCGACTCGACGCGACGCTCGTGACGCACCGCATCCTGTCGAAGGATCAGGCGGGCGTCGTCGCGCTCGCACGCTTCCCGGAGGCGGCGGGCGTCGTCGACGTCGCGCTCGCGCACCTGCGCGACGAGCCGCTGCCGTCCGAGCCGCCGCGCGCACAGTGGCGCGATCGGACGATCGCGCTCATGACGGCGATCCTCGACGCGGCGGGCGGCCCCGTGCGCCGGGGCGCGGCCTCCTAGCCCTGCTCGGCGGGCACGAGCAGCTGGTGCTCGGCGAGCTCGCGGTAGAGCGGGCTCGTCGCGAGCAGCTCGTCGTGGGTGCCGGTCGCGACGACGCGACCGGCGTCGAGCACGACGATCTGGTCGGCGTCGACGACCGTCGAGAGCCGATGCGCGATGACGAGCAGCGTGCGGCCCGCGGCGACCTCGTCGATCGCGGCCTGCAGCTGCGCCTCGTTGCGGCCGTCGAGGCTCGACGTCGACTCGTCGAGCAGCAGCAGGCCCGGCGCCGCGAGCAGGGCGCGCGCGATGGCGAGCCGCTGCCGCTCCCCGCCGGAGAGTCGCACGCCGCGCTCGCCGACGACGGCGTCCAGCCCCTCCGGCGAGCGGTCGACGACGTCGCGGAGGTTGACGCGTCCGAGCACGTCGAGGAGCCGCTCGTCGGTCGCGTCGGGGGAGGCGAGCAGCAGGTTGTCGCGGATGGTGCCCGCGAGCACCGGCGCGTCCTGCTCGACGTAGCCGATGCCGGCCCGCAGCGCGCGTCGATCGACGGAGCGCACGTCGCGACCTCCCACGACGATGCGACCGGCCGTCGGGTCGTAGAAGCGCTCGACGAGCGCGAAGAGGGTCGACTTGCCGGCGCCCGAGGGGCCGACGATCGCCGTGCGCGTGCCGGGCGCGACCGTGAACGACACGTCGTGGAGCACGATCGGCGACTCGATCGGCGCATCCGCGTCGTCGGCGAGCGAGCCCTCGACAGCAAGGCGCGAGCGCACCACCGACTCCGGGTACCGGAACGAGACGCCCTCGAACGCGACGGCGTCGGCCGTTGGCGTCGCGTCGACGACGAGGTCGCCCGCATCCTCCGGCGCGAGGCGCACGATCTCCTGGATGCGGCCGAGCGCGCCGAGCGCGGTCGAGACCGCGGTGACGGCGCCGATCATCTGGCCCAGCGGGAAGATCATGTACGACAGGAACATCAGGAAGCCGACGAGCGCCGCGATCGACAGGTCGCCCGTCGCGACGCGCAGCCCGCCGACGCCGATGACGACGAGGAACGCGACCTGCACCGCCACGCCCGCGATCGGCACGACGAGCGCCGAGATGCGCGCGACGCGCACGCCGGCGTCGAAGGCGGCCGCGCTGCGCTCGCCCACGACGGCGATCTCGCGATCCGTCGCGTTCGAGGCGCGCACGGTGCGCACGGCCGAGATCGCCCGCTCGAGGGCGCTCGTGAGGTGTCCGACCTGCTCCTGCGCGGCACGGGTGGCCCGCGTGAGCATCGGCATGACGACGAGCACCGCGGCGAACGCGGCGACGACGACGAGCAGCGTGAGCCCGAAGAGCGCCGGGTCGATCACGAGCATCGCCACGATCGCGCCGACGAACGTCAGCAGCCCGCCGACGGACTCCACGAGCCCCTGCGTGAGCACGGCGCGCAGCAGCGTCGTGTCCGAGCCGACGCGCGAGACGAGGTCGCCGGTGCGCCGCTGGTCGAACTCCGCGATCGGCAGGTGCAGGAGGCGTGCGACGAGCTGGGTGCGCGTGCGCAGCACGACGTGCTCGCCGAGGATCTGCAGCAGGAAGTGCTGGAAGCCGCCGAGCGCGGCGTCGACGAGCACGAGGACGACGAGCACCCAGGGCAGCCAGCGCAGCGGCTGCGACTCCTGCACCGCTGTGATGATCTGCTGCACGAGCAGCGGCTGCGCGAGGCTCGTCGCCGCGCCCAGCACCGAGAGCACCAGCGCGCCCGCGAGGAGTCCGCGCTTGGGGAAGAGGTAGGGGAGGAGCTCGCGGACGGATGCCTTCGGCCCGTCGTCCTTCGGTCGGCGCAGGAAGCCTCGTCTCTCGCTCATCGCCCTCCATCCTCCCACCGCGCCTGGATGGTCGAGCACGCGTGCGACGTCGGCGGCCGCCGTGCACTCAGAATGCTGTCGGAGGCCGTGGCTACAGTGGATGCTCGTGCCCGCCGTCATCGCCGCCAGAGGACTCGTCAAGCGCTACGGCGACTTCACCGCCGTCGATGGCATCGACTTCGACATCGAGCAGGGCGAGTCGTTCGGGTTCCTCGGGCCCAACGGCGCCGGCAAGTCGACGACCATGCGCATGATCTCCGCCGTCTCGACGCGCACGGGCGGCACGCTCGACGTGCTCGGGCTCGACACGAACGAGCACGGCCCCGAGATCCGCGCGCAGCTGGGCGTCGTGCCGCAGGCGGACACGCTCGACACCGAGCTGCGTGCACGCGACAACCTCGTCGTCTACGGCCGCTACTTCGGCCTGCCGCGCGCCGTCGTGCAGCAGCGCGCCGACGAGCTGCTGGCGTTCGCCCAGCTCGAGGAGAAGGCGAAGGCGCGCGTCGACGACCTCTCCGGCGGCATGAAGCGACGCCTCACCATCGCACGCGGTCTCATGAACGAGCCGCGCATCCTCCTGCTCGACGAGCCCACGACGGGCCTCGACCCGCAGGCGCGCCACATCCTGTGGGACCGCCTCTTCCGCCTCAAGGAGCGCGGCACGACCCTCGTGCTCACGACGCACTTCATGGACGAGGCCGAGCAGCTGTGCGACCGCCTCGTCGTCGTCGACCACGGTCGCATCGTCGCCGAGGGCAGCCCCGCCTCGCTCATCCGCGAGCACTCGTCGCGCGAGGTGCTCGAGGTGCGGTTCGGCTCGAGTCGCAACGAGGAGGCGGCGCGCGAGATCGCCGGCATCGGCGACCGGCTCGAGGTGCTGCCCGACCGCATCCTCGTCTACGCGCACGACGGCGACGCCGCGCTGCAGGCCATCCATGCGAAGGACCTGCGACCCATCACGAGCCTCGTGCGACGCTCGAGCCTCGAGGACGTGTTCCTGAGGCTCACCGGCCGATCGCTCATCGAATGAGCGCCGACACGACGCAGCAGGCCGACGCCGTCGCCGTCGGCATCGCCGCCGCGCGTCGCACGCGACGCCTCGGATGGTGGTTCGTCGCCGAGCAGCGCATCCGCGCCATGCGCGCCTACGTCGGCACGTGGATCGGCCTCGGGCTCGCCTCGCCGTTCCTGTACGTCGCGGGTCTCGGCTTCGGCCTCGCGATCGTCGTGAACGACGCGCAGGGCGGCCAGGACGTCGGCGGCGCCGACTTCCTGCTCTTCCTCGCCCCCGCCCTCGTGCTCGGCTCGGCGATGCAGACCGCGGCGCAGGAGTCGACCTACGGCATCTTCGGCGGCTTCAAGTGGGTGCCGATCTTCATGGCGATGCGCTCGAGCCCCGTGAGCCCCGCGCAGATGGTCGTCGGCTACACGATCGGCACGCTCGTGCGCGTCATCCCGCTCTCGATCGTGTACGTCGCGGCGATCTGGCTGCTCGGCGTCACCGAGTCGCCGCGCGTGCTGTGGCTCGTGCCGATCGCGTGGATCCTCGTGCTCGCCGTCGCCCTGCCCGTCACGGCGTGGGCGGCGCATCAGGAGCAGGACCGCGGCCAGCTGAACTTCATCGACCGCTTCGTCACGCTGCCCCTGATGCTCTTCTCGGGCACCTACTTCCCGCTCGAGACGCTGCCGATCTTCCTCCAGTGGATCGGCTGGATCTCGCCGCTGTGGCACGCGGTCGACCTCGGCCGTTGGGCCGTCTACGGCGCGCCGGTGCCGGGCTGGCTCGTCGTCGTGCACGTGGCCGTGCTCGTGGGCTTCGCCGTCGTGGGCTTCCTCCTGGCCGTGCGCGTGTTCGTCAGGAGGCTCGACCTGTGACCGTCCACGCATCCGAGCCGCTGCTCACGCAGCGCCCGCGCGGCCCGCTCTCCGGCATCTACGCCGGCAACGCGCGCGCGGTCATCGGCCGCGGCATGCACGTGATGCGCCGCAACAACCTCACGGTCGTCGTGTCGGGCTTCTTCGAGCCGGTGTTCTACCTGCTGTCGATGGGCATCGGGCTCGGCACGCTCATCGGCTCGCTGCAGTACCGGGGCGTCGACGTGCCGTACGCGGCGTACATCGCGCCGGCGCTCATGGCGGTGTCGGCGATGAACGGCGCCATCTTCGACTCGACGATGAACGTCTTCTTCAAGATGCACTACGGCAAGCTCTACGACGGCATGCTCTCGACGTCGCTCGGGCCGCTCGACGTCGCCCTCGGCGAGATCTTCATGGCGCTGTTCCGCGGCTTCCTCTACGCGTGCGGCTTCATGGCGGTCACGACGATCATGGGGCTCAACCTCTCGCCGACCGCCCTGCTCGCCATCCCGGCAGCCGTGCTCATCGCCTTCGCGTTCGCAAGCCTCGGCATGGCGATCACGAGCTACATGAAGACGTTCCAGCACCTCGACTACGTGTACTTCGTCATGATGCCGATGTTCCTGCTGTCGGCGACGTTCTTCCCGATCGAGGTCTACCCACAGGGCATCCAGTGGGCGATCATGGCGATGCCGCTGTGGCACGGCGTCGACATGATGCGGCAGCTGACGCTCGGGGTGCTCGACTGGTCGCTCGCCGTCCACGTCGGCTACCTCGCGGTCATGTCGCTCCTCGGCATCGTCTTCACGACGTCGCGGCTCAAGGCGCTCTTCCTGCGCTGACGCAAGCGCGGGCGCTCCCGGCCGCGGTCGCCTAGCGTCGAGGCATGCCCCGCATCCTCGTCTTCGCGCCTGCGCCGCTGCTGTCGATCGCGATCGAGAGCCACGGCGACGAGCCCGACGTGCACATCCACGTCGGCGGCCAGGGGGTGTGGCAGGCGCGGATGCTCCGAGCGCTCGGCGCCGACGTGGCGCTCGTCTCGTCGTTCGCCGGCGAGCCGGGACGCGTCGCCGAGCGGCTGCTGGGCGACGAGGGCATCGCCGTCGCCGACCTCGATCGCGTGGGAGGCGTCAATCCCGTCCGCATCACCGACCGCCGATCCGGTCGGCGCACCTCGATCGTCGAGACCGACGGCACCCCGCTCGATCGGCACGACCTCGACGCGCTCTACTCCATGGTGCTGCGCGAAGCGGCAGACGCGGACCTCGTCATCCTCTCCGGCCCCGTCGACGACGCGACGCTGCCCGCCGACGTCTATCGCAGGCTCGCGAGCGACCTGGGTGCGCTCGATCGGCGGGTGCTCGTCGACCTCGCGGGCGACCGCCTCGCCGCGGCGATCGAGGGCGGCGCCACGGTCGTCAAGGTGAGCCACGAGGAGCTCGTGGCCGACGGGCTCGTCGACGACGGCGACGACGAGGCGCAGCTTGCGGCCGCGATGCAGGCGCTGCGCGAGCGCGGCGTGGAGATCGTGGCGGTGTCGCGCGCCGACGTCGGCTCCCTCGTGCTGCACGAGGGCGGCCTGCTGCGCGTCACGGCGCCACGGCTGCAGGTCGTCGACCACACGGGGGCGGGCGACTCCTACGCGGCGGGCCTCGCGTACGCGCTCGCGGACGGGCGCGACGTCGAGGAGGCGATCCGGCTCGGCGCCGCCGCCGGCGCCATCAACGTGACGCACCACGGGCTCGGCACCGGCGACGCGGCCGCGATCCGCGCGGTCGCGCAGCACGTGGAGGTGGAGCGGGTCGAGCGCTGAGACGCGTCGGTCAGGGCGCGACGGGGAACGTGCCGCTCTCGCGCCACTCGAGCACGAGCGCGTCGAGCGCCTCGGAGGTCGCATCGCCGGTGCACGTCGACGTCGTGAGCACGAAGGGATCGGCGTCCACCGGCTCGACCTCGACGACGGTCGTGCGAGACCCGGGCGGGCACTGCGTCGCCTCGACGGGATGCATCGGGTTCAGGATCGCCTCGAGGCGATCGAGCTGGGCCGGGTCCTCGACGAGGTAGCGCGAGGTGTCGAAGTCCGGCAGCGCCTGCGACTGCGAGACGACCGCCGAGGCGATCTCGATCGTCGGCTGCTGGTCGCAGGCCGCGAGCGGTGCGACCGAGACGGCGCCGCACGGCGGCGGGCTCGGAGGCGTGGCGACGCAGCCGGCGAGCGCGGCGCCCACGACGAGCAGCAGTGCCGAGACGGCGGGACGCGTGCGAGAGGTGCCCATGCAGCGACGGTAGCCCGCTCGTCCGGACGCCGGCGCAGCGAGCGGTGCGCGTGCGCGGAGCGTGCCATCCGGATCCCCTCCGAGACGACGAACGGGCCCCAACCGCGGTCGGGGCCCGTTCGTCGTGCAGGACGCTCGCGTCAGGCAGACGTCGTGTTCACGTAGTCCGCGTCGCGCGTGTCCTTCGACAGCAGCAGCACCACGAGGGTGATCGCGGCCGCGACCGACAGGTAGATGCCCACGAGGATCGGCGAGCCGCCCGCGGCACCCCACAGGGCGACGGCGACGAACGACGCCGGCGCGGCGCCGATCACGCTCGAGAGGTTGTACGCGAGCGCCGAGCCCGTGTAGCGGACGTTCGCCGGGAAGAGCTCCGGCAGGTAGGCGGCCATGGGGCCGAACGTGAGGCCCATGAGCGTGAAGCCGAGGATGAGGGCCGTCATGATGCCGACGAAGCCGCTGCCGAACAGCGGCACCCACAGCAGGCCGAAGACGACGATCGCGGCCGACACGGCGGCGAGCATCCACTTGCGCCCGAAGCGCTCGGCGAGCGGGCCGGCGACGAGGGTGAAGATGCCGAAGAACACCACGCCGATGATGAGCAGCCACAGGAAGTCGATGCGCTGGAAGCCGAGTCCCGGCACGAACGTGTCGGGGTTGAACGGCTGACCGGCGGCCTCGGCCGCCGCGGCCGCCTGCTCCTCGGTCGCGGCGCGGGTGCCGAACGTCAGCGTGAACGTCGTCATGAGGTAGAAGAGCACGTACGTCGCGAACATGATGAGCGTGCCCTGGATGATCTGCACCCAGTTGTGGCGGAACACGGTGCCGAGCGGCACCTTCACGACCTCGTTGCGCTCGACGACCTTCGTGAACGCCGGCGTCTCGATGAGCTTGAGTCGCACGTACAGGCCGACGGCGACGAGGATCGCCGAGAGCAGGAAGGGGATGCGCCAGCCGAACTCCTGGAACTGCTCGGGCGTGAGCGTGTACGTGATGAGGATGAAGATCGTGTTGGCGAGGATGAAGCCGATCGGCGCGCCCAGCTGCGGGAACGTGCCGTAGATGGCGCGCTTGCCCGCGGGTGCGTTCTCGGTCGCGAGCAGCGCGGCACCCGACCACTCGCCGCCGAGGCCGAGGCCCTGGCAGAAGCGCATGAGCGCGAGGAGCGCGGGCGCGAGGATCTCCCAGCCGGGCGTCAGCGCCGTCGGCAGGCAGCCGATGAGCACGGTGGCGATGCCCATGGTGAGCAGCGACGCCACGAGCGTGGTCTTCCGGCCGATGCGGTCGCCGAAGTGACCGAAGAGGATCGAGCCGATCGGGCGCGCGACGAACGCGACGCCGAACGTCGCGAGCGACGAGAGCAGCTGCGCGGTCTCGTTCTCGGCGGGGAAGAAGAGCGCCGGGAACACGAGCACGGCCGCGGTCGCGTAGATGTAGAAGTCGTAGAACTCGATCGACGTGCCGATGAGGCTCGCGAAGATGACCCGTCCGCGCGTGTTCGCGGGCTGCTCGGTGGTGGCGGGGGATGCGTCAGCCATGAGGCTCCTTCAGAAGTGCTGGGAAGAGCCTAGCCACGCGGATGTGCGGCGGTGCGCACGCGGGCGGGGAACGGTCGTCAGCCTTCGTGGGCCGCCCACTCGGCGACGAGCTGCCCGAGCGCCTGGTCGCGTCCCGTCGCGCCGCACGACGACGCCTCGAACGTCGCGGTCGTGGCGTGCGCATCCGTCGCGATGACCGTCGTGGTGGTCGTCCACACGCACTCGATGTCGTCTCGCTCGGTGTCGGGGAGGGCGAGGACGTCGGCGAGGGCCGCGAGCGAGGTCGCGTCCGCGCGCTGCAGGCCGGCGGTGCCGTCGCCGAGCGGCCCCTCGGACTGCACGGCGGTCGCGAGCGTGAGGCCGGCGTCGAGGTCGAGCGCGGGCTCGGTGCCGGGTTGCGGGATCGGCGGGTGCTCGACGTCGAGCTCGTCGCCCGCGATCCAGCCGGCGACGAGCGCATCCACCTCGCGCTCGAAGTCGCTCGAGTCGTCGTCGAGGCGGAACCGGAGGTGCACGGCCTCGCCGGTCTGCCGCGACCAGTAGGTGAGGCTCGTGCGCCGACCGTCGGCGTGGATCGGCTCGTCGCCCTGGTCGCCGAAAGCGTCGTGCTCGACGATCAGCGCTTCGAGCGCGGCGAGGTGGTCGGGATGGTCGACGCGGTACGTCGTCGGCACCGCATCGTCGTCGGGGTCGTCGTCCTGCGAGACGAGCGCGTCGTCGATGAACGGCTCGTCGTGCGTCGTCTCGGGCTCCGGACCTGCGACGCACGCGGCGAGTGGGGCGACGAGCACGGCGAGCGCGACGGCGACGGCGGGTCGGATGCGGGGCATGCCGCGACGCTACGCGCGTCGTCCGGGAGCGCTCGAGGAGGGGGCGGGGCGCCGCATCCGCGTCGCGTGCGAGTCTCGTGCGGATCGGGCAGCGCGCCCCAACCGCGGACCGTGCCCGGGCGTCCATCGAATCCGCTCGTCAGCGGCACCTGAGGTGCAGGATGCACCCGAGGCCGCGCTCACGTGCAGATTCGCCGCGAGGGACGTCGGGTCAGAGCGCGCGGATCGCCAGCGCGGCGCCGACGGCGGCCTCGGCCGCCTTCGCGCCCGTGTCCTCCTTCGAGCCGGGCAGGCCCGCGCGGTCGATGCCCTGCTGCTCGTCGTCGATCGTCAGCACGCCGAAGCCGACGGGCTTGCCCGTGCGGATAGCGACGTCGGTGAGCCCAGCCGT
Organism: Agrococcus sp. SGAir0287; assembly: GCF_005484985.1. NCBI lineage: Bacteria > Bacillati > Actinomycetota > Actinomycetes > Micrococcales > Microbacteriaceae > Agrococcus > Agrococcus sp. SGAir0287. The sequence goes on from NZ_CP027942.1 coordinate 726,131, forward strand.
CGCCGCGTGGGCGATGTAGTCGAAGTGGGGCGTGCCGCCGCGCAGGATGACGCCGAGCGCCACGACGGCGTCGGCGCCGCGCTCGAGCGCCGCCTGCGACACGACCGACAGCTCGAAGGCGCCGGCGACGGGGATCTCGGTCACGGTCGCGCCCATCGCGGCGAGCGAGCGGCGCGCGCCGCCCAGCAGGCCGCCGGCGATGACGTCGTGCCACTGCCCGTAGACGATCGTCACCGCCAGCCCGCTCGCGTCGTGCTGGAGGTGGGGTGCGCCGGATCCGGCCATGTCAGTCTCCCGTCCCGGTCGGCAGCGCGGTCGCCGCATCCGTGCCGATCCGCTGCGGCAGCAGGTGCCCCATGCGGTCGCGCTTGGTCTCGAGGTAGCCCTCGTTGAAGTCGCCGACGCCGACGACGAGCGGCTCGCGCGCCTCGATCTCGATGCCGTGCCGCTCGAGCTGGGCCGCCTTCTCGGGGTTGTTCGACAGCAGGCGGATGCGCGTGAGGCCGAGCTCGGCGAGGATCGCCGCGGCCGCGCCGTACTCGCGAGCGTCGGCGGGCAGGCCGAGGGCGAGGTTGGCGTCGAGGGTGTCGAGGCCGTCCTCCTGCAGGCGGTATGCCTTCAGCTTGTTGATGAGGCCGATGCCGCGCCCCTCCTGCCCCCGCAGGTAGACGACGACGCCGGAGCCGGCCGCCTGGATGCGGTCGAGCGCCGCGTCGAGCTGGGGGCCGCACTCGCACTTCAGCGAGCCGAACGCCTCGCCCGTGAGGCACTCCGAGTGGATGCGCACGAGCGCGCCGTCGGCGACGGGGTGGCCGGCGACGATCGCGACGTGGTCGGCGCCCGTGACGAGGTCGCGGTACGCGAAGACGCGGAAGTCGCCGTGCGTCGTCGGCACCGTCGTGCACACCTCATAGCGCACGCGCGGCGTGAGGGTCGGGTCGACGGCGGCGATCGACGCGATCGCGCCGCCGTCGAGGTGCGCGACGAGGTCCTCGATCGTCACGACGACGAGGTCGTGCTCCTCGCCGAAGGCGATGAGGGAGGGCAGGCGGCGCATCTCGCCGGAGTCCTCGACCAGCTCGCCGATGACGCCGACGGGCTGCAGGCCCGCGAGCGCGAGGAGGTCGACGGTCGCCTCCGTGTGGCCCGCGCGCACGCGGACGCCGCCGTCGACGGCGCGCAGCGGGACGACGTGGCCGGGTCGACGCAGGTCGCCGGGGCCGGAGGCGGGATCGGCGAGCACCCGCAGCGTGTGGGCGCGGTCGTCCGCGGAGATGCCGGTCGTCGTGCGATCGGCGGCGTCGACCGTCACGGTGTACGCCGTCTGCCGCGGGTCCTCGTTCGCCTCGACCATGAGCGGCAGGTCGAGCCGGTCCGCGATCTCGCCCGTGAGGGGAGCGCAGAGGAAGCCCGACGAGTGCCGCACGAGGAAGGCGACCTGCTCCGCCGTCGCGAGCTCGGCCGCGAGCACGAGGTCGCCCTCGTTCTCGCGGCCCTCGTCGTCGACGACGATGACGGGGCGGCCGGCGCGCAGCGCCTGCACCGCCTGCTCGATGGTGCCGATCATGCCTGTGCTCCCGTCTGGATGCGTCCTGCGCGCTCGAGTCGCAGCATGCGCGCGACGTGCCGGGCGACGACGTCGGTCTCGACGTTGACGCGGTCGCCCGGCGCGAGGGCACCGAGCGTCGTCGCCTCGAGGGTCTCGGGGATGAGCGAGACCTCGAGCCACTGCTCGGGCTCGTCCTCGTCGCTCAGCCCCGACACCGTGAGGCTCACGCCCTGCAGCGTGATGGATCCCTTGCGCGCCACGAAGGGCGCGAGGTCGCCGTCGAGGGTGAGGCGCACGCGACGCCACGCGTCGCCGTCCTCCGTCTCGACGACCGTGGCGGTGCCGTCGACGTGGCCCTGCACGATGTGCCCGCCGAGCCGGTCGCCGACCTGCGCGGCGCGCTCGAGGTTCACGCGGTCGCCGACGGCGAGGTCGCCGAGCTGCGACATGCGCAGGCTCACCTCCATCACGTCGGCCGTGAAGGCGTCGGCGGTCTGCTCGACGACGGTGAGGCACAGGCCGTTGACGGCGATCGATGCGCCGTGCGCCGCGTCGGAGACGGCGAGCGGTCCGCGTACGGTGAGCCTGGCGGAGTCGCCGTCGCGCGTCAGCGCGACGACCTCGCCGATCTCCTCGATGAGCCCGGTGAACATGGGGATCAGCCCTCCTTCGCCGCGGTCGCGGCCGGTCGGATGGTGGCGGGTCGTGGGACGGCGATGACGAGCAGGTCGCGGCCGAGCGGCTCCACCCGCACGTCGTCGAGCAGCAGCTGCTCGTCGATCGTGGCGACGCCCACGTCGGCCATCGCGGTGCGCGGTCCGCCCAGCAGGGTCGGCGCGACGTAGCAGTGGATGCGGTCGGCGAGCCCCGCGGCGACGACGGCGGAGGCGAGCGTCGGCCCGCCCTCGACGTAGAGCGCCTGGATGCCGTGCTCCCGCCAGAGCGTCGCGAGCCACTCGCCGGGCAGGCCGTGCACCTGCACGTACCGCCTCGGGTGGTCGCGGAGGCGCGCGGACGGCGGCACGTCGCGGTGCCCGACGACGACGGGCAGCGGCTGGGGCGCGCCCGGGTCGTCGCTGCCGTCGACGAGCGGCACGCGCGCCGTGAGCTGCGGGTCGTCGGCGAGCACCGTGCCCGTCCCGACCGCGATGGCGTCGTGCAGCGAGCGCTGCCGGTGCACGTGGGCGCGCGCCTCGGGTCCCGTGATCCACTGGCTCGTGCCGTCGGCGGCGGCCGCGCGACCGTCGAGCGACTGCGCCCACTTCACCGTCACGCGCGGGCGGCCGTGCCGCATCGCGAATCGCCAGTCGTCGACGAGGGCGTCCGCGCGGTCGTCCGCGGCATGCACGACGTCGACGCCGCCGGCGCGCAGCCGATCCGCGCCGCCCGACGAGGCCTCGCCGGGATCGGCGACGGCGTAGACGACGCGGGCGATGCCGGCGTCCACGATCGCGACGGCGCACGGGCCGGTGCGACCGGTGTGGTTGCAGGGCTCGAGCGTCACGACGGCCGTCGCGCCGTGCGCGGCACCGGCGGAGAGGTGCGAGAGCGCGTCGACCTCCGCGTGGGGCGTGCCCGCTCCGCGGTGCCAGCCCTCGGCGAGCACGGTGCCGTCGGCGGCGAGGATCACGCAGCCGACCTGCGGGTTGAGGCCGCGCGGACCCCGGGCGGCGATGGCGAGCGCGCGGTCGAGCGCGTCGCGCTCTGCGCGCGTCGGCGCTGCCGCTGCCGCCTGTCCTGTTGTCACGATCCCTCCGGCGTCGAGGCCGTGGGCGCGCGCGACGGCGTCCCACCTCGGAGCGTCACTTCCATCCGGACTCTCACCGTCGGTGCAGGAGTTCCACCTGCTCGGCCTCCCGGGATGGGAGGTTCGCGGACTATGACCGCCGGTTCGGACTTGCACCGACCCCGTGAGCACTCGACGTGTATCGAGAGCCTACAACTCGGCTCCGTCGGTCTTCATTCCCGAGCGTCTCGCGACGCAACCCTCGCCCGTGCGAGCGCGCGCCCCGGCTGCTCGAGGAGCGCGGCGTCTCCTCCGACCGGCCGAGGAGCGTAGGCGCGCTGCACCTCTGCCGTCCCCTCCAGCTGGTCGAGGAGCGCAGGCGCGCAGCGCCTCCGCGTCACGAGACCACGCGACGGCCGCTCCTGCCCAGCCGTGCGCGTGGTGGCGTCGGGCGTGCACGTCGCGTGGTCTCGTGACGGCTCCTCGCTGCGCTCGGGGCCTCCTCGACCGGCTCGCAGGGAGGTCGTCGATCAGCGGGGCCCGTGACCTCTCGTGTGCCGGCGGCGGAGCCAGCCGCCGCAGTCGCGCCGAGTGGCATGCGAGGCGTCGGCCGACGCGAAGCAGCGTGCCCGCGACGCGACCGCGCTAGCGCAGCCCGATCGCCCGGTACGCGCGATCGAGCGTCGCCTCGGCGACCTCCGTCGCCCGCGCCGCGTTGCCGGCGAGGATGCGGTCGAGCTCCGCCGGATCCGCGAGCAGCCCGAGCGCGCGCTCGCGGATCGGGGCGAGCTCGGCGACGACCGCATCCGCGACCTCCGCCTTGAACGCGCCGTACTGCTGCCCCTCGAACCGCTGCTCGAGGTCGGCGATCGACGTGCCCGTGATGGACGAGAGGATCGTGAGCAGGTTCGTGACGCCGGGCTTCTGCTCGCGGTCGGCGCGCACGACGCCTTCCATGTCGGTGACGGCCGAGCGGATCTTCTTCGCGACCTTCGTGGGCTCGTCGAGCAGCGACAGCAGACCCTTGTCGGTCGCCGCGGACTTCGACATCTTCGACGTCGGCTCCTGCAGGTCGTAAATGCGCGCCGCCTCGCCCTGGATCACGGGCTTCGGCACGACGAACGTGTCGCCGAAGCGAGCGTTGAAGCGGGTGGCGAGGTCGCGCGTGAGCTCGACGTGCTGCTTCTGGTCGTCGCCGACGGGCACGACGTCGGCGTCGAAGAGCAGGATGTCGGCGGCCATGAGGATGGGGTAGGTGAAGAGGCCCACCGACGCGGCGTCCGCGCCCTGGCGTGCCGACTTGTCCTTGAACTGCGTCATGCGGCTGGCCTCGCCGAAGCCGGTGATCGTCGAGAGCACCCAGGCGAGCTGCGCGTGCGCGGGCACGGCCGACTGCACGTAGAGGCATGAGCGCGCAGGGTCGATGCCCGCGGCGATGTACTGCGCGGCGACGGTGCGCACCTGCTCGCGCAGCACCGTCGGGTCTTGCGGCACGGTGATGGCGTGCAGGTCGACGACGGAGAAGTACGCGTCGTACTCCTCCTGCATCCTCCGCCACTGGAAGATCGCGCCGATGAGGTTGCCGACGTGCAGCGAGCCCGACGAGGGCTGCATGCCCGAGTACAGACGGGGCTTGGTCATGGTGGTTCCTTGGATCTCTCGGGCGCGAGCGCAGCGGCTCAGAGCGCGTAGTCGACGACGACGGGGGCGTGGTCGGACCATCGCGCGTCCCACGCGCTCGCCTTCGCCACCTCGTAGTGCGTGACGGTGGCGGCGAGCGCAGGGGTCGCGAGCTGGTAGTCGATGCGCCAGCCGGTGTCGGTGTCGAACGCGCGGCCGCGCTGCGACCACCACGTGTACGGGCCGTCGACGTCGCCGGCGAACGCGCGGCCGACGTCGACCCATCCCTGGCCCTTGCCCCGCACGCCGTCGGCGCCCGTGACGATCTTCCCCTCGGGGCCGAGGATGCGGTCGAGGTGCGAGCGCTCCTCGGGCAGGAAGCCGGCGTTCCTCCGGTTGCCCTTCCAGTTGCGGATGTCGCGCTCCGTGTGCCCGACGTTGAGGTCGCCCATGACGACGGCGAGGTCGGTCGTGGCGCGCACCTGCGGGAGGCGCTTCAGCATCGAGCCGAGGAAGCGCATCTTGTCCTCCTGCTTCGGCGTGCCCGCCTCGCCCGAGTGGACGTAGGCCGAGATCACCGTGAGGACGCGCTCGTCGTCGAGGGCGAAGTCGGCCTCGAGCCAGCGGCCCTTCGTGTCGAAGGTCTTCAGGCCGATGTCGGTGCGGTGCGCGATCGACGGCATGCGCGAGGCGACGGCGACGCCGGCGCGGCCCTTCGCGGTGGCGGGGTCGTGGAGCACGTGCCAGCCCTCGAGGATGCGCAGCACGTCCTCGTCCTGCGCGCGCACCTCCTGCAGGCAGAGGATGTCGGGCTGCGCCTCGTCGAGCCACTCGAGCATGCCCTTGCCTGCTGCTGCCCGGATGCCGTTGACGTTGACGGACACGATGCGCATGGGCTCGAGCCTACCGGCGCGCCACCGACGCGCCGCCGCCCGATCAGCGCCGCCGCGGCCTGCGCGCGCGCTTCGCGAGCCGCTTGTGCAGCTGGCGCATGAGGGTGCCCTGCTTCGGGTCGTCCTTGCCGCGCTCGGCGATCTCCGCCTTGATCGCCGCGCGGTCCTTCCGCAACGCCTCGATGGCGTCGGCGCGGGCGTTCTCCGCGTCGACCTGCGCGACGTAGGCCTCGCCCGTCGCGCCGACGGCGAGCCACGAGAGGGCAATGAGCAGGATCTGGTTCACGAGGCCGAGCCAGATCAGAATGCCGAGCACCGCGGCGAACGATGCGACGAGCGGGTTCGCGCCGCCCGAGAGCAGCAGCGCCGCGAACTGCTTGAGGATCGCGAAGGCGACGGCGCACGCCACCGAGGCGCCGAGCAGCTGCCGCCACGGCAGGCGGAGGCGGCCGGCGAAGCGGTAGAGCAGGGCGACGACCGCCGTGTCGAGCGCGAGCTGCGCCAGCGCGCCGAGCACCTGGCCGACGCCGCCGATGCCGAGCGCGTCGGCGATCGCGCTCGTGATGACGAGGACGGCGGCGGAGGCGAGCACGAGCAGGCCGATGCCGAACGCGACCCCGAGGTCGCCGAGCTTCAGCAGCACCGGGAGTGCGCGCACGTCGGGGAGGTGGAAGACGGCGCGGAAGCCCTCGCGGCTCGTGCCGATCCATCCGATCGCCGTGATCAGGATGCCGACGGAGGCGATCGCGGTGCCCCAGGTGAGCACGCTCGATCCGATGAGCCCGTCGACGTCGATGAGGCCGGGGGAGTCCTCCCCGGTGCGCAGGAGCCCGGGCACGGAGCGGGCGACGGCGTCGATGACGCGGTCGCGCAGCGCCGAGTCGCCACCGAGCACGGCGGCGAAGATCGCGAAGCCGATGAAGAGGGCCGCGAAGAGCGAGAGGAAGGCGCTCAGCGTCATGCCCTGCGCGAAGACGGGGCCCTTCGCGGCCCCGTAGTGGGTGAGCGTCCTCGCCGGTCGAGACGCCATGACGCGTTCGATCGTGGTCGCCACCGTCTGCCCCCGTCCGTCGCATCCTCGGCCGTGCCGACAGCGTAGTCTTGCGGCATGGCAGAGCTGCGTGGAGTCGGTGTCGGTCGCGGAATCGCTGCAGGCGTGGTACTGCGGATGCCGGAGCCGCTGGCCCCTCCGTCGACCGATCCGCTCGAGGGCGACGCCGACCAGGAGACCGCCCGCGTGCGCGAGGCGCTCGCCGACGTCGCGACCGAGCTGTCGCAGCGAGGCCGCGTCGCAGGCGGCGAGGCGCAGGAGGTGCTCGAGGCCGCCTCGCTCATGGCGCAGGACCCGGCGCTCGCCGACGACATCGCCGGTCGCATCGCCCAGGGCACGAACGGCGAACGCGCCGTGCACGAGGCGTTCGAGCAGTTCAAGACGATGCTCATCGCGCTCGGCGGCTACATGGCCGAGCGCGCCACCGACCTCGACGACGTCTCGCAGCGCGTCGTCGCCCGCCTGCGCGGCGTCCCGGCGCCCGGCGTCCCTGAGTCCGACGAGCCCTTCATCCTCCTCGCGCGCGACCTGGCCCCCGCGGACACGGCGACGCTCGACCTCGAGCGCACGCTCGCGCTCGTCACGCAGGACGGCGGTCCCACGAGCCACACGGCGATCCTCGCCCGCTCGAAGTCCATCACCGCCGTCGTCGGCGTCGAGGGCCTCCTCGCGTCCGTGCCCGACGGCACGCGCGTCGTCGTCGACGCGAAGAGCGGCGTCGTGACGCTCGACCCCTCCGACGAGGAGGTCGAGGCGGCGCGCGCCGAGGCGGAGAGCCGAGCGGCGCGTGCGGACGCGCCGCTCACCGAGGGTGCGCTCGCGGACGGCACGAAGGTGCCGCTGCTCGCGAACGTCGGCCGGCCGGAGGACGCCGCCAAGGCGCTCGAGCTCGGCGCCGAGGGCGTCGGACTCTTCCGCACCGAGTTCCTCTTCCTCGATGCGAAGGAGGCGCCGTCGGTCGCCTCGCAGACCGAGTCGTACACGCGGATGCTGCAGGCGTTCGAGGGCAAGAAGGTCGTCGTGCGCGTGCTCGACGCCGGCGCCGACAAGCCGCTCGCGTTCCTCAACGACGCCGAGGAGGAGAACCCGGCGCTCGGCCTGCGCGGCATCCGTGCCCTGCGCGCGAGCGAGCAGATCCTGCGCGACCAGCTCGAGGCGCTCGCGGCGGCCGACGCGGCGACGAACGCCGACCTGTGGGTCATGGCGCCGATGATCGCCAACCAGGAGGAGACGGAGTACTTCGTCGCGCTCGGTCGCGAGATGGGGCTGAAGACCGTCGGCGCGATGGCGGAGGTGCCCTCGATCGCCGTGCTCGCCGACCAGGTGATGGCCGCGGCCGACTTCGTGTCGATCGGCACGAACGACCTCACGCAGTACACGTTCGCCGCCGACCGCATGCTCGGCACCGTCGCGTCGTTCCAGGACCCGTGGCACCCGGCGGTGCTGCGCCTCATCAAGCTGCTCGGCGACGCGGGCGCCGAGGCGGGCAAGCCCGTCGGCGTGTGCGGCGAGGCAGCAGCCGATCCGGCACTCGCCGTCGTGCTCGTGGGCCTCGGCGTCACGTCGCTGTCCATGAGCCCCGCCGCGTTCGCGGACGTGCGCGCCGAGCTCCTCGAGGTCACGCTCGAGCAGGCGAAGGCGAAGGCCGCCGCGGCGCTGACGGCGTCGTCGGCCGCCGGCGCACGCGACGCGGCCGCTGCAGCCTGACGGGCGGGCGCTGCACGACGAGACGACCGCGCGCCTTCGGCGCGCGGTCGCCCGCGTCTGGGCCTCGGGCTGTCGTCAGGTCGCGAGGCCGTGCTCGCGACGCGAGCGCAGCCGCAGCGCCACCGTGGCCGCGGCGACGACGACCGCGACGACGACCGCGACGATGGCGACCACCGTGCTCTCGGGCTCGGAGGTCGCGCGGCCGACCGCGAGCCACGAGACGCCCCAGACGATCGAGAGCATCGGCGCGATGCGGCCCTTGCCGTAGACGGCGAGCGCGACGCCGACCGCGGCGACGACGACGAGCATGATGGACGCGGGCACGTCGAAGGCCGCGGGGCGCAGCCCCATGTCGGCGAGCCACGCCGCGACGTTCGCGACCGTCGCGACGCAGACCCATCCGAGGTAGAGGCCGAACGTGCCATCCACGACGACGCGCTCGACGAGGGTCGCCGGGCGCGAGCGCACGAGCACGACGAAGATCACGATGAGCGACAGCAGCAGCGCGACGATGATCACGACCGTCAGGGCGACGAGGCCCGACGTGCTCGCGAGGATCCACGCCGCGTTCAGCACGAGCGACGCGAGCGCGAGCCAGCCCATGCGACGCTGGCGGGGCTCGTCCTGATGACGGGGGAGCACCTGCCAGATGGCGTAGGCGGCCAGGCCGAGGTAGATGACCGACCAGATGGAGAACGCCGGACCGGCGGGCGCCAGCGGCGTCGCCGTCGCCGCGAACGCGCCGTCGCCGCCTTCCTGCACCTCGGTGCCGCCGAACGCGCCCGAGCCGAGCGCGGCGGCGGCGATCGTGACGGGCAGGGCGACGAGCACGACGATCGCACGGACGCGATCGGCGGTGGTGGCGGAGGTCGTGGCGGTGCTCATGCCCTCGACGGTAGCGACGGGGAGGGCCGCCGGCCGCGCGCTTGACACCCGTGCGGAGCGGTGTTAGTCAGTCGGCTGACGAATAGGCCCGCGACGACGGAGGCTAGAGGATCTGGCCGATCGGCTCGCGCTTCTCGGCCTGGAAGCGATCCTCCGTGCGGCCGTAGGCCCAGTAGCCCGAGAGCGAGAGGTCCTCGCGGCGGATGCCCTGGCGACGCACGACGTCGCGGATGGCCTTCATCGACTCGCGCTCGCCGTGCGCGAAGACCTGCGTGCGCCCGTCGGCGAACGCGTGCGCCGCGACCGCGTCGGCGAGCACGGGGGAGGTGCCCGCCGCCACGTCGTCGCCGCGGTGCAGCCACACCAGCTCGATGCCCGCGGGCCTCGGCAGCGGCAGCTCGTCGGCGGCGCCGTGCACCTCGACGTAGGCGGTGCCGACCGCCGTGGGCGCGTGCTCCGCCATCCAGGCGAGCGCCGCGCCGATGGCGGGGATGGCCGACTCGTCGCCGGCGAGCAGGTGCGCGTCGGCCGACGGATCGGGCACGTAGGCGCCGCCGGGGCCGGAGAACACGATCCGCTCGCCCGGCTGCGCCCGCGCGGCCCACGGGCCGGCGAGGCCGACGTCGCCGTGCACGACGACGTCGATCGCCACGCGCTCGGCCTCGACGACCGGCACCGAGTACGTGCGCGAGACCGGCAGCTGCTCAGGAGCGAGGGTCGCCCGCAGCTCCTCCACGTCCCACGGCGCATCGAGGTCGTGGCCGGGCTGCGTGAACCAGAGCTTCACATAGCGGTCGGTCGGAGTCGCGTCCGAGAACGCGGCGAGCCCGTCGCCACCGGCCCAGATGCGCACGATGTGCGGGGCACGCCACTCGACCGCCACCACCTCCAGCACGTGCGTCGGGCGACTGCGGCGTGCGGGCGCGGACATGGAGCTCCTCGGGTCGGGCAACCTCACCAACCTATCCGTCATGCGTCCTGCAGGCGATCCGGGGTGGTGGAGGGGAATCTTCCCTTCACCGACCCGAATCGCCTGCGATGCGCATCCCGACGCATCCACCAGGACGCGAGACGGCCCGGAGCCGAGGCTCCGGGCCGTCTCGATCGGTGCGTCGGCGCGTCAGGACACGCGGCCGGACGTCATCGCCGCCTTGACCTCGGCGATCGCCTTCGTCACCTCGATGCCGCGGGGGCACGCGTCGGTGCAGTTGAAGGTCGTGCGGCACCGCCACACGCCCTCCTTGTCGTTGAGGATGTCGAGGCGCACCTGCGAGGCCTCGTCGCGGCTGTCGAAGATGAAGCGGTGCGCGTTCACGATCGCGGCCGGACCGAAGTACTGCCCGTCGGTCCAGAACACGGGGCACGAGGTCGTGCACGCGGCGCAGAGGATGCACTTCGTCGTGTCGTCGAAGCGCTCGCGCTGCGCGATGGTCTGGTGGCGCTCCTTCTCGGGCTTGCCGGAGGCCTGCAGGAAGGGCTGGATCTCGCGGAAGGAGTCGAAGAACGGCTCCATGTCCACGATGAGGTCCTTCTCGAGCGGCAGGCCCTTGATCGCCTCGACGTAGATGGGCTTCGACGTGTCGAAGTCCTTGATGAGCGCCTTGCACGCGAGGCGGTTGCGGCCGTTGATGCGCATGGCGTCCGAGCCGCACACGCCGTGCGCGCACGAGCGGCGGAACGTGAGCGTCGAGTCCTGCTCCCACTTGATGCGGTGCAGGGCGTCGAGGATGCGCTCGGTCGGGTACATCTCGACGTCGTAGTCGACCCACTTCGGCTCGTCGTCGACCTCGGGGTCGTAGCGGCGGATGTTGAGGGTCACCGTGAAGGACTGCGGCTCCTCGATCGCCTCCTCGGCCGGTGCTCCGCCGGCAGGGTCGGCGATCGGCTCGCCGCCGGTCGTCTCGGGGCCTGCGGCAACCTCGCCGCCGATGGCGGTGCCGGGCTCGGAGGGCGACACGGCCTGGCTGTCGGCGTTCGTCGCGGCACCTGCCTCGGCGGCCTGCGCCTGCGGCTCGCCGGCCTCGACCGCTGCCTCCTGCGAGGTGACGGGCGTGTTCTTCTCGCTCTCGTGCGTGGCCATGGCCTCAGTACTTCCGCTCGGTGGGCTCGTAGATCGTCTTGCGCACGGGCTTCCAGTCGAGGCGGATGTGGTCCGTCGAGTCCGCCGAGTGCGGGTCGCCCGAGAGGTACGCCATCGTGTGCTGCATGTAGTGCTCGTCGTCGCGCTTCGGGAAGTCGTCGCGCATGTGGCCGCCGCGCGACTCCTTGCGGTTGAGGGCGCACACGACGAGCACCTCGGCGAGGTCGAGCAGGAAGCCCAGCTCGACGGCCTCGAGAAGGTCGGTGTTGAAGCGCTTGCCCTTGTCGCGCACCGAGACGCCGAGGTACCGCTCGCGGAGCGCGCGCACGTCGGCCGCGGCCGCCTGCAGCGTCTCCTCGGTGCGGAACACCTGGGCGTTGCGGTCCATCGTCTCCTGCAGCTCCTTGCGGATCTGCGCGACGGACTCCGTGCCGGTCGCCGCGCGCAGCTGCTGCAGCCATCCCACGACGTTGTCCGCGGCGTCGTCGGGCAGCGGCACGAAGTCGGCGGACTTCGCGTACGTCACGGCGTTGTTGCCGGCGCGCTTGCCGAAGACGTTGATGTCGAGCAGCGAGTTCGTGCCGAGGCGGTTGGAGCCGTGCACGGACACGCAGGCGCACTCGCCGGCCGCGTAGAGGCCCGGCACGACGGTGTCGTTGTCGCTGAGCACCTCGGCGTCGTTGTTCGTCGGGATGCCGCCCATCGCGTAGTGCGCGGTCGGGTACACCGGCACGCGCTCGACGACAGGGTCGACGCCGAGGTACGTGCGCGCGAACTCGGTGATGTCGGGCAGCTTGGTCTCGAGCACCTCGGCACCCAGGTGGGTGCAGTCGAGGTAGACGTAGTCCTTGTGCGGCCCGGCGCCGCGACCCTCCAGCACCTCCTGCACCATCGAGCGCGCGACGATGTCGCGCGGCGCGAGGTCCTTGATGGTGGGGGCGTAGCGTTCCATGAAGCGCTCGCCCGAGGCGTTGCGCAGGATGGCGCCCTCGCCGCGCGCGCCCTCGGTGAGGAGGATGCCGAGGCCGGCGAGCCCGGTGGGGTGGAACTGGTAGAACTCCATGTCCTCCAGCGGCAGGCCCTTGCGCCAGATGATGCCGACGCCGTCGCCTGTGAGGGTGTGCGCGTTCGACGTCGTCTTGAAGATCTTGCCGAAGCCGCCGGTGGCGAAGACGACCGACTTCGCCTGGAAGACGTGGATCTCGCCGGTCGCGAGCTCGTACGAGACGACGCCCGCGACGCGCTGCACGCCGTCGACCTCCGCCATCACGAGGTCGAGCGCGTAGTACTCGTTGAAGAAGTGCACGCCGTGCTTGACGCAGTTCTGGTACAGCGTCTGCAGGATCATGTGGCCGGTGCGGTCGGCGGCGTAGCAGGCGCGGCGCACGGGCGCCTTGCCGTGGTCGCGCGTGTGGCCGCCGAAGCGGCGCTGGTCGATCTTGCCGTCCTCCGTGCGGTTGAACGGCAGACCCATGTTCTCGAGGTCGAGCACGGCGTCGATCGCCTCGCGCGTGAGGATCTCGGCGGCGTCCTGGTCGACGAGGTAGTCGCCGCCCTTGACGGTGTCGTAGGTGTGCCACTCGGCGTTGTCGTCCTCGACGTTGGCGAGGGCGGCTGCCATGCCGCCCTGCGCGGCGCCCGTGTGGGAGCGCGTCGGGTACAGCTTCGTGATGACGGCGGTGGAGGCGTTGGGCGCGGCCTCGATGGCTGCGCGCATGCCTGCGCCACCGGCTCCGACGATGACGACGTCGTACTGGTGGTAGTGGATGCCGTCGGCGGACACGGTCGACTCGGTCATGTGGTGCAGGGACTCCTGGATCAGCGGTCGGCGCAGAAGGACGCCAGCAGCTCGGGGTCGGCGCCTGCGGGGCAGGGGTCGAACGTGAACGTGATGAGCGTCCCGAGCACGATGAGGATGATGGCGGCGCCGGCGATCGCGCCGAGGGCGACGCGGCGCAGCGGCTCGCGGTGCACGTAGTCGTTGACGATCGTGCGCATGCCGTTCGACCCGTGGAGGACCGCGAGCCACAGCATCACGACGTCCCACCACTGCCACAGCGGGTTGGCGAACTTGCCGCCGATGAACCCGAAGTCGATCGCCTGGATGCCGCCGGGCGTGAAGAGCAGGTTGTAGAAGAGGTGGCCGAAGATCAGCACGACGAGCACGACGCCCGAGACGCGCATGAAGATCCAGCCGGCCTTCTCGAGGTTCGGGCCGCGGCGGCCCGTCGAGCGCGCGGGGTACGCGTACGGCGTGCGAGGGCTCTCGATGGTCGCGGACATCAGTGCTCCCCGAAGACGTTCGCGAGGTGCGTCGGCGTGAAGCCGGCCATGAGCACGATCACGAGCGCGATGACGACCCAGAACAGGATGCGCTGGATGCGCGTCGCAGCCGGGAAGGCGTCGACGGCGATGATGCGCAGGCCGTTCATCGCATGGAACACGACGGCGCCGACGAGGACGACCTCGCCGAGCCCCATGATCGGGTTCTTGTACGTCGCGATGACGGCGTTGTAGGCCTCCGGGCTCACGCGGATGAGCGACGTGTCGAGCACGTGCACCAGGAGGAAGAAGTAGATGCCGATGCCCGAGATGCGGTGCAGGACCCACGACCACATGCCTTCGTTGCCGCGGTAGAGCGTGCCCGCGATGCGGAGACGCGACGGCTTGGGATCGGCGAGGGTCGGGGTGCGGGAGCTTGCCACGCGTGCCCTCCTCACGAGACTCGTACGAGCGGATGCCACTGTCGATCCTAGGCCCGCCGATGGCGTGCACCGAACCACGTGCGGCGCAAGAACCTCGTATCTTCCGCTCGCGGACCCGACGCGCCGTGCGAGCACGGGGCATTTCCAGACTCGGTGCAGAAACAGTAGGGTCGGGCCATGCGAGTCATGAGGCTCGGCCGCGAGGTCGACTACCAGCAGGCGTGGGCGCTGCAACGACGCTTGCACGACGAGGTCGTGGAGGGCGGCGAGGATGCGCTGCTGCTGCTCGAGCACGCGTCGGTGCTCACGGCGGGCACGAGCACGCGCGAGAGCGACCTGCCGCTCGACGGCTCGCCCGTCGTGCGCGTCGACCGTGGTGGGCGCATCACGTGGCACGGTCCGGGTCAGCTCGTGGCGTACCCCATCGTGCGCATCGGCGAGCTGGGCGTCGTCGACTGGGTCCGCAGGCTCGAGCAGGCGGTCATCGACGTGCTCCGGCCCCTCGGGCTCGACGCCGAGCGCGTGCCGGGTCGCGCCGGCGTGTGGCTGCGCGGCGACGGCTCGCCCCTCGCCCGCGACGCGAAGCTCGCGCAGGTCGGCGTGCGCGTCGCCGCCGGCGTGTCGATGCACGGCGTCGCCGTGAACGTCGACCCCGACCTGTCCGAGTTCGCGCGCATCGTGCCGTGCGGCATCACGGACGCCGACGTCACCTCCATCGCCGCGCGGCTCGGCTCCGCGCCGAGCGTCGAGGAGGTGGGCGACGCGTTCGCCGACGCGCTGATCGCGCTCGGCGTCGCCGCGATCCCCGCCGCATCCGCCCGTCCGGTCGTCGCCGCATGAACTGCGCAGGGCCGGTCGGCGAGGTGCAGCAGGCCTCGCCCGCGGGCGCTCCGGAGGGGCGCCGACTGCTGCGGCTCGAGGTGCGCAACGCGCAGACGCCCATCGAGCGCAAGCCGCCGTGGATCCGCACCCGCGCGCGCATGGGGCCCGAGTACACCGCGCTCACCGAGCTCGTCGAGCAGCAGGACCTGCATACCGTGTGCCAGTCGGCGGGCTGCCCCAACATCTACGAGTGCTGGGAGGACCGCGAGGCCACCTTCCTCATCGGCGGCGACCAGTGCACGCGACGCTGCGACTTCTGCCAGATCGACACGGGCAGGCCCGCGCTGCTCGACCGCCTCGAGCCCGGGCGGGTCGCGGAGTCGGTGCGCCGCATGGGGCTGCGCTACGCGACGGTGACGGGCGTGTGCCGCGACGACCTCGAGGATGAGGGGATCTGGCTGTACGCCGAGACCGTGCGCCGCATCCACGAGGTGAACCCCGGCGTCGGCGTCGAGATGCTCGCGCCCGACTTCACGGGGCACCGCCACCTGCTCGACGAGCTCTTCGCCACGCGGCCCGAGGTCTTCGCGCACAACGTCGAGACCGTGCCGAGGATCTTCCGTCGCATCCGGCCCGGATTCCGCTTCGAGCGCTCGCTCGACGTGCTCCGATGGAGCCGCGAGGCGGGACTCGTGACGAAGTCGAACCTCATCCTCGGGATGGGGGAGACGGACGCCGAGGTGCTCGACACGCTCGAGGTGCTGCACGATGCGGGCTGCGACCTCATCACGATCACGCAGTACCTGCGCCCCTCGCCGCGGCACCACCCCGTCGACCGCTGGGTCGAGCCGGAGGCGTTCGCCGACCTCGCCGAGGCGGCGACCGAGATCGGCTTCGCCGGCGTCATGTCGGGACCGCTCGTGCGCTCGTCCTACCGTGCGGGCACGCTCTACCGGCAGGCGCTCGCGGCGCGCGGCACCGGGCAGGCGGCGTCGATCGTCGCGGGGCTCGGAGCGGGTGCTGCGGCTCCCGTCTCGGCGCCGGGCATCACGAACGGCGGCCGCGCGGCGTAGGGCATCGGCGATTGGCGACTTCGGCCGCTGATTGGCGACCTCCGCCGAGGTGATCGGCGACTTCGACCGTGTGGAAGTCGCCAATCAGTGGTGGAAGTCGCCAATCCCCATCGAGTGGCCACGTTCCGCGACCGAACCCCGTCGATCGGCGCACATCGGCGCCGATCGATGCCCGGCCGCCGCGCTGCCCGCCGCGGCGAGCAAGCGTCAGACGACCGCGGCCGCCCGCACGGGCTCGACGCCCGTCAGCGCGTGGCGCTGCGCCGCCTCGTAGTGGCAGACGAGCTCGTCGCACACGCGCGGCCAGGTGCGCTGCAGCACGCGGCGACGGCCGGCCTCGCCCATCCGCGCCCGCATCGCGGGGGAGTCCACGAGCGTGCGCACCGCATCCCGCAGCGCCCGCTGCGAGTCCGGCTCGTACAGGAAGCCCGTGATGCCGTGGTCGACGAGGTCGATCGGTCCGCCGGCGCGCGGCGCGACGACCGGCAGTCCGGCCGCGGCCGCCTCCTGCAGCGTCTGCCCGAAGGTCTCCTCGGCGCCGGTGTGCACGAAGACGTCGAGCGCCGCGTACGCCGCCGCGAGGGCGGCCCCCGTGCGCTGGCCGAGGAAGACGGCGCCGAGCGGCGCGAGCGCGCGGCGCGCCGCCGCCATGCCGGGTCCGTCGCCGACCACGACGACGCGGATCCCTCGCGTGCCCTGCAGCGCGCGCAGTCGCTCGAGCCCCTTCTCGGGAGCGACGCGACCGACGTAGCCCACGATCGTCTCGCCGCGCGGCGCGAGCCGCTCGCGCAGCGCGAGCGCCGCCGGCCCCTGACGGTGGTCGGGATGGAACGCGTCGAGGTCGACGCCGCGCGCCCAGTGCGCGACACGATCGATGCCCGCGGCGTCGAGGTCGGCGATCGCCGACGACGATGGCGCGAGCGTGAGGTCGGCTTGGTTGTGGATGCGGCGCAGCACCTTCCACGCCACGGGCGCTCCGGCCGAGAGCCGGTTGCGGCGCGCGAAGCCGGCGATGTCGGTCTGGTAGACGGCGACGGAGGGCACGCCCATGCGCCGCGCCTCCGCGATCGCCTGGCCGCCGAGGAGGAACGGGGATGCGGCGTGCACGACGTCCGGCTGGAACCGCTGCAGCAGCCCGTGCAGCTGGGGGCTCGGCATCCCGACGGGGAACTCGCGATACGCGAACGACGGCACCTCGAACACGGGTGCGCCGTGCACCTGGGTGGGGGCGCCGCAACGCGGGGCGACGACCATGGCCTGGCGCCCGGTGGCCCGCAGGTGCTCGAGCACCCGGATCACCGACGACGTCACGCCGTTGACCGTGGGCAGGAAGCTCTCGGTGACGATGGCGACGCGTTCGATCTCCACGTCGCCGACGGTAGGCAGCGCGGATGGCGACCGGGGACCGATGCATGTGAATGGCGTGTGAACGCTCCGCGTCGATCCGGGTCGGTCCGGGACGGGCGGATAGCGTGTGGCCCCATGACGATCGACGGGTTCTACGGCATCATCCCCGCCGGCGGGGTCGGCTCGAGGCTCTGGCCGCTGTCCCGGGCGGACGCGCCGAAGTTCCTCCACGACCTCACGGGCTCGGGACGCACGCTGCTGCAGTCGACGTTCTCGCGGCTCGCGCCCCTCGCGGGCGAGGACCGCATCATGGTCGTCACCGGTCGCGCCCACCGATCGGCCGTCGAGGCGCAGCTGCCCGCGCTCACCGACGCGAACATCGTGCTCGAGGCGGATCCGCGCGAATCGACCGTCGCCGTGCTGCTCGCCGCGGCGATCCTCGAGCGCCGCGAACCCGGCGTCGTCGTGGGCTCCTTCGCGGCCGACCACGTCATCGAGGACGAGCGCGGCTTCCGACGGGCGGTGACCGATGCCGTCGCGGCGGCGCGCACGGGCAAGATCGCGACGATCGGCATCACGCCGACGGAGCCGGCCATCGGGTTCGGCTACATCCAGGCGGGCGAGCCCGCGGGCATCCCGGACGCGCCGCGCGTCGCGGAGGTCGTGCGCTTCGTCGAGAAGCCGGGCGCCGAGGCCGCCCGCGACTACGTCGCCTCGGGCGACTTCCTCTGGAACGCGGCGATGTTCATCGCCCGCGCCGACGTGCTGCTCGCCGAGCTCGCCGAGACGGAGCCCGAGCTGCGGGCGCAGATCGACGAGCTCGCCGCGGCATGGGACGACCAGGCCACCCGCGGGCCGGCCGTCGACCGCATCTGGCCGCAGCTGAAGAAGATCGCGATCGACTACGCGATCGCCGAGCCCGCGGCCGAGCGCGGTCGCATGGTCGTCGTCCCCGGCGACTTCGACTGGGACGACGTGGGCGACTTCTCCGCGATCGCGAAGCTCCACAACGGCTCGTCGGGCGGCGATCGGCTCGCGATCCTGTCGGGGCAGGCGACCGTCCTCGCCGACGGCGCCTCCGGCATCGTCGTGTCGACCACGGATCGCGTCATCTCGCTCGTCGGGGTCCGCGACATCGTCGTGGTCGACACGGGGGATGCGCTGCTCGTGACGACGACCGAGCATGCGCAGCGGGTGAAGCAGGTGGTCGACGCCATCCGACGCTCGGGCAACGCGACGGTGCTCTAGCCGGCGTCTGCGCACGCGACCTGCCGCACCCGTCGCCGGCCGGCACTGCTGGGCGACCTCCGCCACCGATCGGCGACTTCTGCAGTGCCGACGTCGCCAATCACCGAGCGCGAAGTCGCCAATCGACGCGCGACGTCGCCGATCGACGGGGGTCGGTCGCGGACGCGTCCCCCGGGGTGCCGCACGGGGCGACGCGCATGCGGCCGATGCGCGGTGTGCGCGGGCTAGGGTGACAGCACCCGCACCGCCGCACCCTGGAGCACCGATGTCCCGCACCGCCCTCCGTCTCGCCGCGCCCGTCGCGCTCGTCGCGCTCGCGCTCACCGCCTGCCAGGCCGCGCCCGAGGGCGATGGCGACGGGGCTGGCGCCGCGGCATCCGACCTCTGCGCGCAGATGGTCACGAACTCCGGCGGGCTCGAGGACCGCTCGTTCAACCAGGCGTCCTGGGCCGGCATGGAGCAGGCGGAGGAGGACTACGGCGTCGAGGTCAACGTGCTCGTCTCCACGAGCGAGTCGGATCTCGCGCCGAACGTCGAGGCGGCGGTCGGCACCGGCTGCGACTTCGTCCTCACCGTCGGCTACGAGCTCGCCGCCGCGACCGCCGACCAGGCCGAGGCGAACCCCGACGTGCAGTTCGCGATCGTCGACGAGGTCGTCGAGGCGCCGAACGTGCGCCCCATCGTCTTCGACACCGCGCAGGCGTCGTTCCTCGCCGGCTACCTCGCGGCCGGCGTGAGCCAGACGGGCGTCGTCGCCACGTTCGGCGGCGGCAACCAGCCGCCCGTGACGCTGTTCATGGACGGCTACGTGCAGGGCGTCGACGCCTACAACGCCGCCCACGGCACGAGCGTGCAGGTGCTCGGCTGGGACGTGGAGACGCAGGACGGCATCTTCACGGGCGACTTCGAGAACGTGCAGCTCGGTCAGGCGACAGCGCAGTCGCTCATCGCCCAGGGCGCCGACGTCATCCTCCCCGTCGCGGGCCAGGTCGGCGAGGGCGCGTTCCTCGCCTCGCTCGACGCGGGCTCCGAGGCGCTCGTCATCTGGGTCGACTCCGACGGCTACGAGACCCTGCCCGACGAGTACCACCCGCTGCTGCTCACGACGGTCGAGAAGAACACGCAGGACTTCGTGGTGCAGGCGATCGGCGACCTCGTCGACGAGCAGGCCGTCACGGACGAGCCGCTCGTCGGCACGCTCGAGAACGAGGGCGTGGGACTCGCCGAGTACCACGACCTCAGCCCCCGCGTGAGCGACGAGCTGCAGGGCGAGATCGACGCGCTGCGCGAGCAGATCGTCTCCGGCGAGCTCGTCGTCGAGAGCCCCAGCGCCCCGTAGCCCCGCGCCGCGCGGGGCCCGACGCGGCGCCCGCGGCGCCGATCGCGCACGTCGTCGGACGGCAATGCAACGATCGCGTTTCGACTTCGCGCGAACGGCGTCCGCGGCCGCGAGCCGTGGCTAGGCTGCCCGATACCCCCGGCCGTCCCGTGCGGCCACCCCATGCACTGGAGGACCCCCTTGAGGAACATTCGGAAGACCGCCCTCGGCGGTCTCGCGACGCTGGGCGTCGCGGCTCTGCTCGCAGGTTGCGCGTCGGCCCCTGAGGAGGGCCCCGCGGAGTCGGGCGAGGCGACGGCCGACATCTCGCCCTGCATCGTCTCGGACGCCGGCGGCTTCAACGACCAGTCGTTCAACCAGCTCGGCCTCGAGGGCCTGCAGGCCGCGTCCGAGGAGCTCGGCGTGGAGTACACGCAGGCGGAGTCGCAGTCGGAGACCGACTACCAGTCGAACATCCAGAACCTGCTCGACGGCGGCTGCGACATGATGGTCACGGTCGGCTTCCTGCTCGCCGAGGCCACGTCGGCCGCGGCCGACGCGAACCCCGACGTGAACTTCGCGATCATCGACGACTCGTCGATCACCGCCGACAACGTCCAGCCCATCACGTTCGACACGGCGCAGGCCGCGTTCCTCGCCGGCTACGCCGCGGCGGCGAGCACGCAGACCGGCACCATCGCGACGTGGGGCGGCATCAACATCCCGCCCGTGACGATCTTCATGGACGGCTTCGTGCTCGGCGCGCAGTACTACAACGAGCAGAACGGCGCCGACGTGCAGGTGCTCGGCTGGGACGTCGACGCGCAGGACGGCACGTTCGTCGGCGCCTTCGAGGCCGGCCCCGCAGCCAACGCCACGGCGACGACGTTCCTCCAGCAGGGCGCCGACATCGTCATGCCCGTCGGCGGCCCGATCTTCCTCTCCGCCGGCGAGGCGATCCGCACGGCGCAGGCCGAGAACCCCGACGTGCGCTACGGCATGATCGGCGTCGACGCCGACCTGTCGCTCACGGCGCCCGACTACGCCGACCTGTTCGTCACCTCCGTGCTCAAGGGCATGGACGCGGGCGTCGAGGCCGTCGTGCTCGAGGACGCGGCCGGCGACTTCACGAGCGAGCCCTACGTCGGCACGCTCGAGAACGACGGCGTGGGCATCGCCCCGTTCAACGAGTGGGAGGACCAGGTCCCCGAGGGCCTGGCCGACGAGCTCGAGACGATCCGCACGGCGATCATCGCCGGCGACATCGTCGTCGACTCGCCCTCGTCGCCGTAAGGCATCGCTGACGCGTGGGGGCCGGCGTCGCGCCGGCCCCCACCCGTGCGACTACAGTCATGGCACCGGCACCCGCACCCAGGCCGCCGGCGCACCATCCCCACCATCCACGGCACCATCCATTCGAGGAGCGGCGATGACCCTCGAGCTGCGCGGCATCACCAAGCGCTTCGGCTCGCTCACGGCCAACGACCACATCGACCTCACGGTCGAGGCGGGCGAGATCCACTGCCTGCTGGGCGAGAACGGCGCGGGCAAGTCCACGCTGATGAACGTGCTCTACGGCCTGTACCAGGCCGACGAGGGCGAGATCCTGCTCGAGGGCGAGGTGCAGCGGTTCGCAGGGCCCGGCGACGCGATGCGCGCAGGCATCGGCATGGTGCACCAGCACTTCATGCTCATCCCCGTCTTCACCGTCGCCGAGAACGTGCTGCTCGGTCACGAGAAGGAGCTCGGCGGGCTCGCGGGCGCCAAGCGCCGCGTCGTCGAGATCTCCGAGCGCTTCGGCTTCCAGATCGACCCGGATGCGCGGATCGAGGACCTCCCCGTCGGCGTGCAGCAGCGGGTCGAGATCATCAAGGCGCTCTCGCTCGACGCGAAGGTGCTCGTCTTCGACGAGCCCACCGCGGTGCTGACGCCGCAGGAGACCGACGAGCTCATGACGATCATGCAGCAGCTGCGCGACGAGGGCACCGCGATCGTCTTCATCACGCACAAGCTGCGCGAGGTGCGCGCCATCGCCGACCGCATCACGGTCATCCGCCTCGGCCAGGTCGTCGGGACCGCCGAGCCGACGGCGACGAGCACCGAGCTCGCCTCGCTCATGGTCGGCCGGCCCGTCGAGCTCACCGTGACCAAGCAGCCGTCGGTGCGCACCGACAACGAGCTCGTCATCGAGCACCTCACCGTCGTCGACGAGCAGGGCATCGCCGTCGTCGACGACCTCTCGCTCACCGTGCACGGCGGCGAGGTCGTGTGCATCGCCGGCGTCCAGGGCAACGGCCAGACGGAGCTCACCGAGGCGATCCTCGGGCTGCAGCGGCGCGCGACGGGCAGCATCCGCCTCAACGGCGTCGAGCTGCTCGGCCGCAGCGTGCGCGACGTGCTCGACGCGGGCGTGGGCTTCGTGCCAGAGGACCGCAAGGTCGACGGGCTCGTCGGCGAGTACTCGATCGCCGAGAACCTCATGCTCGATCGCTACCAGGGCGAGCCGTTCGTGCGCCGCGGCACGATCGTGCGCGCGGCGCGCGACGAGTTCGCGCAGGAGCGCCTCGGCGCCTTCGACATCCGCGCGCAGTCGATCGAGACGCCCGTGGGCACGCTCTCGGGAGGCAACCAGCAGAAGGTCGTGCTCGCGCGCGAGCTGTCGCGTCCGCTGCAGCTGTTCGTCGCCTCGCAGCCGACGCGCGGCCTCGACGTCGGCTCGATCGAGTTCGTCCACGCGCAGGTCATCGCGACGCGCGACGCGGGCATCCCCGTCATCGTCGTCTCGACCGAGCTCGACGAGGTCGTCGGGCTCGCCGACCGCATCGCGGTCATGTACGGCGGCGGCATCGTGGGCGTCGTGCCCGCGGACACGTCGCGCGACGATCTCGGCATCATGATGGCCGGAGAGCTGCCGGAGGGACTCGCAGCATGACCGACGAGCAGGACACGTCCGGCCGCGCGCCCGACGCCGACGACCGCGACGCGCCGATCGCGCCCGCGCAGCAGCGCTCGGGCGGTGCGCCATCCGTGGAGGCCGAGGGCGACCGCGACGTCGTGCACGCGCCGACCGTCGTCGAGGTGCCCGTCGTGGCGGCCCCGACGACCGAGTCGCACGAGCAGAACCAGGACGAGGACCGGTGGGGCAGCGTCGCCCGGCAGATCCTCGGCGGCACGCCCATGGTGTCGCTGCTCGCCGTGCTCATCGCGTTCGTCGTCGGCGGCATCCTCATCGCCGTCACCGACGAGGGCGTCCAGGCGGCGAGCGCGTACTTCTTCGCGCGGCCCGGCGACACGATCGCCGCGATCGGCTCCGCGGTGGGCGGTGCCTACTGGGCGCTCTTCCAGGGCTCGATCCTCAACTTCTCGCGGCCTGAGGGCGGCTTCGTCGCGCTCATCCGCCCGCTCACCGAGACGTTGCACTTCGCCGCGCCGCTCATCGCCGCTGGCCTCGGCGTCGCCGTCGCGTTCCGCGTGGGCATGTTCAACATCGGTGGTCGCGGGCAGATGCTCGCCGCCGCGGCCGCCGCGGGATGGGTCGGGTTCTCGTTCCCGATGCCGCCGATCCTGCACATCACGGTCGCCCTCGTCGCCGGCATGATCGCCGGCGCGCTGTGGGCCGGCATCGCAGGCATCCTCAAGGCGCGCACCGGCGCCCACGAGGTCATCACGACGATCATGCTGAACTTCGTCGCGCTGTGGCTGCTCTCGTACCTCATCCGCACGCCCGGCCTCCTGCAGGCTCCGGGCAGCAACAACCCGATCACGCCGCGCATGCTCGAGTCGGCGGTGCTGCCGCCGCTGCTCGGCTCGCAGTTCAACCTCACGTGGGGCATCGTGCTGTCGGTCGCGGCCGTCGTCGTCGCGTGGTGGCTCATCGAGCGCTCGAGCCTCGGCTTCCGCTTCCGGGCCGTGGGCCTCAACCCGCAGGCGGCCCTCAACGCCGGCATGTCGGTGAAGACGGTCTACGTGCAGGCGATGCTCGTCGCCGGCGCGTTCATGGGCCTCGCCGGCGCGCAGCAGGTCCAGGCGACCGTCACGACGGGCTTCACCTCGGGCATCGACGCCGGCATCGGCTTCGACGCCATCACCGTCGCGCTGCTCGGCCGGTCGAACCCGTGGGGCGTGCTCGCCGCCGGCCTGCTGTTCGGCGCGTTCAAGGCCGGCGGCTTCCGCATGCAGGCCGCCGAGGGCGTGCCGATCGACATCGTGCTCGTCGTGCAGTCGGTCATCGTGCTGTGCATCGCGGCCCCGCCGCTCGTGCGCACGATCTTCCGCCTGCCCAAGCCGAGGGGAGGCGCGCGATGACCGCCGTCCAGACCGCTGGCCTCGCAGCCGACGACGCCCCCGAGGTCGTGCGACCGCGCAGCCGACGCGTGCCCATCACCTACGTCGTGCTGACCGTCGTCGTCGCGATCGTGCTCGTCGGCTTCGGCCGCGACGGCGAGACGACGCTGCGCCTGTCGACGAACGCCGACCTGCTGCAGCTGCCCGACGCCGTGCTGCCCGCACGGATCACCGGCATCGTCGCGACGCTGCTGCTCGCCGCGATGACGGGCGTCGCGATCGCAGCGCACGCCACGCGCCGCCGCGTCGGACTCTGGCTGCCCGTCGTCTTCGGCGTCGTCGCCGTCGTGGCCTTCCTCGTGTGGGCGGGCGCGACGAAGTCGATCCCGCTGCCCGGCCTCCTCGTGCTCACGGTCGGCCTCGCAGCACCGCTGATCTTCGGCGCCCTCGGCGGCGTCATCTCCGAGCGCGTCGGCGTCGTGAACATCGCGATCGAGGGCCAGCTGCTCTCGGGTGCGTTCGCGGCGGCGGTGACCTCGTCGGCCATCGCGGCGGGTCCCGTCGGCCAGATGGGCGCCGTGGGCGTGCTCGTCGCCGGCGCGGGCGGCATCCTCGCCGCGATGCTCGCCGCCGTGCTCGTCTCGATGGTGCTCGCGGCCTTCTCGATCAAGTACTACGTCGACCAGGTCATCGTCGGCGTCGTGCTCAACGTGCTCGTGCTGGGCCTGACGAACTTCCTGTACTCGTCGGTGCTGACCGACAACCCGGAGCTCAACAACCCGGATCGGTTCTCGCGCATCCGCATCCCGCTGCTCGCGGACATCCCGATCGTCGGGCCCGCCCTCTTCAACCAGACCGTCATCGTGTACGCGATGTACGTCGCGGTCGTCGTCGTGACGTTCGCGCTGTTCCGCACGACGTGGGGCCTGCGGCTGCGCGCCCTCGGCGAGCACCCGCTCGCGGCCGACACCGTGGGCATCCGCGTGAACCGCTGGCGCTTCTGGAACGTCACGCTCGCCGGCGCGATCGTCGGCATCGGCGGCGCGTACTTCACGCTCGACTCGAACGGCTCGTTCCAGCGCGACATGACGAGCGGCCTCGGCTTCATCGCCCTCGCCGCCGTGATCTTCGGCCAGTGGCACCCGGTGAAGGCGACGCTCGCGGCGCTCCTGTTCGGCTTCGCGCAGGCGCTGCAGAACGTGCTGCAGTCGATCGGCTCGGGCGTGCCGAACGAGTTCATGCTCATGCTCCCGTACGTCATCACGATCCTCGCGGTCGCCGGCTTCATCGGGCAGTCGAGGGCGCCGGCGGCGAGCGGCAAGCCGTACCTGAAGTCATGACGACCGCGATCGACTGGGACGCACTGCACGCGGCCGCCGTCGAGGCGAACGCCAAGGCCTACGCGCCGTACTCGGGCTTCGCCGTCGGATGCGCGGCGCTCGCGGACGACGGCCGCGTCGTGACCGGCGCGAACGTCGAGAACGCCGCGTACGGCGTCACGCTGTGCGCCGAGTGCTCGATGGTCTCCGCGCTCGTGATGGGCGGCGGCGGCCGCCTCGTCGCGTTCACGTGCGTGGATGGCCACGGTGCCACGCTCATGCCGTGCGGCCGGTGCAGGCAGCTGCTGTTCGAGCACGCCGCGCCCGGCATGCTGCTGCAGACGCTGTCGGGCATCCGTACGATCGACGAGGTGCTGCCGGACGCCTTCGGGCCCACGACGCTCGACGCGTACCGCGCAGCCGACTGACGAGGGCGCACGACGCCCTCCACCACCACGAGAGGGAACCCATGGCAGAGGCGCACGACGTCGTCGACCTCATCCGCACCAAGCGCGATCGCGGGGTGCTCACGACGGCCGAGATCGACTGGCTCGTCGACGCCTACACGCGCGGCTACGTCGAGGACGCGCAGATGGCGGCCCTCGCGATGGCGATCCTGCTGAACGGCATGGAGCGGCGCGAGATCCACGACCTCACGCAGGCGATGATCGCCTCGGGCGAGCGCATGGACTTCTCCTCGCTGCCGATGCCCACGGTCGACAAGCACTCGACGGGCGGCGTCGGGGACAAGATCACGCTGCCGCTCATGCCGCTCGTCGCGGCGTTCGGCGTGGCCGTGCCGCAGCTCTCCGGCCGCGGGCTCGGGCACACGGGCGGCACGCTCGACAAGCTCGAGTCGATCCCCGGCTGGCGCGCGGCGCTGACGAACGACGAGATGCTCGCGCAGCTCGCCGACGTCGGCGGCGTCATCTGCGCGGCCGGCTCCGGCCTCGCGCCCGCCGACAAGCGCCTCTACGCCCTGCGCGACACGACCGGCACCGTCGAGGCGATCCCGCTCATCGCGTCGTCGATCATGTCGAAGAAGATCGCGGAGGGCACGGGCGCGCTCGTGCTCGACGTGAAGTTCGGCTCGGGCGCCTTCATGCGCGAGGAGCCGCGGGCGCGCGAGCTCGCCGAGACGATGGTGGCGCTCGGCACCGACGCCGGCGTCGACACGCGCGCGCTGCTCACGAGCATGGACGTGCCGCTGGGCCTCGCGATCGGCAACGCCAACGAGGTGCGCGAGTCGGTCGAGGTGCTCGCGGGCGGCGGCCCCGCCGACGTCGTCGAGCTCACGGTCGCGCTCGCGCGCGAGATGCTCGCCGCCGTCGGGCAGCCCGACGCCGACGTCGAGGCCGCGCTCGCCGACGGTCGGGCGATGGACCGCTGGCGGCGCTTCGTCGTCGCGCAGGGCGGCGATCCCGACGCGGACCTGCCGGTCGCGAACGAGACGCACACGGTGGTCGCCGAGGCGGACGGCGTGCTGGCACGGCAGGACGCGCTGCCGTTCGGCGTCGCGGCCTGGCGCCTCGGCGCGGGCCGAGCCCGCGCGACCGACGAGGTCGTGCACGCGGCCGGCATCGACCTGCACGTGAAGCCCGGCGACGCCGTGCGCGCCGGTCAGCCGCTCTGGACGCTCTCGGCCGACGACGCCTCCCGCTTCGACCGGGCGCTCGACGCGCTCGAGGGGGCGTGGGAGGTCGCGCCCGTCGGCACGCCCGTCGAGGCGCTGCCGATCGTGCGCGACCGCATCGTCGCCTCGTCCTGAGGTCCACCACCGCTTCCTCCCGCGGTCGGACGCGATGTCCAGCATCCGGAGTGCAGGATGGTGCCATGACTCAGCAGCAGGTCCAGGGCACGTCGAGCGCGTGGAGCATCACGAGCCTCGTCATCGGCATCGTCTCGATCTTCGCGAACTGGACGTTCCTCGCACCCATCGCCGGGCTCATCGTCGGCATCATGGCCAAGCGGCGCGAGCCGCACGCGCGGACGATCGCGAACTGGGGCATCGGCCTCAACGTCGCGATGCTCGTGCTCGGGGTCATCCTGTGGATCGCGGTGGGCGGCTTCATCCTCGCCGCCATCGGCCTCGGGGTCGCCTCGAGCTGACGCCGCGCCGCCGACCTCACGCCAGGCGCGCGAGGGCGTCGACCACGTGCGCCCACATGCGCGGGGCGTCGAGCGCGAGCGCGACCGACGTCGTGCAGCCTGCGGGCGCGGGATGCCGCAGGTCGACGACCGTCTGCCCCGTCGTGAGCTCGCCGTGCAGCTCGACGTCGATCGGCGCGGGGCGCACCGTCATGCATCCCGGGTCGACGACGTAGGCGACGGCGCACGCGTCGTGCACGGGCGGCCAGGCGAAGCCCTGCTCGCGGTAGGTGCCGCGGAAGAAGTCGAGCAGCTCGAGCGTGAAGGAGGCCGGGCGACCCGGCACGGCGGCGATGGCGTCGAGCACCGCCTGGTCGGCGAGCGCCTGGTGCGTGAGGTCGAGCCCGACCATGACGACGGGCCACCCGGCGTCGAGCACGATGCGCGCCGCCTCCGGGTCGATCGCCGCGTTGTACTCCGCGACCGGCGAGTGGTTGCCGCCCGCCGCCGCGCCACCCATCCACGCCACCTCGCGCACCCGGGCCGTGATGCGCGGCTCGCGGCGCACCGCGAGGGCGAGGTTCGTGAGCGCGCCGGTCGCGACGAGCGTGAGCTCGCCCGGCTCCGACGCCATCACCGTCTCCACGATGAGGTCGACCGCGTGTCGCGCGTCGAGCGCGATCGTCGGCTCGGGCAGCTCCGGGCCGTCGAGCCCGGACTCGCCGTGGTACTCCGGCGCCACGACCTGCTCGCGCACGAGCGGCCGCTCGGCACCCGCTGCGAACGGCACGCCCGCGAGGCCCGCGATCGTGCCGACGGCGAGCGCGTTGCGCGTCACCTTCTCGAGCGTCTGGTTGCCGGCGACGGTCGTCACCGCGACGAGCTCGACCTCGCCAGACCCGGCGGCGAGCAGCATCGCGATGGCGTCGTCGTGGCCGGGGTCGCAGTCGAGGAGGATGCGGCGGGGCACGACCTAAAGCGTAGGCGCGCCGCGGCGGGCATCCGGCCGCCACGCGCGCGACGCATTCCGTAGGATCGAGGCGACGGATCTGGGAGGACGACGTGGACCGCATCCTGCTCGACGGCGTGGACATCGGCGCCCTGCCGAAGGTCAGCCTGCACGACCACCTCGACGGCGGGCTGCGACCGCAGACGATCGTCGAGATCGCCGACGAGATCGGCGTCGACCTCCCCGCGAGCGACGGCGAGTCGCTCGGCGAATGGTTCGCCGAATCGGCCGACTCCGGCTCGCTCGTCGAGTACCTGAAGACCTTCGACGTCACGACCGCCGTCATGCAGACGGAGTCGGCGCTCGTGCGCGTCGCGCGGGAGTTCGTGCTCGACCTCGCCGACGACGGCGTCGTGCACGGCGAGATCCGCTGGGCGCCGGAGCAGCACCTCGCGCGCGGGCTCTCGCTCGACGCCGCCGTGGAGGCGGTGCAGGCGGGCCTCGACGAGGGCGTCGCCCTCGTGCGCTCGCACGGCCGTCGCATCCAGGTCGGGCAGCTCGTCTCGGCCATGCGCCATCTCGACCGGTGGACGGAGATCGCGGAGCTCGCGCTGCGCCACCGCGACCGCGGCGTCGTGGGCTTCGACATCGCCGGCCCCGAGGACGGGTTCCCGCCGTCGCGGCACTCGGAGGCGTTCGACCTCCTCGCGCGCGCCCACATGCCCGTCACGGTGCACGCGGGGGAGGCGGCCGGCATCGAGTCGATCCGCGACGCACTCTTCGCCGGTCGCACCCTGCGCCTCGGCCACGGCGTGCGCATCGCCGAGGACCTCACGGTCGACGACCGCGGCGACGAGCTGCTCGTCGAGCTCGGCGAGACGGCCGAGTGGGTGCGCTCGCGGCAGATCCCGCTCGAGCTGAGCCCCTCGTCGAACCTCCAGACGGGTGCCATCGCCGCGTTCGGCGACGACATCGAGGACCACCCGTTCGACATGCTCTACCAGCTCGGCTTCCGCGTCACGGTGAACACCGACAACCGCCTGCAGTCGGACACCACCCTCACGAACGAGCTCGCGCTGCTGGCCGAAACGTTCGACTACGACCTCGACGACCTCGAGCAGCTGCAGGTGAACGCCGCACGCTCGACGTTCCTGCCCGTCGAGGAGCGCGACGACCTCGTCGAGCACATCACGGACGTCTTCGACGAGCTGCGATGACCGCAGCTCTCATCGCCGAGGCGACCTTCTCGCCCGGCGTCGCCGCCGCGTCGTGGGAGGACGCGGTGCGCGCTGCCGGCCGCGACCTCGTGCACGCGCGCGCCGTCGGCCCCGCGTACGTCGACGAGATGGTGCAGCTCATCGACGACGGCGGGCCGTGGTGCGTCGTCG
The DNA here is from genome assembly GCF_005484985.1 of Agrococcus sp. SGAir0287. Taxonomy (NCBI): domain Bacteria; kingdom Bacillati; phylum Actinomycetota; class Actinomycetes; order Micrococcales; family Microbacteriaceae; genus Agrococcus; species Agrococcus sp. SGAir0287. Next base: position 756,183 of record NZ_CP027942.1, read on the forward strand.
CCCCCGGCGTCGCGCTGCCCCATGCGCGCCCGAGCGCGCTCGTGCGCCGCCCCGCCGCGGCGATCGTGACGCTGCTCGAGCCCGTGGCCTTCGGACATCCCCACAACGACCCCGTGCGCGTCGTCGTCGCGCTCGCGTCGATGACGCAGTCCGACCACATCCGCACGCTCGCCGACCTCGCGGTGCGCCTCGACCGCGCCGGCGTCGTCGACGCCGTGGCCGCCGCGACGACGCGGGCGGAGGCGATCGACGCGATCGAGGGACGCGCCTCGTGAGGATCGTGACGGTGTGCGGCGCCGGCGTCGGCACGAGCGCCATCCTCGCCACGACCGTGCGTCGTGCGCTCGCTCGGCTCGACGTCGAGGCCGAGGTCGCCGCGTCGAGCACGGACGACGTCGCACGCGACGCCGCCGACGCGCAGCTCGTGCTCACGACGCCCGAGTGGTTCACTCGCGTGCGCGCCGAGGCCGGCACGGCGCACGTCGCCGTCGTCGACCGCATCATGGACCTCGAGGCCGTCACGAGCGTGCTGGAGCGCGAGCTCTAGCCCGACGCCCCGATACCGCTCGGTGAGGTGCGAGCGCAGCGAGCCTCGAAGCGAGCCGCGCCAGGGGTGCTCCTTTCGAGGCTCGCTCCGCTCGCACCTCAAGGAGCGGTCGAGAGGGCTGGCTGCGATGGGATGCTCCCAGGACCGCTCGGTGAGGTGCGAGCGCAGCGAGCCTCGAAGCGAGCCGCGCCAGGGGGTGCTCCTTTCGAGGCTCGCTCCGCTCGCACCTCGAGGAGCGGTCGAGCGGGCTGGCTGCGATGGGATGCTCCCAGCACCGCTCGGTGCGGCGCGAGCGCAGCGAGCCTCGAGGCGAGCCGCTCCTGGGGGTGCTCCTTTCGAGGCTCGCTTCGCTCGCACCTCAAGGAGCGGTCGAGCGGGCCGGCTGCGATCGGATGCTCCCAGGACCGCGCGGTGAGGTGCGAGCGCAGCGAGCCGCGCCGGGACGCTCGCCGCCGCTCAGTCGAGCAGCGGGCGCATCGCCTCCTTCAGCGCCTCGACGCGCGCCTCGGCCGCATGGATGCGCTCGTGCGGCGAGCCCTGCGTCGAGACCGCGTCGACGTACACCTTCACCTTCGGCTCCGTGCCCGACGGGCGCACCATGATGCGCGCGCCGTCGGCGAGCGTGAGCCGCAGGATGTCGCCGATCGCCCCGTGCTCGGGCAGCGCGAGGTCGTCTGCCGCCACGACGTCGCTGCCGGCGAGCTGCGCGGGCGGGTCGTCCTTCAGCCGCTGCACGATGGCGGGGATGCGGCTGCGGTCGGCGACGCGCAGGCTCACCTGGCCGCTCGCGAAGCCGCCGAACTCGGCGGCGAGCGCGATGAGCTCGTCGGCGAGCGACGAGCCGTGCGCGTGCAGCTCGTGCGCGAGCGTCAGCACGCGCAGGAGGGCCGAGATGCCGTCCTTGTCGCGCACCGTCCCCGGGTTCACGAGGTAGCCGAGCGCCTCCTCGTAGCCGTAGACGAGGTCCGGCACCCGCGAGATCCACTTGAAGCCCGTCGCGGTCGTCGAGAAGTCGAGGCCGTGCGCCTCGGCGATGACCTGCAATCCGGGGGAGGAGACGATGGATGCGGCGAGCGCGCCCTGCCCGTGCGCGGCGCGCGCGGCGTCCCAGCCGAGCAGCAGCCCGACCTCGTTGCCAGTCAGCTGCCGCCAGCCGCCCTCGCGGTCGGGATCGGGCACGGCGACGGAGAGCCGGTCGGCGTCGGGGTCGTTCACGAGCACGAGGTCGGCGCCGGCGGCGTCCGCCGTCGCGTACGCGAGGTCCATCGCGCCCGGTTCCTCCGGGTTCGGGAAGGCGACGGTCGGGAAGCGGCCGTCGGGCTCCGCCTGCTCCGGCACCTCGACGAGCGGCGGGAAGCCGGCCGCCTCGACGACGGCGCGCACCGTCGCGCTGCCGACGCCGTGCATCGCCGAGTAGACGACGGTCGGCGGCTCGGTGGCCGGGGAGCCGGCGATCGCCGCCGTGGCACGCACGTATGCGCGCTCGACGTCGTCGCCCGCCGTCGCGTACGCGCCGCGGGGGAGGGCGTCGAACGTCGTCGACGCCGCGACTGCCGCGATGCGGTCGGCGATCGCCGCGTCGACGGGCGGCACGATCTGGCTGCCCTCGTCGGCGCCGCCGAGGTAGACCTTGTAGCCGTTGTCGCGCGGCGGGTTGTGGCTCGCCGTCACCATGACGCCGGCGCTCGCGCCGAGGTGCCGCACGGCGAAGGCGAGCACGGGCGTCGGCAGCGCACGGGGCAGGAGCGTCGCGGCCACGCCGGCGCCCGCCATGATCTCGGCCACGTCGCGCGCGAAGACGTCGGAGCGCGTGCGGCCGTCGAAGCCGACGACGATCGTCGGCGCGTCCTCGCGCTCGACGAGGAAGCGCGCGAACCCGGCGGTCGCCTGGCCCACGAGCACGCGGTTCATGCGGTTCGGGCCCGCGCCGATCTCGCCGCGCAGGCCGGCCGTGCCGAACTGCAGCCGACCGGAGAACGCGTCCTCGAGCGCTGCGAGCGCCTCGGCGTCGCCCGCCTCGGCGTCGGCGATGCGCTGCGCGAGCTCGTCGCGCGTGAGCGGGTCCGGGTCCTGGGCGAGCCACGCGCGCGCGGCGTCCAGGGTCATGCGCGACCCGTCGCGGCGACGACGTCGGCGAGCAGCCGCGAGATGACCGGCTCGGCCGCGCGGCCGGCCTCGATGACCTCGTCGTGGCTGAGCGGCGTCTGCTGGATGCCGGCGGCGAGGTTCGTCACGAGCGAGAAGCCCAGGACCTCCATGCCGGCCTCGCGCGCCGCGATCGCCTCGAGCGCCGTCGACATCCCCACGATGTGGCCGCCGATGGCCTTCGCCATCTGCACCTCGGCGGGCGTCTCGTAGTGGGGGCCGCGGAACTGGCAGTACACGCCCTCGTCGAGGCTGGGATCCACCGAGCGGGCCACGTCGCGCAGGCGCCGCGAGTACAGGTCGGTGAGGTCGACGAACGTCGCGCCCTCGAGCGGCGAGTCGGCGGTGAGGTTGATGTGGTCGGAGATGAGCACGGGCTGGCCGGGCGTCCACGTCTCGCGGATCCCGCCGGCACCGTTCGTCAGCACCATGATCGCCGCACCCGTCTGGGCGGCCGTGCGCACCGAGTGCACCACGCGGCGCACGCCGTGGCCCTCGTAGTAGTGGGTGCGCGCGCCGATGACGAGGGCGCGGCGGCCGTCGGCGAGCAGCACCGACCGGATCGTGCCGGAGTGGCCCTCGAGGGCGGGCTTCGAGAAGCCGGTGACGTCGGTGGCGTCGATCGTGTGCGTCGTCTCGCCGACGAGGTCGGCGGCCTTCGCCCATCCCGAGCCCAGGGTGAGGGCGATGTCGTGGCGGTCGACGCCCGTGATGCGGCGGATGTCGTCGGCGGCTGCGCGGGCGACCTGGATCGGGTCGGCTCCCGCGACGTCGAGGGGGTGCTGGGTCATGCAGCCACGATAGGCGATCGACGTCCGGTGGCCGCCGCGTCGGAGCGCGGCGCGGTGTGCAGCCGGATGCTGCGAGAATCGGAGGCGTGAGCGTGTTCGAGCGGCAGCAGCGAGTGGTCATCGTCGGCGGCGGACCCGGCGGGTACGAGGCTGCGCTCACGGGCGCGCAGCTCGGCGCCGACGTCACGCTCGTCGAGCGCGTCGGCGTCGGCGGCTCCGCGGTCCTCACCGACGTCGTGCCCTCGAAGTCCCTCATCGCCACGGCCGAGTCGGCCGCCGCCATCCGCGACGCATCCGGCCTCGGCGTGCAGTTCTTCGCGCGCGGCGAGACCGGCCGACCCTCGAAGCCCGAGGTCGCCGTCAACCTGCGCGCCGTGAACCGCAGGCTGCTGGCGCTCGCGGCGCAGCAGTCGCTCGACATGGCCGCCGACCTCGAGCGCGCCGGCGTGCACATCGTGCAGGGCGAGGGGCGCCTCGTCTCGCCGACGTGCGTGGCCGTCTCGACGGGACGCAAGGGCGAGGACTTCGACGAGATCGAGGCGGAGACGATCGTCGTGTCGGTCGGCGCGAGCCCACGCATGCTGCCGACGGCGATGCCCGACGGCGAGCGCATCCTCACCTGGACCCAGCTCTACGGCCTCGAGGACGTGCCGGAGCACCTCATCGTCGTCGGCTCGGGCGTCACGGGCGCCGAGTTCGCGAGCGCGTACTCGAACATGGGCTCGAAGGTCACGCTCGTGTCGAGCCGCGACCAGGTGCTGCCCGGCGAGGATGCCGACGCCGCGGCCGTCATCGAGGACGTGTTCACGCGCCAGGGCATGACCCTGCTGGCGAAGTCGCGCGCCGCGAGCGTCGACCGCAGCGACGACGGCGTCGTCGTCACGCTCTCCGACGGTCGCACGGTCGAGGGCAGCCACTGCCTCATGGCCGTCGGCTCGATCCCGAACACGTCGGGCATCGGCCTCGAGGAGGCGGGGGTGCAGCTCGCCGACTCCGGCCACATTCTCGTGAACCGCGTCGCCCGCACGAACCTGCCGAGCGTCTACGCCGTCGGCGACTGCTCGAACGCGTTGCCGCTCGCCTCCGTCGCCTCGATGCAGGGTCGCACGGCGATGTTCCACGCGCTGGGCGACGCCGTGCATCCCATCTCGATGCGCACGGTCTCGTCGAACATCTTCACCCAGCCCGAGATCGCGACCGTCGGCTGGACGGCGAAGGAGATCGAGGAGGGCATCGCGCAGGGCGAGATCCACACCGTGCACCTGTCGACGAACCCCCGCGCGAAGATGATGGGCATCGACGACGGGTTCGTGAAGCTCTTCGCGCGCACGGGATCGGGCACCGTCATCGGCGGCGTCGTCGTGGCGCCGAAGGCGTCGGAGCTCATCTACCCGATCGCGATGGCCGCCGAGCACCGGCTCACGGTCGACATGGTCGCCCGCGTCTTCCCGGTCTACCCGTCGCTCACGGGATCCATCGCCGACGCGGCGCGCGCGATGCACCGCGTCGCCGACTGACCCGCGCCGACCTCGGCTCGAGGGCGGCTCAGACCGGCTCGAGCCCTTCATGCGCGCCGTCGGGCAGCGCGACCACGATGGGGTCGCCCGGCCGCACGTCGCCGCCTGCGACGACGACGCCCATGACGCCCGTCCTGCGCACGACGTGCCCGTCGTCGTCGCGGCCGACGACCTGCGCCAGCAAACCCGCCGCGTGGCGCTCGATCTGCGTGCAGGGGTTCCGCAGCCCCGTGACCTCGACGATCGCGTCGGGGCCGAGGTGCAGCCGCGTGCCGCGCGGCAGCTCGAGCAGTGCCAGCCCCGTGGTCGTGACGTTCTCGCCGAGGTCGCCGGGCGCGACGTCGGCATCGACCTCGTCGAAGAGCTCGCGGTGGATGAGGTGCACCTGCCGGAGGTTCGGCTGCGTCGGATCGCGGCGCACGCGCGAGCGATGCTGCACCGTCGGCCCCGCATGCGCGTCGCCGAGCACGCCGTGGCCGGCGACGAGCGTGATGACGTCGCACGTCGGCTTCGAGAAGCGGTGGCGGTCGTCGCGGGCGACGGCGACGACGGACGGATCGGGCATGCCCCCAGCATGCCGCGCGGCGCCGCAGCGCGTCGACCGCGCGGCCGCCGGCTGCGTCGACGTCGGCGTCAGCGCGCGACCCTCGGCAGCTCGATCGTGACGCGCAGGCCGCCGTCCGGCCGCGCGCGCAGCACCAGCGCGCCATCGTGCGCGGCGACGATGCTGCGCACGATCGCCAGGCCGAGCCCCACGCCGCCGCGGTCGTGGACGCGCGTCGACCCGCGCCGGAACGGCTCCGCGAGCGTCTCGGCATCGGCCGGATCGATGCGCTCGCCCGTGCTCTCGACCGCGAGCCACGCGACGCCGTCGCGCTCCCCGGTACCCACGTGGATGCGGCCGTCGGCGTCGAGGTTGTGCACGATGGCGTTCTCGACGAGGTTCGCCGCGAGCTGGCGCAGCAGCGTCGGCGATCCCACGACGACCGCGGGCGCCGTCGCGGCGTCGACGGCGATGCTGCGGGCCTCGGCGCGCGGCAGCAGCGTCTCGACCGCATCCTCCGCTGCGAGCGACAGGTCGACCCGCTCGCGCGCGAACGCGCGGCCGTCGGCGCGCGCGAGCAGCAGCAGCGACTCGGTGAGGTCGATCGCGCGCGCGTTCACGGCGTGCAGCCGCTCGAGCAGCGCCGGCACGTCCTCCTCCGGCGTCGCGCGGGCGACGTCGAGCATCGCCTGCATCGTCGCGAGCGGCGTGCGCAGCTCGTGCGACGCGTTGGCGGCGAAGCGCTCCTGCTCGGACACGTGCGCCTCGAGCCGATCGAGCATGCCGTCGAACGCGTCGGCCAGGTCGCGCAGCTCGTCACGACGACCAGGCAGGCGGATGCGGTGCTGCAGCGATCCCTGCGTCGCGAGCCTTGCCGCCTCGCCGATGCGGTCGAGCGGCGCGAGCATCCGGCCCGCGAGCAGCCAGCCGCCCACGACGCCGACGACGAGCAGCACGCCCATCGCGAGCGCCGCCGCCGGCGTGAACGCGCGCACGAGGTCGCCGCGGTTCGGCACGAATCCGCTCGCCGCGTCGATGGGGCCGGCGGGCACGTAGCGCAGCAGGAAGACGGCGACGACCGCCAGCAGCAGCGCGCCCGTGCCGACGACGACGGCGGCGTAGCTGAGCGCGAGGCGCACGCGCACGCTCGCCCCCTCACGCCGACGCGTCGGCATCCGTCCCCTCGGCCTCGTCCGCCTCGGCGATGCGGTAGCCGACGCCGGGCACCGTGCGCACGATCCACGGCTCGCCCAGCCGCTTCCGCAACGTCGACACCGTGATGCGCACGGCGTTCGTGAACGGATCCGCGTGCTCGTCCCACGCGCGCTCGAGCAGCTCCTCCGCGCTCACCACGCCGCCCGCCGCATCCACGAGCACCTCGAGCACCGCGAACTGCTTGCGCGTGAGGGCCACGTAGCGGCCGTCGCGATGCACCTCGCGTCGGAACGGGTCGAGCCGCAGCCCCGCGATCTCGCGCACGGGCGGTCGCCGCCGCGCACGCCGCCGATCGAGGGCGCGCAGGCGCAGCACGAGCTCGCGCATCGCGAACGGCTTCGTCACGTAGTCGTCGGCCCCGAGCTCGAACCCCGACGCCTTGTCGTCGAGTCGATCCGCGGCCGTGAGCATGAGGATGGGCGTGCCCGAGCCGCCCTCGACGATGCTGCGCGCGATCGCCTCGCCCGAGATGCCCGGCACGTCGCGGTCGAGCACCGCGACGTCGTAGGTCGTGAGCGCGAGCAGCTCGAGCGCCGCGTGGCCGTCGAGCGCGACGTCGGCCGCGATCGCCTCGAGCCGCAGGCCGTCGCGGATCGCGTCCGCGAGGTAGGGCTCGTCCTCGACGACCAGGACGCGCATGCTCCCGATCGTACGGATCGGCAGGTATCGCCGGCGTATCGAGAATCCGAGACGCTCTCGCAACGGCCCGCACGGTGTGCTCGAGGCATGAGCACCGCCGCCCCAGTCCTCCGTCGCCGTCGTCGCCTCGCCCTCGTCGTCGGCTGCCTCGTCGTCGTCGCGCTCGCGACCTGCGCCGTGCCGCCCGCCCTGCAGTGGATGCTCGCCGCGGTCGCCGCACCGACGTCGTCGGTCGCGGGCGATCGCGGGCTGCCGCCCGCCGCATCCGAGCCGGGCGCGGCATCCGACTCCTCCGTGCCCGGCGTCGACGACGGGCTGCTGCCCGGCGGCCCCGTGTCGCCGCACGCCGACGTCCCCGCCGTCTCGCGGCTCGATCCCGCGCTGCTGTCGGCCCTCCGCGCGGCCACCGACGCGGCGGCGGCGGAGGGCTTCGAGATCGTCGTGAACTCCGGCTGGCGGTCGGCGGCGCTGCAGCAGGCGATGCTCGACGAGGCCATCGTCACCTACGGCTCGGCGGAGGAGGCCGCGCGCTGGGTGTCGACGCCCGACGAGTCGGCGCACGTCACGGGCGACGCCGTCGACGTCGGCGACCTCGACGGGGCGTCGTGGCTCGGCGGCCACGGCTGGGCGTGGGGGCTGTGCCAGACGTACGCGAACGAGTCGTGGCACTTCGAGCTGCGCCCCGAGGCGGCCGCCGACGGCACGTGCCCGCCGATGGCGACCGATCCCACCGCCGCGCACTGACAGTGCGACACGCCCGGGATCCGCACGACGATCCGCGCGTGTCGAATCGCGCCGCCCCCATCCGTCTCCGAGATGTGGCACCGTGCCACCGGAGAGACGAGGAGAACCGCCATGACGACGTACGCGTACTTCATCCACGAGCCCGACTGGGACAGCGACGCCTACCTCCCCGCCGACGGCGGGACGGCCGACGCGCTCGGCGAGGACTTCGGCGAGTTCACCGCCTTCGAGGAGCGCGTGCGCGAGCTCGGCGGCACCGTCGTCGGCGGCCAGGCGCTGCAGCACGCCCGGTACGGCGGGCGCGTGACGCCGGGCGGCCCGGGGCGTCGGGAGGAGGACGCCGTCTTCACCGACGGCGCGAACCCCGAGCTCACGGAGGTCGTCACGGGCTTCTACCTCATCGAGGTCGACGACGAGGACGTCGCGCGGCGCATCGCCGCGCATGTGCCCACCGGTGGGCACGTCGAGTGGCGCCGCGTCTTCCCGATGGGGTGATCGGGCGCGCAGCGGCGCGGCCGGATCAGTCGGCGCGACCGAAGAGCGTCGCGAGCGCCACGCCCACGAGCGCGACCATCGCGACGGCGCCGAGGCCGCACGCGACGAGGATGACGGCCGTGAACGGATCGGCCGGGTTCACGGTGGCGTCGAGATGCGATGCTTCGGCGACGAGGTGCATGGGCCCAGCCTACCGGCCCGCATCGCCGCGGGCTGGGACGATGCGGACCATGGACGACGCCCGCATCGAACCCGCCGCGTTCCAGGAGGCGTGGCCGCAGGTCGTGCGGGCGCTCGCGGCCGCGACCGGGTCGATCGACGAGGGCGAGGAGCTCGCCGCGGAGGCGTTCGCGCGCGCCGCGGCGCAGTCCGGGCCGCCGGCATCCCTCGTCGGATGGTGCATCGCGGTCGGCCGCCGCGCCGCGATCGACGCGGCGAGGCGGCGGGCGACGGAGCGCGTCCACCTGCCGGCGCTGCACGACGCGACGACGGAGGGCGCGCGGATGTCGGCCATCGACGACCGGGTCGCGCTGCTCCTCGTCGCGTGCGACGAGCTGCTGCCACCCGTCTCGCGCATGGTGCTCGCGATGCGGCTCGTGCTCGGCGTCGACGTGGATGCGATCGCCGCGCACCTCGGGCTCGAGCGCGGTGCCGCGGCGGCGCGGCTCACCCGTGCGAAGCGGCTGCTCGCCGAGGAGCGCGGGGCGTTCCACGTGCCGACGGGCGAGCAGCGCGAGCGCCGCATGCCGGTCGTGCTCGACTGCGTGCACGGGCTCGTCGCGATCGGGCAGCGGCTCGTGCCCGAGCCCGCCGACGCCGTCGGGGATCTCGTCGCGCATGCCGAGCGCATCGCCGAGGCGCTCGTGCGCGAGCGGACCGACGACGCGGAGGCGCGCGCCGTGCTCGCCATCGCCCGCCTCGCGCTCGCGCGCCGGCCAGGCCGCGTCGTCGACGGCGTCGCCGTGGCGCCCGAGGCGGTCGACCGACGCGGCTGGGATGCGCGGCGCCTCGCGCTCGGCATCGGCGACGCGCTCGCGGCGTCGGAGCTCGCCGGCGAGGATCCCGGGCGCTTCGCGCTCGAGGCGCGCATCGCGGCGCTCCACTCCGCGGCGCCCGCGGCGTGGGACGTGCCGTGGCCGCGCGTCGCGCGCCTGCACCGCGCCGTCGAGGCGCGCTGGCCGGCTCGCTCGGCGACGCTCGCGCGGCTCGTCGCCGAGGCGTACGCGCTGCTCGTCGCCGCGGGCATCCGCGACGCATCGGACGGACGGCTGTCGACCGAGCCGGACGGGATGGCCCGCATCCGCGAGCAGGTCGCCGCGCTCGACGACGGCGCGCGGGCGACGGGGCGCGACGTCGACCTCGTGCTCGCAGACCTCGCGTGGCGCACGCGCGCGCCCGACGCCGCCGCGCGCTACCGCGCCCTCGCGGTGCGCCTCGCCGACGATGCCGTCGCCTCGGACCCGGTCCGAGCCTTCTGCGCGAGCCGCGCCCAGGGCTGACGCGCGCGCCCAGGCGGGCGTCCTGGCCGCCGCCCATCCCCGACTCTCGACCCGCGCGCTTTGCGTTTCGCAGGCGATTCCGCCTCATGAGCGCGATCATCCCTCGAAGCCGGGATCGCCTGCGAAACGCGACCGAAGGGGTGTGGTCCTGCGAGTTCAATCGATCGCAGGCTTTGCGCTTCGCAGGCGATCTCGCCTCATGAGGGCGATCTTCCCTCGAACCCCGGGATCGCCTGCGAAACGCGAAGGCTCAGGATCGTGGTGCTGGGGTGCGACCGTCGTCGCTGCCGACCGAGACGCGGGGTGCGCGTCCCGAACAGATGGGCTGCGTCGGACGTCGTCCACGATCGGCGGCGCCTGCCGCACCTCCAGCGCATGCGTCGTCGACGCTCGGGGGATGGATGTCGAGCAGACGGTCGGGCGACTCGGGGGCATCGCGAGCCTCGAGCAGCTCCGCGCTCGCGGCTTCGGCCGCGCTGACGTGGTTGAGGCTCGGCGGCGAGGCGGCCTCCGCAAGGTCCGGCGCGGATGGTGCGCGGTGCCGGACGCGGACGCGGACGCGGTCGCCGCCGTGCGCGTCCGCGGACAGGCGACCTGCATCACCGCCGCACGCGCCCTCGGCCTCTGGACGGTGGACGACGGCCGCCTGCACGTCGCCGTGCCTGGCAACGGGTCGCGGCTGAATCCTCGGCAGGAAGGTGCGCCGCCCGCGCATCACGATCCGACCGTCGTCGTGCACTGGCGCGCCCGCACCGCTGCGCCGACGATGGCGCGCCAACCGCTGCGAGACGTGCTCGTGCACGTCGCCGAATGCCAGCCGCCCGACCTGGCGCTCGCGGTGCTCGACAGCGCCGTGCGCCAGGGTCGCTGCTCGCTCGGATGGCTTCGACGCGTCCTGTCCGACTCGGCGAGGGGGCGCGAGCTCGCGACCGTCGTCGACGGATCTGCGGATGCGGGAGGGGAGAGCATCGTGCGCTGGCGGCTGCGCGCGGCGCGCGTGCGCGCCATCCCGCAGTTCCGCGTCGAGGGCCTCGGGCGGCGCGACTTCCTCGTCGGGGAGCGGCTGATCGTCGAGATCGACGGCCGCGAGCACCACGCGCTCGTCGAGGGGTTCGCGCGCGATCGATGGCTGGATCGCGAGCTCCAGCTGCGCGGCTACGACGTGCTGCGCTTCACCTACGCGGAGATACTCCACGACTGGGACCGCGTCCTCGCCACGATCATGCGAGCGGTCGACGCCGATCGCCACCGGGATCGCTCCTCCCGCTGACCTCGACGCATGCCGCGTCGCCCGGCGTCGGTCCTGCGTCGCCCGGCACGCGTTTCGCAGGCGATCCCGGCTCTCGAGGGCGATCTTCCCTCGGGGGGCGGAATCGCCTGCGAAACGCAGGGTTCGCGTCGTGTCCGCGCGCGTGCGGCGTCGTCGTGTCAGCGTGGCTTCAGGGTCGTGGGAGTCGCGTTTCGCAGGCGATCCCGGCTCTCGAGGGCGATCTTCCCTCGAGGGGCGGAATCGCCTGCGAAACGCAACACGCACCAGCGCGCGACGGCACGGGGCGGGCGCGCGGCCCACGCGGCGCCGCGCGCGAGTCAGGCCGCGTCGGCGTCCGCGTCGGCGATGACCAGGAGGCGGTGGCCGCTCGAGATCGTCGTGCCGATGGGTGCGTCGAGCGACGTGACGATGCCGTCGCGGGGCGCCGCGATCGGCTGCTCCATCTTCATCGCCTCGAGCACGACGAGCAGGTCGCCGGCGACGACGCTCTGCCCCTCCTCGACGGCGACCTTCACGACCGTCGCCTGCATGGGCGATGCGATGGTGCCGCCCGTCGCGCCGCCCGCCGCCGCGATGCGCGTGCGGCGCGGCGCGGGGCCCTTCGTCGCGACGGTCTCGGGGAAGAGCCGCGCGGGCATCGACACCGCGATGCGCTTGCCGTCGGCCTCGACCACGACCTCGCGACGCGCCTCGGGGCCGCCGAGCTCGCCGGCCTCGCCGCCCCAGCGGGGGATCTCGTTCACGAACTCCGTCTCGATCCACGACGTGTAGACCGAGAAGGGCTCACCGTCCGCCGGCGCGAACGCCGGGTCGTCGACGACGACGCGGTGGAACGGCAGGACGGTGGGCAGGCCCTCGACGCGGAACTCGGCGAGCGCGCGACGCGAGCGCTCGAGCGCCTCCTCGCGCGTGGCGCCGGTGACGACGAGCTTCGCGAGCAGCGAGTCGAACTGGCCACCGATGACGTCGCCCGAGACGACGCCGGAGTCGACGCGCACGCCCGGTCCCGTCGCCGGGATGAACGCTCGCACGGGGCCGGGGGCGGGGATGAACCCGGCGCCCGGGTCCTCGCCGTTGATGCGGAACTCGAATGCATGGCCCTGCACGACGGGGTCCGGGTAGTCGAGGACGCCGCCGGAGGCGAGCCGGAACTGCTCGCGCACGAGGTCGAGGCCCGTGACCTCCTCGGACACGGGGTGCTCGACCTGGAGGCGCGTGTTCACCTCGAGGAAGGAGATGGTGCCGTCGCGGCCGACGAGGAACTCGCATGTGCCGGCGCCGACGTAGCCGACCTCCTTGAGGATGGCCTTCGACGAGGCGTAGAGGCGCTCGACCTGCTCGTCGCTCAGGAACGGCGCGGGCGCCTCCTCCACGAGCTTCTGGTGGCGGCGCTGCAGCGAGCAGTCGCGCGTCGAGACGACGACCACGTTGCCGTGGGCGTCCGCGAGGCACTGCGTCTCGACGTGCCGCGGTCGGTCGAGGTACTTCTCGACGAAGCACTCGCCGCGGCCGAACGCCGCGACGGCCTCGCGGGTCGCGGAGTCGAACAGCTCGGGGATCTCCTCCCGCGTGCGCGCGACCTTGAGCCCGCGGCCGCCACCGCCGAACGCCGCCTTGATCGCCACGGGCAGGCCCACCTCGTCGGCGAATGCGACGACCTCGTCGGCCGTCGCGACGGGTTCGAGCGTGCCGGGCGCGAGGGGAGCGCCGACCTTCTCGGCGATGTGCCGCGCGGAGACCTTGTCGCCGAGCGCCTCGATGGCGTCGGGGCTCGGGCCGATCCAGGTGATGCCGGCGTCGATGACGGCGCGCGCGAAGTCGGCGTTCTCGGCGAGGAAGCCGTAGCCGGGATGCACGGCGTCCGCCCCCGCGCGGCGCGCGACCGAGAGGATCTTGTCGATCACGAGGTACGACTCGGCGCTCGTCGCACCGTGCAGCGAGTACGCCTCGTCGGCGAGCTGCACGTGCTGGGCGTCGCGGTCGGGCTCGGCGTAGACGGCGACGCTGCCGATCCCCGCATCCCTCGCGGCTCGGATGACTCGGACGGCGATCTCGCCACGGTTGGCGACGAGGACCTTCGTGATGCGCGGCATGAGCACCGAGCCTACGCGAGAAGGGATGCCCGCTCTCGGCGAGCATCGACAACGCCGAGCCGCATCCCGTTGCCGAAGTCCACAGATCGCGGACGTCACCGACGCGTCGGTTGCGGAGTGAGTGCTCACTCAGTAGCGTGATCGGCCGTGGCACCTCCGACTCGCATGACGCTCGAGGACCGTCAGGTCCAGATCCTCGACGCGATCGTCCCCGCCGTGCTCGAGCACGGCGCATCCATCACGTCGAGGCAGCTCGCCGACGCCGCGGGCGTCGCGGAGGGCACGCTGTTCCGCTCCTTCGGCGACAAGGACTCGCTGCTGCGCGCCCTCTTCGATCGCGCCTCCGAGGTCGCCTACGACCTCACCGACCTCGACGACCTCGCCGACGAGACCCTCGCGACGACGGTCCCGGCGATCGCCGGCGTGCTCACGGTCCGCTTCACGAGCCTCTTCCAGATGGCGATCGCGCTGGGGCCGGTGCTGCTGGCGGAGGGTCGTCGCGACGACCCGCGCTTCGACGAGCTGCGCGAGCGCATCGCCGCGATCCTCGCCGAGCACGCCGACGAGCTCGCCGTCGACCCGCTCGTCGCCGCCGACGCGCTGCGCACCCTCACCTTCGCCGCCGCGACGGGCTGGGGCGAGCGCAGCGCCATGGACATGTCCGACGTCACCGGCATCCTGCTCCATGGGATCGCCCGCACCGACACCAGGAAGGAGCTCCGCGCATGAGGCTGTGGAGGCTCATCACCGCCGCGATCCGTACCTCGTGGATCGCCTTCGTCCTCGTCGTCGTGTTCCAGCTCACGCAGGCGCTGCTCTCGCTGATGCTGCCCACGATCAACGCGGACATCATCGACCAGGGCGTGCTGCAGGGCGACACGGCCACGATCTGGAGGCTCGGCGGCGAGATGCTGCTCATGAGCCTCGGCCAGGTGGTCGCGAACGCGCTCGCGATCCTCTTCGGCGCAAGGCTCGCGATGACGGCCGGGCGCGACCTGCGCGCCCGCATCTTCGCGCGCGTCTCGTCGTTCTCCGAGCGCGACGTGCAGCGCTTCGGCGCCGCCTCGCTCATCACGCGCACCACGAACGACGTGCAGCAGGTGCAGATGCTGACGCTCATGGGCTGCACCATGCTCATGTCCGCCCCGATGCTCGCGATCGGCGGCGTCGTCATGGCCGTGCGCGCCGACGCCGAGCTGTCGCGGCTCATCTGGATCATCGTGCCGCTCATGGTGCTCGTGATGGGCGTCATCGTCTCGCGGCTCGTGCCGATCTTCGTGCTGCTGCAGGAGCGCATCGACCGCGTGAACCAGGTCATGCGCGAGCAGCTCACGGGCATCCGCGTCGTGCGCGCGTTCGTGCAGGAGCGGCGCGAGCGCGCACGGTTCCAGGTCGCGAACGACGGCGTGACGGATGCCATGCTGCGCACCGGCAACCTCTTCGTGCTCACGTTCCCGCTCGTCATGCTCATCGTGAACGCGTCGAGCGTCGCGGTGATCTGGTTCGGCGCCCAGCTCGTCGACGCGGGCACGCTGCAGGTCGGCACGATGATGGCGTTCCTGCAGTACCTCATGCAGATCCTGTTCGGCGTCATGATGGCGACGTTCCTCACGATGATGATCCCGAGGGCGGCGGTCGGCGCCCGTCGCATCACGGAGGTGCTCGAGGCGGAGCCCTCGGTCGCCGTCTCGACCGCCGCGCGCACCGACCAGCCCGAGCGCGGACGCATCGTCTTCGACGACGTCACGTTCACCTACCCGGGCGCCGAGACGCCTGTGCTGGAGGGCGTCTCCTTCCTGGCCGAGCCCGGCGAGACCGTCGCGATCATCGGCTCGACCGGAGCCGGCAAGACGACGGTCGTGAACCTCGTGCCGCGGCTGTTCGACGTGTCGAGCGGATCCGTGTCGGTCGGCGGCGTCGACGTGCGCGACGCGGACGAGCAGACGCTGTGGGCATCCATCGGCCTCGTGCCGCAGAGGCCGTACCTCTTCTCGGGCACGATCGCCTCGAACCTCCGCTACGGGAAGGAGGATGCGACCGACGAGGAGCTGTGGGCGGCGCTCGAGACCGCGCAGGCGGCGGACTTCGTACGTGCCAAGGAGCACGGCCTCGACAGCCCGATCGCCCAGGGGGGCACGAACGTGTCGGGCGGACAGCGGCAGCGCCTCGCGATCGCCCGCGCGCTCGTGAAGCGTCCGCCGATCCTCGTCTTCGACGACTCGTTCAGCGCGCTCGACCTGTCGACCGACGCGCGCCTGCGCGCCGCGCTCGCGACCGACGTGGTCGGCGTGACCCGGCTCGTCGTCGCGCAGCGCGTGTCGACGATCGTCGACGCCGACCGCATCGTCGTGCTCGACGACGGGCGCGTCGTCGGCCTCGGCACGCACGACGAGCTCCTCGAGACGAACGAGACCTACCGCGAGATCGTCGACTCGCAGATGGCCGTGGAGGTCTGACGATGGCACGCAGGAAGCAGGAGCCCGTCGTCGAGCGGGAGCTCACGGAGGAGGAGCGCCTCGAGGCCGAGCAGGCGGAGGCCGCCCGGCGCGGGGCCGACGACTGGGAGGCGCCTCCCGGCAAGGCGAAGGCGCTGCTGCCGACGCTGCGGCGGCTGCTGGGGCTGCTCGCGCCCTTCAAGGCGCTGCTGGCGCTCGTCTTCCTCGTCGGCTCGGCGGGCATCGTGCTCAACGTGATCGCGCCGCGGGTGCTCGCCGAGGGCACGAACCTCATCGTGCAGGGCCTCGTGCAGCAGACGCTGGGGGCGCAGGGCGTGCCCGCCGGCACGTCGCAGGCCGACGTCGTCGCGCTGCTGCGCCAGCAGGGGCAGGATGACGTCGCGAACATCATCGCGAACATGGACGGCTTCACCGTCGGCGCGGGGATCGACTTCGGCGCGCTGAGCCAGGTGCTCATGCTCGTGCTGGCCCTCTACGTCGTCGCGAGCCTCTTCCAGTGGGTGCAGGGCTACTTCGTGAACCGCGTCGTGCAGCGCACGGTCGCGGGTCTTCGCGCCGCGGTCGAGGACAAGGTGCACCGCCTGCCGCTGCGCTACTACGACTCGATGCAGCGCGGCGAGCTGCTCTCGCGCGTCACGAACGACCTCGACAACGTCGGCCAGTCGATGAGCCAGACGCTCTCGCAGATCGTCACGGGCGTCCTCACGATCGTCGGCGTGCTCGTCATGATGCTGACGATCAACGTCTGGCTCGCGCTCATCGCGCTCATCTCCGTGCCGCTGACGGGCATCATCCTCGGACTCGTCATGGGCCGGGCGCAGGGGCTGTTCGCGGAGCAGTGGAAGCGCACGGGACGCCTGAACGGGCTCGTCGAGGAGTCCTTCACCGGCCACGCGCTCGTCAAGGTCTTCGGCAAGGAGCGCGAGGTCCGCGACCGCTTCCAGGCCGAGAACGAGGCGGTCTTCCAGGCCTCGTTCAAGGCCCAGTTCCTCTCGGGTCTCGTCTTCCCGCTCATGACGTTCGTCGGCAACGTCGGCTACGTCCTCGTCGCCGTCGCCGGCGGCCTCTTCGTCGCGAACGGCTCGATCCGCGTCGGCGACGTGCAGGCCTTCATCCAGTACTCGCAGCAGTTCTCGCAGAACCTCGGCCAGCTCGGCCAGACCTTCACGATGGTGCAGTCGGGCGCCGCGAGCGCGGAGCGCGTCTTCGAGCTGCTCGACGCGGAGGACGAGGAGTCGGACGCGGACGGCGGCACCATCGAGGCGACGAGCGGCGCGGTGGCGTTCGAGCACGTCGCGTTCGCGTACGACCCCGAGCAGCCGCTCATCGGCGACCTCTCGCTCACGGTCGCGCCGGGGCAGACGGTCGCGATCGTCGGGCCGACGGGTGCCGGCAAGACGACGCTCGTCAACCTGCTCATGCGGTTCTACGAGATCGACGGCGGCCGCATCACGCTCGACGGCGTCGACACGCGCACGCTCACCCGCGACGCGCTGCGCGCGCAGACCGGCATGGTGCTGCAGGACACCTGGCTCTTCGGCGGCACGATCCGCGACAACATCGCGTACGGCAGGCCGGAGGCGACGGAGGACGAGATCCTTCAGGCGGCGAGGGCGACGTTCGTCGATCGCTTCGTTCAGTCGCTGCCGGAGGGCTACGACACCGTGCTCGACGAGGAGGCCTCGAACCTCTCGGCCGGCGAGAAGCAGCTCGTCACGATCGCGCGTGCCTTCCTCGCGCAGCCGTCGGTGCTCATCCTCGACGAGGCGACGTCGAGCGTCGACACCCGCACGGAGCTGCTGCTGCAGCAGGCGATGGCGGCGCTGCGGCAGGATCGCACGTCGTTCGTCATCGCGCACCGTCTCTCGACGATCCGCGACGCCGACCTCATCCTCGTCATGGAGCACGGCGACATCGTCGAGCAGGGCACGCACGACGAGCTGCTCGCCCGGCGCGGCGCGTACCGCAGGCTCTACGAGGCGCAGTTCCAGCAGGCGGCGGTCGACCTCGAGGAGACGGAGGGCGTGCACGCGCCGACGGGCTCCGTCGCGACGCAGCCGCACACCTGATCGGCGCATCGGCGGGCGCGGCGAGGCACGCGCGCCCGTCGTCGCCGCGTCCGGGACCGGAGCCCCGTCACCCGACCTCTGTCGTAGCCCTGTGGGCGCTGTGGATCGTCCTGGCGTGGCCGATGCACCCGGACCTACGCTGCGGACACGGAGCCGCACCCGCGCCGCCGTCCTCGCCCAACGGGCCGCGCAAGGGAGCCGCAGATGACGTCCATCCACCTCGACCGGACGGCGCCCACGCGTCGTCGCGCCGGCCTGCGAGCCGGCGCGCTCGCCTCCGCGACGAGCATGGCGGTGCTCGCCGGCGTCCTCATCGGAGCTCCCGCAGCCACCGCAGCGCGCGACACCCCGGACGACGTCGACGGGGGCGTCGACGTGCCCGCCGCGGAGCTCTGCGCCGCCTTCGCCGACTTCGACGCCGTCGTCGCCACGACGCCGACGAGCGTCACGCTCGCCGGTCCGGACGTCGGACAGACCTCGGTCACCTACGTCGTGGGCGCCGAGGTGCAGACGACGACGGGAGCACCCGTCACGTTCGACGTCGGTCCGGGGCGCACTGCCGTCCGGGCGACGATCGAGTCGCCGGGCGGCCTCGACGACGTCAGCTTCTCGGTCTACCCGGACGGCGGCCGCATCTCGGGTGCGAACCGGTACGAGACCTCGGTGCAGGTGGGCATCGACACGAACTACGGCGCCTGCGCCGACACGGTCTTCATCGCGAACGGCGAGAGCTTCCCCGACGCGCTGTCGTCGACTCCGCTCGTGGTGGTGAACCCGTTCGCCGAGCTGCTGCTCTCGCAGCGGGACTCGCTGCCGTCGACGGTGCGAGAGGAGATCGAGTACAGCGGCGCCACGAACGTCGTGCTGCTCGGCGGCACGGCTGCGCTCTCGCCGGGGCTCTGCGATCAGATGCCCGACCAGATCACCTCGTGCACCCGCATCTCGGGACCCGACCGCTACGCGACCTCGCAGGCGCTCGCGGAGGCGCTCTACGCGCAGCAGGGCGGATCGACGTCCACCCAGGCGTTCATCGTGTCCGGCGAGCGCTTCCCCGACGCGGTCTCCGTCGCAGGCATCGCCGCGTACCTCGGCATCCCCGTGATCCTGGTGCCGGGCTCGGCGGCGTCGCTGCCGCCGAGCATCGCGACGTGGCTCTCGGAGCACGTCACCGGTGGCCCGATCGTCGTCGGAGGCACCGCATCCGTGAGCGCGGGCATCGAGGCGCAGCTGCAGGGCATCTACGGCGCGTCGGACGTGTACCGCATCTCGGGTGCCAACCGGTACGAGACGAGCGCGGCCATCGCGCAGCAGACGGCGGGGTTCTTCTCCGAAGCCCCCTACGCGCTGCTGGCGTCGGGCGAGCGCTTCCCGGACGCGCTGACCGGCGGCGTGCTGGCCGGTTCGTCGGGCATGCCGCTGCTGCTCACGGCGCCGACCTGCCTGCCGGCGCCCATCGCCGCGAGCATCGACGCCATCGAGCCCGCCGGCGTGCTCGCCATCGGCGGCACGGCGGTCGTCTCGGACGCGGCGCTCTCGCAGCCCTGCTGATCGGACGCGGTGCGGGCCGGCTCGGCCCGCACCGCGCTCCTCACGCGCCTCATCGCGTCCAGAGCTCGTGCCATGCCACGCCGAGCTCGCGGGCGAGGCGACGGACGGTCGGGATGCTCATGCCGATGACGGTCGAAGGGTCTCCGTGGATCTCCTCGACGTACGCGGAGCCGAGCGAGTCGATCGTGAAGGCGCCGGCGACCTCGAGCGGCTCGCCCGTCGCGACGTACGCGTCGATCTCGTCGTCGTCGAGGTCGGCGAACCGCAGCCGAGCGCCGACCGTCGCGCCGATGGCGCCGACGACGCGGCCCTCGTCGAGGCGGACGAGCCAGTGCCCGGAGTGCAGGACGGCCTCGCGGCCGCGCTGCGCGCGCCAGCGCTCGCGGGCGCGCTCGGGCGTGTGGGGCTTGCCGAGCGTCGCGCCGTCGAGCTCGAGGGCCGAGTCCCCGCCGAACAGCAGCCCGTGCATCGGTCGCCCCTCCGGCTCGCGGCCCAGCACGGCCTCGGCCTTGGCGCGAGCGAGCAGCTGCACGACCTTCGGCGTGGTGGCGGGCCCGTGCTCGGCCTCGTGCGCGGCGACGGCGAGGTCCTCGTCGACCTCGCTCGCGAGCAGCACCGGCTCGATGCCGGCCTGCCGCATGAGCATGAGTCGGGCGGGGGAGGTGGAGGCGAGGTGGAAGCGCATCGTGCGCCAGGGTAGCCGCGCAACCGGTCGCGCCCGCATCCGGCGTCTCGTAGCGTGAGCGCATGACGACCACCCCCGACCCCACCCACGACGTGATCGTGATCGGCGGTGGACCGGTCGGCGAGAACGCCGCGCAGTACGCGATCGCCGGATCGGACCGCACCGCGGCGCTCGTCGAGGCCGAGCTCGTGGGCGGCGAGTGCTCCTACTGGGCGTGCATGCCGTCCAAGGCGCTGCTCGTGCCACCGGCCGTGCGCTCCCTCGCGCAGCACATGCCCGGCCTCGGCCCGCAGGCGCCGCTCGACGTGGACGCCGTGCTCGCCAGGCGCGACTCCTTCACCTCCGGCTGGGACGACTCGGGGCAGGTCGAGTGGGCCGAGGGCGTCGGCATCGAGGTCGTGCGCGGCCGGGGGCGCCTGACGGGCGAGCGCACGGTCGTCGTCGGCGACCGCACGCTCGTCGCGCGTCACGCCGTCGTGCTCGCGACCGGCTCGACGCCGACGGCGCCGCCGATCGACGGGCTCGCCGACGCGATGCCGTGGGGCTCGCGCGACGCGACCGCCATGCACGAGGTGCCCGGCTCGATCCTCGTCGTCGGCGGCGGCGTCGTCGCGTGCGAGGCGGCGACGTGGCTCGCCGCGCTCGGCGCGCGCGTGACGCTCGCGGCGCGCGGCGGGCTGCTCGCACGGCTCGAGCCCGAGGCCGCGGAGGCGGTCGAGGCGGGGCTGCGCGAGGCGGGGGTCGACGTGCGACTGCACGCCGACGTGCAGCGCGTGCGTCGTCACGCGCCCGAGGCGACGGGCACGGGGCACGTGCACGGCGGCGCCGTGACGACGACGATCGACCAAGCGGAGCTCGTGACCGACGAGATCCTCGTCGCGACGGGCAGGCGCCCGGCGACCGACGACCTCGGCCTCGACGCGGTCGGCCTCGATCGCATCGTCGTCGACGGCCGGCAGCGCGTCGCAGGCGCGGAGGGCTGGCTGTACGCGACCGGCGACGTCGCCGGGCGCTGGCAGCTCACGCACATGGGCAAGCACGAGGCGCGCATCGCCGGCGAGGTCATCGGCCGCGTCGCCGACGGCGGCCGCGCCGACGAGGTCGTCGGCGTGGACGACGATCCGCTCACGCAGGTCGTCTTCACCGATCCCGAGGTCGCGGCGGTCGGCCTGACGCAGGCGGAGGCGGAGGAGCGGGGGATCCGCGTCGAGCGCGTCGCGATCGACCTCGCCGTCGCGGGCACGTCCCTCGCGCGCGACGACGCCGGCGGCCGCGTCGTGGTCGTGGTCGACGCCGATCGCGACGTGCTCGTCGGCGCGACGCTCGTGGGGCACGGCGTCGCCGAGCTGCTGCACGCCGCGACGGTCGCGGTCGCCGCCCAGGTGCCGACGGCACGGCTGTGGCACGCCGTGCCCTCGTACCCGACGGCGAGCGAGATCTGGCTGCGCGTCGTCGAGGACCTCCGACGGCAGCGCCGCGAGCGCTGAGCGGGGAGCGAGCGCACGACACGCGTGGGAGGATCGGGGGATGCCCATCCAGCGCGGAGACGAGCTCGCACTCACGATCGACAACGTCGCCCACGGCGGCGTCTTCGTCGGCAGGCACGAGGGGCGCGTGCTCTTCGTGCCCGACGCGCTCCCCGGCGAGACGGTGCGCGTGCGCGTCACGGAGCTGAAGAGGAGCTTCGGGCGCGGCGAGACGCTCGAGGTGCTCGAGGCGTCACCCGACCGCGTGCCGCACGTGTGGCCGGAGGCGTCGATCGATCGCGCGCCCGAGCGGCGTGCAGGCGGCGCCGAGCTCGGCCACGTGCGCCTGCCCGCGCAGCGTGCGTTGAAGCAGCGCGTCGTCGAGGATGCGCTGCGCCGCACCGGTCGCATCGAACGCGACGTGCCCGTGCAGGCGGCGCCCGGCGACGACGCTCGCGGCGGCCTCGGCTGGCGCACGCGCGTCACGCTCCACGTCGACGACTCGGGGCGCCAGGGACCGTTCGCCGCCCGCAGCCACACCGTCGTGCCCGTGACGAGCCTGCCGCTCGCGACCGAGGGCATCCAGGACCAGGCGCAGCTCGACCTGCGGCTGCCTGGCGCGTCGCGGGTCGACTACGTGCAGCGCGGCGACGGCTCGGTCGACGTCATCGCGACCGAGGGCGACCCGGTGCGCGGCCGCACCGACACCGTCCTCGAGCGGGTGGGCGAGCGTGAGCTGCAGGTCGACCGCGCAGGCTTCTGGCAGGTGCACCGCGAGGCACCGGGCGTGCTCGTCGACGCGGTGCGCCGGGCGATCGACGTGACGCGCATCGACCCGAAGGCCGCGAACCTCGACCTCTACGGCGGCGTCGGCCTCCTCGCGACCGCCCTCGGCGACGTGCTCGGGCCGCAGGCGCGGATGACGAGCGTCGAGTCCGACGAGGTCGCCACCGACCACGCGGCGGAGAACCTCGCAGAATGGGTCGGCGCGCTCGCGATCACCGCGAAGGTCGACCGCTTCCTGCGCGACACGGTCCGCGAGGCGTCCGCCGCGGAGCGCGACCGCCTGCGCGCCGCGACCGTCGTGCTGGACCCGCCGCGCGCCGGCGCCGGCGGCGAGACGATCGCGTCGCTCGTCGAGCTCGCGCCGAGCCAGGTCGTCTACGTCGCCTGCGATCCCGTCGCGTTCGCCCGCGACGCGCGCCTGCTCGTCGACGCCGGCTACGACCTCGGCCCGCTCGAGGCGTTCGACCTCTTCCCGCACACCCACCACGTCGAGTGCGTGGCGAGGTTCACGCGCGGCTGACGATGGTCGGGCTCGACGAGATCGCACGCGAGCTGCTCGCTGCGCCCCCGAGCGACTTCGTGGCCGCGCGCGACGCGCGAGCCCGCGCGGAGCGGGACCGCGATCTCGCCCGCGCCATCCGCGCCCTGCGCCGACCGACTCTCGCCGCGTGGGTCGTCGACGCCCTCGCGCGCGAGCAGCCGGACGCCGTCGCTCGGATGCTGGGCCTCGCCGAGTCGCTGCGCGACGCGCAGGACGAGCTCGACGGCGCCGAGCTCCGCGCGCTGACGACGCAGCGGCGCGCGCTCGTGGCCAGGCTCGCCGCCGACGCGGTCGATAGGGCCGAGGCAGCGGGCGTGCGCGTGAGCGCCGCAGCCCGCGAGGACGTGGAGCGCACGCTGACCGCCGCGATGCTGGACGCCGAGGCGGGCCGGGCGGTGGCGAGCGGACGGCTCGTGCGCGCGCTCGAGTCGGTGGGGCTCGAGGGCGTCGACCTCGCCGGTGCCCTCGCCGGCGGCGATCCTCCGCCCGCACCGGTGCGCGCGAGCGCCGACGAGCTCGCCGGCCGGCGTGCGCGGAAGGCTGCCGAGCGCGCCGCGCGCGAGGCGGACGCGGAGGCGAGCGAGGCCGTCCGCGCGCTGCGCGGGATCGAGGCGGCGGAGGCGACGGCGCGGGAGCGCGCCGAGCACCTCGACGAGCGCATCGCGCAGCTCCAGCGCGACGTCGCCCGGCTCGGGCGCGAGCGGGACGCCGCGCGCGCCGAGGAGCGTGCCGCCGCCGACGAGCGCGCCGCGGCCGAGCGCCGCGTCGCCGATGCCGAGCGGCGTGCCGCGCAGTCGCACGACGCCCTCGACTGAGCCGCGATCGATCAGCGCAGGAGCGCGAGCAGGGCGCGTTCGCGCGCGCCCTTCAGCCCCACGACCTCGCCGGCCTCGAAGCGCTCGAAGACCTCGGGGTCGATGTACGACGCGCGCGCGACGGACGGGGTGTTGCCGAGGGTCTGCGACACCTCGACGACCGCCTGCCGGATCGCCCGCTGACGCTCGCGCTGCGTGCCGACGTCGCGGGCCCGTGCGAGCGCGTCGGCGGCGACGATCGTGCCGTGCAGCGTGCGGAAGTCCTTCGCGGTGAACTCGCCGCCAGTCGCCTCCTTCACCGCCGCGTTGAGGTCGGAGTCGCGCAGCGCGCGCCGCGTGCGGCTGCCGTCGTCCCAGGCGAACAGGCGGGAGCGCCCCGAGCGCGAGCAGAGCTCGGCGATGCAGCGCGCGAGCGGCGCGTCCTCGACCGTCACGTCGAACTTCTGCCCGCTCTTCGCGGGGAAGCGCAGGCGCACGGCGTCGCCGTCGACGGTCGCGTGCCGCACGAGCAGCGTCATGAGCCCTCGGCTGCCGTTGTCCTCGGCGTAGGCGTCGCCGCCGGCGCGGATCGCGACGACGTCGAGCAGCCGCATCGCCGCCGCGAGCACGCGCTCACGGCCGAGGCCCTCCGCGCCGAGGTCGCTCGTGATGCGGCGCCGTGCGGCAGGCAGGGCCTCGGCGAGGTCGAGCGCGCGCTCGAACTTCACCCGGTCGCGCTTCGCCGACCACGCCTCGTGGTAGCGGTACTGCGTGCGCCCGGCCGCGTCGACGCCCGTCGCCTGGATGTGCGCGAGGGAGTCGGCGGCGATCCACACGTCGGTCCATGCGGGCGGCAGCACGAGCGCGGCCGCGCGCTCGCGGTCCTCGTCGGAGACCTTCGAGCCGTCGTCGTGGAGGTACGTCCACCCCTTCCCGGCGCGTCGGCGCCGGATGCCGGGATCGTCGCTCGGATGCGCCCTGCGCAGGCGAGGCACGGTGCCCGGCCGGCTCAGACGCCGGAGTGCGTGGAGGCGAGGGATCCGTCGCCCGGCCGCGTGCCCGCGAGCCAGCCGGTCGGTGCGTCGAGCACCTTGCGGTGCTTCGTCTGCGCCCACTCGGTGCCGAGCGCCGTGAGCACGGCGTGCACGGCAGCCTGCTCCTCGGCGGTCGGCGACCCCTGGAGCACGACCATGTCGGTCTCGTCGGGCTCGGGCTTCCACGTCTCGGTCATGCGCTTATCGTCCCGATCGGCGCGTGCGCGTCGCGAGGGGTTGCGGTCTCACGCCTGCGCATCACAGGGGGATGTTGCCGTGCTTGCGCTCGGGCCGCACGACCTTCTTCGTGCGCAGCGCGCGGAACGCCTTCGTGATGGCGACGCGCGTCTCGGACGGCTCGATGATGCCGTCGATCTCGCCGCGCTCGGCGGCGAGGAACGGGCTCGTCACGTTGTAGGTGTAGTCGTTGGCGAGCTGCTGGCGCACGGCGGCGACGTCGCGGCCCTCCTCCTCGGCCTGCTTGATCTCGGAGCGGTAGAGGATGTTGACGGCGCCCTGGCCGCCCATGACGGCGATCTCGGCGGTCGGCCACGCGATGTTGATGTCGGCGCCGAGCTGCTTCGAGCCCATGACGATGTAGGCGCCGCCGTAGGCCTTGCGCGTGATGACGGTCACGAGCGGCACCGTGGCCTCGGCGTATGCGTAGATGAGCTTCGCGCCGCGGCGGATGACGCCCGTCCACTCCTGGTCGGTGCCGGGCAGGTAGCCCGGCACGTCGACGAGCGTGAGGATCGGGATCGAGAAGGCGTCGCAGAAGCGCACGAAGCGCGCGGCCTTCTCACCGGCCTCGATGTTGAGCGTGCCGGCCATCTGCTTGGGCTGGTTGGCGATGATGCCGATCGTGCGCCCCTCGAGCCGGCCGAAGCCGATGACGATGTTCGGCGCGTAGAGCGGCTGCACCTCGAGGAACTCGCGGTCGTCGACGAGCACCTCGATGATGTCGAGCACGTCGTAGGGCTGGTTCGGCGAGTCGGGGATGACGCGGTCGAGCGAGCGGTCGAGGTCGTTGACGACGCGGTGCGCCTGGTGGTCGTACGCGGGCACCTCGGACTGGTTGTTGTCCGGCAGGAAGGCGAGCAGCGCGCGCACGTAGTCGAGCGCGTCGGCCTCGTCGGCGGCGAGGTAGTGGCTCACGCCCGAGATCGAGTTGTGGGTGAGGCCGCCGCCGAGCTCCTCGAAGCCGACCTCCTCGCCCGTGACGGTCTTGATGACGTCGGGGCCCGTGACGAACATGTGGCTGGACTTGTCGACCATGACGACGAAGTCGGTGAGGGCCGGTCCGTAGACGGCGCCGCCGGCCGCGGGGCCCATGACGATCGAGATCTGGGGGATGACGCCCGAGGCGGCCGTCGTGCGCTTGAAGATCTCGCCGTACTTGCCGAGTGCGACGACGCCCTCCTGGATGCGCGCGCCGCCCGAGTCGAGCATGCCGACGATGGGCACGCCGACCTTGATGGCGTAGTCCATGATCTTCACGATCTTCTCGCCGGCGACCTCGCCGAGGGAGCCGCCGAAGGTCGTGAAGTCCTGCGAGTAGACGGCGATGCGGCGGCCGTGGACGGTCGCGATGCCCGTGACGACCGCGTCGCCGTACGGCCGCTTCGCGTCCATGCCGAACGCCGTGGTGCGGTGGCGCACGTACGCGTCGAACTCGACGAACGTGCCGGGGTCGACGAACGCCTCGATGCGCTCGCGAGCCGATTGCTTGCCCTTGGCGTGCTGGCGCTCGCGGGCGGCGCGCTCCTTGGCGACGATCGCCTCCTCATTGCGCTGGCGGAGCTGCTCGATGCGGCCGGCGGTCGTCGATTCGGCGTTGGTCACCCGTCCACCCTAGACGGCGCCGGATGCCGTGCCCTGGTGGCTTCCCACGACGTCTGCGCGGGATCCGTCGTGGGAACCTCCAACGCCTCGCGTGCGCGCGCGTCGCGGGTACGGTGGGCGCGTGCCCTTCGAGTCCGCGCGCTCGCTCGCGCCCGTGACCGTGCTGCCGAGCGTCGGCAGCACGTTCGACGTCGTCGACCCGCGCGCCGCCGCGCTCAGCACGTGGGCGACGCTCGACCAGCGCGCCGGCCGGGGTCGGCTCGGTCGTGCGTGGGTCGCGCCCGCCGGACGCTGCCTCGCGGCGAGCATCCTCGTGCGGCCGACGTCGCCGCCGGATGCCTGGGGCTGGCTCCCGCTCGCGGTCGGGCTCGCGCTCGCCGAGGCGATCGACCCGCTCGTGCCGACGGCGACGGTGTCGGTGAAGTGGCCGAACGACGTGCTCGTCGACGGCGCGAAGGTCGCCGGCATCCTCTGCGAGCGCCGCGGCGACGACGTGGTCGTGGGCGTCGGCGTCAACCTCGTCCTCACGCCCGACGAGCTGCCGACCGACCGGGCGACGTCGCTGCGGATCGCGGGGGCGCGCGGAGAGGCGGAGGAGCTCGCCGACGCGGTCCTCGCGGGCGTGCTGCGCGGCATCCGCGACGCGAGCGACCTCGCCGACGCGCGACTCCACGAGCGCATCGCCGGGCGCTGCTCGACGCTGGGGGAGCGCGTGCGCGTGCTGCTGCCCGCCGGTCGCGACCTCGTCGGCACCGCGTCCGGCCTCGGGCCCGCCGGCGAGCTCGACGTCGACGTCGACGGGCGCCGCGAGCGCGTCTCGGCCGGCGACGTGCAGCACGTGCGCTGAGGGCTGGGAGGATGGTGCCATGAGCGATCCGGAGCGCGTCGTCGTGCGCCTGCGGTCCCACGGCCGGGCGCTGCTGCTGCCCGCCGTGCTGCTGTGCGGCATCGCCTTCGGCACGACCTTCGCGCTCGGCCGGGTCGCGTGGCAGCTGTGGGATCTCGTCGTGTGGTCGCTCGCGATCGTGCTCGCCGTCGTGCTGTGCGTCGTGCCGACGCTCGCGTGGCTCTCGCGTCGCGTGGTCGTGACCTCGCGCCGCGTCATCGTGCGCAGCGCCTTCGGCGGCTCGAAGCGCGACGTGCCGCTGTCGCGCATCCACGACGTCACGCTGCGCAGGCAGGGCCTGCAGGCGATCGTCGGCTCGGGCGACGTGCTGCTGTCGACGGGCGGCGAGCATCCCGTGACGCTCGCCGACGTCCCCAGCGCGTCCCTCGTGCAGCGCACCCTCACCGAGCTCGTGGCAGGGACGCCGGGGGCGCCCGCGCTCCTCGACGTGCCGGGCGTCGGCTCCGCCCCTCGACTGGAGGATCACGCATGACCGCTCCACGCATCGCCGTCGTCGGCTGCGGCTACCTCGGCGCCGTGCACGCGGCGGGCATGGCGTCGCTCGGCCTCGCGACGGTCGGGATCGACGTCGACGCGTCGAAGGTCGCCGCGCTCGGCGCGGGTCGAGCCCCGTTCTACGAGCCGGGCCTCGAGGCGATGCTGCAGCAGGGCATCGACGCCGGGTCGCTGCGCTTCGCGACGGATGCGGAGGGCGTCGAGGCCGACGTCTGGTTCGTCTGCGTGGGCACGCCGCAGCGACCCGGGTCGAACGACGCCGACATGACGCACGTCGACGCCGCGGTGTCCTCGCTCCTGCCGCACCTGCGCGAGGGCATGCTCGTCGTCGGCAAGTCGACGGTCCCCGTCGGCACGGCCGAGCGCCTCGCCGCGCTCGTCGAGGCGACGGGCGCGAGGCTCGCGTGGAACCCCGAGTTCCTGCGCGAGGGCCTCGCGGTGACGGACACCCTCGCGCCCGACCGCCTCGTGTACGGCGTGCGCTCGGGCGACGACGCCGCCGTCGCGACGCTCGACGCCGTGTACGCGTCGATCCTCGAGCGCGGCACCCCGCGCATCGTCACCGACTTCGCGACCGCCGAGCTCGTGAAGGTGAGCGCCAACGCGTTCCTCGCGACGAAGATCTCGTTCATCAACGCCATGGCTGAGGTCGCCGAGGCGTCGGGCGCCGACGTGGTGCAGCTCGCCGACGCGATCGGCATCGACGCGCGCATCGGCCGCCGCTTCCTGAACTCGGGCATCGGATTCGGCGGCGGCTGCCTGCCCAAGGACATCCGTGCCTTCCGGGCCCGCTCGATCGAGGTGGGTGCCGCGGACGCCCTCGGCTTCCTCGACGAGGTGGACCGCGTGAACCTGCGTCGTCGCGACCGCATGGTCGCGCTCGTCGAGCGCGAGCTCGACGCCGCGGGCGGCGGCGCCGTCGCGATGCTGGGGCTCGCATTCAAGCCGGACAGCGACGACGTGCGCGACTCGCCGGCGCTGGACGTCGCGATGCGGCTCGCCGAGCGGCACGACGTCGTCGCCTACGATCCCGAGGCTGCCGCCCCCGCCGCCCGTCGTGCGCCGGCGCTGCGCATCGCGGGAACCCTCGACGAGGCCCTCGCGGATGCCGCGGTCCTGGCGCTCGGCACCGAGTGGCGCGTCTTCCGCGAGCTCGACCCGACGGCCGTCGCCGAGCGGACGGCCGCGCGCGTCGTCGTCGACGGGCGCAACGTGCTCGACCGCGACGCCTGGGCGGCCGCTGGGTTCCGCGTCGTCGCGATCGGCAGGCCCGATCGCGATCCCACCCCCACCACGAGCCATGAGGAGGCCATCGCATGATCGTCGGCGTCGTCGGAGGCGGGCAGCTCGCCCGCATGATGATCCCGCCCGCCCTCGCGCTCGGCGTCGAGCTGCGCGTGCTCGCCGAGGCCGACGGCATGGCAGCCTCGCTCGCCGCCACCGCCGTCGGCGACTACCGGGACGCCGACGTCGTCCTCGCCTTCGCCGAGGGCGTCGACGTCGTGACGTTCGACCACGAGCACGTGCCGCAGGAGGTGCTGCAGCGCCTGGTCGACGCGGGCGTCGCCGTGCGCCCCGGTCCGCACGCGCTGCGCTTCGCGCAGGACAAGCGCCTCATGCGCGAGCGCATGGCCGAGCTCGGCGTCGCGCAGCCGGACTGGGCTCCGGTGGACGGAGCCGCCGACCTCCGGACGTTCCTCGACGACCACGGCGGTGCCGCGGTCGTGAAGACCGCGACGGGCGGCTACGACGGCAAGGGCGTGCGCGTCGTGCGCGCGGTCGACGACGTCGCCGACTGGCTCGAGGGCGCGGCCGACGGCGGCCCGCGCCTCCTCGTCGAGGAGCTCGTCCCGTTCCGGCGCGAGCTCGCGCAGCAGGTCGCGCGCCGTCCGAGCGGCGAGATCGTGGCCTGGCCGCTCGCCCAGACGGTGCAGCGCGACGGCATCTGCGCCGAGGTCGTCGTGCCCGCGCCGCGCGCGGGCGGCGAGGGCGCCGTCGCCGAGGACATGGCCGTGCGCATCGCGGAGGGCCTCGACGTCACGGGTGCGCTCGCCGTCGAGCTCTTCGAGACCGAGGACGGGCGGCTGCTCGTCAACGAGCTCGCGATGCGCCCTCACAACTCCGGACACTGGTCGATCGACGGCTCCGTCACGAGCCAGTTCGAGCAGCATCTGCGCGCCGTGCTCGACCTCCCGCTCGGCTCGAGCGCGATGCTCGCGCCGTCGGCCGTGATGATCAACGTCATCGGCGGTCCCGCGGAGGGGCGCATGGAGGCGCGCTACGAGCGGGCGCTCGCGGCGCAGCCGAGCGCGAAGGTGCACTCGTACGGCAAGACCGCAAGGCCGGGTCGCAAGGTCGGCCACGTGACCGTCGTCGGCGACGAGCTCGACGAGGTGGCCTACCAGGCGAGGGCGGCGGCCGCGACGTTCGAGTGATCGACCGCGGCCCGCGTCAGCGGGTCGCGAACGCCTGCTGCCGGTGGAAGAGCTCGGCCTGGCCGTCGTCGAGCGGCCAGGGGCCGAGCCAGCCGTAGGCGGCGGGGAAGGCCCCGTCGGGACCGAAGGCGGCCGTCGCGGCCGCATCGCTGACCTCGCTCGGGTCCCCCGCGCCCGTCGCCGGATCGAGCGAGCACGTCGACCACGACTGCGACCGCGCGCCGAGGTCGACGTCGGCGAGCGTCGTCGCGACCGCGGCGTGGTCGGGATGCGGGTACGGGTAGCAGCCCTCGACGTCGCCGTCGTAGGAGTACGCGCCGAGCATGCGGCCGACGGGCAGGTCGCCGATGCCGAACGCATCGCGATCGTCGAGGACGGCGCGCACGGCCCACTCCACCTCCGCGGTCGTGAGATCGCCGTCGCCGAGGTCGAACGCGACGAGCGTGCCGCGACCCTGAGCGTCCTGCCAGACGTCGGCGGCGGTGCTGGGCACCAGGGTGCCGTCGTCGTCGCGCATGGGGTTCGCATCCTGCGGGTCGATGCCCTCGACGCGCTGCGGCTCGCCGAGGTCGCTCGGGATCGTCGGGTCGGAGGCACCCATGCGCTCGAAGAAGGTCAGCCACGAGTCGATCCGGGCACGCGAGCACTGCTGGGTCCAGCGGCCGCCGCCGATCTCGGAGTCGCAGAAGCCCGACTGCTCGCCGCGGGTCATGAGCACGAACACGGTCCTGGCTCCCGGACGCTGCTCGATCTGGCTCCAGACCTGGAACTCGTCGTCGGGATGCGGCAGCAGCACGACGGTGAGCTCGTCCGCGACGGGCGGCGTCGAGCACGCGCCGAGCCCGAGCGTCGCGAGCAGCGAGGACGCCACGGCCGACGCGAGCAGGAGGGGACGGCGCATGCGCTCGAGTCTACGAGCGCGGCAGCGCGCGGGCGGCCGCCCGCGAAGGCCGTAGCCTCGATGGCGTGACGCACGATCTGCAGGTGGCGGGCCGGAAGCGCCCTCGCATCGCCTCGCTCGACGTCACCCGCGGGCTCATGCTCGTCGCGAGCGTCGGCACCGACAGCATCGTGACGCCGCCCTGGTGGAGCCAGCACGCGGCGTGGGAGGGCGTGACGCCCCTCGACGTCATCTTCCCGATCTTCGTCACCCTCACGGGCTGCGGCATCGCGTTCGCGTACGCCCGCGGCATCCAGTCGCCGTGGCGGCTCGTGCGCCGAGTCGTGGTGCTGCTGCTCGCGGGCCTCGTCTACAACGCCGTCACCTCGGGCACCTGGGACCTGTCGA
The DNA here is from genome assembly GCF_005484985.1 of Agrococcus sp. SGAir0287. Classification (NCBI taxonomy): domain Bacteria; kingdom Bacillati; phylum Actinomycetota; class Actinomycetes; order Micrococcales; family Microbacteriaceae; genus Agrococcus; species Agrococcus sp. SGAir0287. Next base: position 788,028 of record NZ_CP027942.1, read on the forward strand.
CGTGGCGCATGTTCGGCGTGCTGCAGCTCTACGCGGTCGTGATCCTCGTCGTCTCCCTGCTGCACCTCGTGGCGAGGTCCGTGCGGGCGTGGGCTGCGATCGTCGTGCTCCTCGCCGCGGCGCTCGTCGTCGTGCACGCCGCGTGGGGCATCGCGTGCGGTGCCGTGACCCCCGTCTGCAACCCCTCGCTCGACCTCGACCTGCAGCAGCGGTGGGTCGCGCACGTGTACCAGCAGGGTGCGGCCGGCCACGACCCCGAGGGCGTCGTCGCCATCCTCGGCGCGACGCTGCAGGCGAGCGTCGGTGCGCTCTTCGGGCACCTCATCCTGCGAGCTCGCGACCACGGCTGGGCCCTCCCTCGCACCCTCGCCGTCGGCACGGTCGTCGCCGCCGCGGTCGCGCTGCTCGCCGCCGTCGCGATCGTCGTGCCGCAGCTGCTCGGCGCGGAGCCGATGCTCGTCATGAAGCGGCTGTGGACGCCGCCCTTCGCGCTGCTCGTCGGCGCCGCGACGGGTCTCGTGCTCGTGCTGGCGTTCCTCGTCATCGATCGCGGCAGCGACGACGCGCGGCATCGCCGCCTGCGACCGCTCGAGCCGTTCCTCGCGCTCGGCCGGAACTCGCTGCTCGTCTACTTCGGCTCCCACGCCCTCAACGCCGTGCTGCACCGGCAGCCGTGGTTCGCCTCGGTCGTCGGCACGAGCGCCGAGTGGTGGCTCCCGATCGGCATGATCGTCGCCTGGACGCTGCTCGCGGTCGTGCTCAACCGGCGCCGCATCTACGTGCGCGCCTGAGGACGACTCGACCGCGGCGCGCCGCACGCGCGCGCGACGCGCATGGGCGACCGGCCTACCCTGGAGTCCATGGCAGTGCAGGTGAGCGTCATCATGGGGTCCGACTCGGACTGGCGCGTGATGCAGGATGCGGCGGCCGCGCTCGACGAGCTCGGCGTCGGCTACGAGGTCGACGTCGTCTCCGCCCACCGGACGCCCGACAAGATGGCGACCTTCGCGCGCGCCGCCGCCGACCGGGGCGTGCGCGTCATCATCGCCGGCGCCGGCGGCGCCGCGCACCTGCCGGGCATGGTCGCCTCGATGACGCGGCTGCCCGTCATCGGCGTCCCCGTGCCGCTCGAGCGCCTCGACGGCCTCGACTCGCTCCTGTCCATCGTGCAGATGCCCGCCGGGATCCCCGTCGCGACCGTCTCCATCGGCGGCGCGCGCAACGCGGGCCTGCTCGCAGCCCGCATCCTCGGCACGACCGACGCCGACGTCGCGGCCAGGCTCGACGCCTTCGCGGCCTCGCTCGAGGAGGCCGTCGAGCGCAAGGCGCAGGCGCTGCAGGACCGCGTGCGGACGGGCGAGGAGCGCGCATGACCGTCCTCCTCGCCCCCCGCGCATCCCTGCGGAGCCCCGACGCCGGCTCCGAGCAGGTCATGACGCGGCGCGCGTGGTGGCTCGTCGCGCTCGGGTTCCTGCTGCCGGGCAGCGCGCAGCTGCTCGCGGGCAACCGCAGGCTCGGTCGCATCGGCATCGTCGCGACCGCCGTCCTCGTCGCGCTCGTCGTCGTCGGCGCCGTCCTGTGGCTCGTCGCTCGTGCGGCGCTGCTCACGGTCGTCGGCAACGCCATCGGCCTGCTCGTGCTCGAGATCCTCGCGATCGCCTACGCGGTGCTCTGGCTCGTGCTCGGGCTCGACACGCTGCGCATCGCGCGGCTCGGCCGCGCCGCGCCTCGCCTGCGCGCAGCGATCGCCGCGCTCGCGATCGTCGTCACCGTGGTGCCCGCGGGCGCCGCGGCCTACGGCGCGACGCTCATCGACGCCGGTCGCGGACTCGTCTCGAACGTCTTCGCGTTCGGCGGGCCCGCGGTCGAGCCCATCGACGGCCAGTACACGTTCATGCTGCTCGGCGGCGACGCGGGCGCCGATCGCGTGGGCCTGCGCCCGGACTCCATCACCGTCGTGTCCGTGAACGCGGACACCGGCGCTGCCACGATGATCGGCGTGCCGAGGAACATGCAGCGCGTGCCCTTCCCGGAGGGGTCCGTCATGGCCTCGCAGTGGCCGAACGGCTTCGACTGCGGCACCTCCGACTGCTACATCAACGCCGCGTACACGTACGGCCAGGGCCATCCGGAGCTCTTCCCCGACGCGGAGGCCTCGGGATCGAGCCCGGGCATCGAGGCGACGCGCGAGGCCGTCGAGGGCGCCACGGGCCTGCCGATCCAGTTCTTCGTCATCGTCGACATGCAGGGCTTCGATGACCTGATCGACGCGCTCGGCGGCATCACGATCGACATCCCCTACGACGTGCCGATCGCCATCGAGGGCGGACCGGTGGAGGAGTGGATCCGCGCCGGCGAGGACGTCACGCTCGACGGCTACCACGCACTCTGGTACGCGCGCAGCCGCGCCGGCGCGAACGACTACCAGCGCATGGAGCGGCAGCGCGTCGTGCAGCAGGCCGTCATCGCGCAGTTCACGCCGCAGACCCTGCTCACGCAGTACGCGGCGCTCTCGGCCGCGGGCCAGGACCTCGTGCAGACCGACATCCCGCAGTCGATGATCGGCACGCTCACCGACCTCGCCGAGCGCACGCGCCAGCTGCCCATCACGAACCTCGAGCTCGTGCCGCCCGCGGTGCCGTGGGAGGACCCGGACTACGACGTCGTCCACGCGATGGTCGCCGAGTCGATCGCGACGGCGGCGACCGTCGACGACCCGAGCCCGTCGCCGTCGCCGTAGCCGGGTGCGCTGCGCTCCCGGCGTCGCGCGTCAGCGTCGCTCGAGCAGGTCGCGCGCGACGTCGAGCAGCCCGCGGGAGAGGCGCGCGTACCTGCCGCGCACGACGCCGGCGACCACGCCGGGCACCCGCAGCACGCGCGCGCGGGGCAGCTCGGCGCGACGCCGCTCGTGTGCGGCCTTCTCGTCGAGGATGCGGCGCTGCGCAGCGGTGCCGAGCCCGCGCGCCCTCGCCTCGCGCGCGAGCGACGTCGCACGCAGCGCCTTGCGCGCGTGCGCGCCCGAGTCGTCCTCGAGCAGCCGACCGACCTTCTGCCGCAGCGAGAGCCTGCGCACGCCGATCTGGTTCGCGCCGTGCTGGCGGTAGTCGATGGTCGGCGACGGGAGCAGGCGCACGCCGCCACCGAGCGCGCTCACGATCGCGAGCCACTCGTCGTGGATCCATCCCTCGGGCACGGGCAGCGCGGCGACGGCGGCGCTGCGGCGGACGAGCACCGTCGCCCCCGTGACGAGGTTGCGGCGCAGCAGCGCGTCGAGCGCGCGCCCGTCGGCCATGCGGGCGCGCTCCTCCTGCGTCGCCTCGAGGGAGTCGAGCAGCGTCGTGCCGAGCAGGGCGCCCTCCTCGTCGACGAGTCGCGCGTCCGAGTGGGCGAGGTCGACGCACTCGAGCGCCCGGAGCATCCGCTCGACCTTGTCCGGATGCCACACGTCGTCCTGGTCGCAGAGCGCGACGACGTCGCCGCTCGTGCGGCCGATGGCGTCGGCGAAGTTCGCGGCGACGCCGAGCGGCGGGTCGTGCCGCTCGAGAAGGATCGGCACGGTCGTCTCCGCGGCCACGCGCTCGACGATCGCGATGGTGCCGTCCGTGGAGGCGTCGTCGCCGACGACGATCTCGTCGACGGGGTGCGACTGGGCGAGGATGCTGCGCAGCTGCCGCTCGAGGAATCGCTCGCCCTGATGCGTGCAGAGGGCGACGCTGACGCGGGTCACAGCTCCGCGTGCAGGTGCCACAGCTGGGTGGCGGTCGTGGACCAGTCGAAGGCGCGCGCGCGGTCCTGGCCGAGCAGCGCGAGCCGCTCGCGCATCGGCTCGTGCTCGAGCACCTGCGCGAGGCCGTGGGCGAGGCGGTCGGCGTCCGAGGCGTCGCCCGCGAGCTGCACCGCGAGCGTCGCCTCGGCGGCGATCTCCTGGAGCGCCTCGGAGGCGGGGTGCACGACGGGCGTGCCGAGCGCGAGCGCGCCGAGCACCTCGGCGGCGAAGCCCGGGTCGGGATCCAGCTGGATGGCCGACGTCGCACCCTGCACGACCGCTGCGGCGTCCGCGTCCGCCACGTCGCCGAGCATGCGCAGGCGGGCGGGGCGCAGCCCTGCGGCGACCGCGAGCTCGGCGATGGTCGTGTCGCCGAACGCGACGGGGCCGAGGACGACGACCGGCACGTTCGGCATCGCACCGCTGGCCACGACGTCGACGAGCCGCTGCGCGTCGGCGAGCGCGCCCGGCGACGTCCAGGCGACGAGGTACTCGCCCGGCAGCCCGAGGTGCGCCCGGCGCGCCTCGGCGTCCGCGGGCGGCGTGGCCCAGCGCGGCGGACCACCCGCGACGACCCGCACGCGATCGCCGACGTCGTGCAGCTCCTCGAGCGCGGCGGCGTGCGCGTGCGTCGGCACGACGATGCCGTCGGCGAGCCGCACGGCGCGTCGCAGCGCACGGCGCTCCCATCGCTCCCGACGCCCAGCCGGGGCGGTGGCCGCCGGCAACCGGTGCACGGTGACGACGGACTGCACGGGCGTGCCCTCGCGCGAGCGCAGCGGCGCGAGCAGGCTCGTCGCGTGCAGGATGCCGTCGAAGCGCGCCGTCGTGAAGGAGTGCAGCCAGGCCTCGCGCAGCTCGCGCGGTGGCACCTTCGCGAAGGCCACCTCGAGGCCCGGCAGCAGCGCCGCGACGCGCTCGCGCTGCTCGGCGTCGGCGGCCGACGCGAACGGGGCGACCTCGACGCCTCGCGGCGCGGTCGCCGCGAGCGCCTGCGCGAGCGCGACGCCGTACCGGCCGACGGGCGACGTGCTCTGGCCGCCAGCGCGGTCGACCACGACGTGGACGATCGTCGATGCGTCAGCCACAGCGCGCCCCGGAGAGCACGACGGCGTCGCTGAGGCTCGCCGTCCCGCCGATGCCCTTGCGGTAGTCGGGGTCGATGCCGTCGAGGTACGCACCGATCGGCGCCGGGATGCACGCGGCCTGCGAGAGCAGCAGCGGCGCGTCGAGGTCGGCGGCGAGCGCGGCGGCGGCGAGGGCGTCGGGGAAGTTCGACCCGCTCGCGAGGAAGACGAACCGCGGCGCGGGGAACGAGTTGCGAGCGATCACGGCGCTCGTCGCGTAGCGATCCGCTCCGGCGTAGCGATCGACCCGCAGCAGCGCGTTCGTCTCGGGCACGCGCCATGCGGCGAGCTGCCGCTCGATCTCCGCCGACACGACGCCCGTGCCGCCGACGAGGATCGCGCGGCGCGCGTTCAGCTGGTCGACGACCTGCAGCAGCCGCGTCGCGTCGGTGCCGTCCACGAGCAGGATCGGGATGCCGGCGGAGCCCGCCGCGGCCGCGGCCGACAGCGCATCGGCGTAGCTCCCGCCCGTCGCGACGTAGACGGCGCCCGGGTTCGAGAACCGCTGCGTCGCCACCTGATACGAGGTCTCGTAGCGATTGGCGCCCGAGATCCGCGCGACCGTCGGGCGGCTCTCGATGCCGCGCAGGACGTCGATCTGCGCCTCGGGGATCGCGTTGGTGCCGCCGACGACGTAGATCGTCGTGGGTCGCAGCGATCGGATCTCGTCGAGCGTCGAGCTCGGCAGGCCGCCCGCGCTCGTGAGCAGCAGGGGAGCGCCGACCGTGCCGGCGGCGGCGGCCGCGGCGAGGGCGTCGGGGAACGACTCGCCCGTCGTGAGGTAGACCGTCGACGTCGTCGAGCCGGCGAACGAGTAGTCCGAGATGGCGACGGCCGTCGCGTAGCGATCGGGTCCTGAGATGCGCTGCGGCACGGGTCGGTCGACGGCCGAGGCCGCGGCGGCGGGCAGGACGGACGTGACCAGCACGGCTGCGGCGAGCGCAGCGAGCCCGGCGAGTCTCGACGGCATGGTTCGCTCCCCTCGGCGTGACGTACGCACGGTAGCCCGGCCGAGCGCCCCGGCCAGGGAGGCGCGGCGGCGATCCCTCGATCGCCCCGACGCGACGCAGCCACGCACCGGAGGACCGGGCGTGGCTGCGGGACGTGCTGCTAGAGGGCCGCGCGCTCCTTGAGCGGCTCCCACCAGGCGCGGTTGTCGCGGTACCACTGCACGACGTCGGCGAGACCCTGCTCGAACGGCACCTGCGGCTCGTAGCCGAGCTCCGCGCGGATCTTCGAGATGTCGACCGAGTACCGCAGGTCGTGACCGAGGCGATCGGCGACGCGGTCGACGTACGACCAGTCCTTGCCGGTCTTCTCGAGCAGCAGCTCGGTGAGCTCCTTGTTCGTCAGCTCCGTGCCGCCGCCGATGTTGTAGATCTCGCCGGCGCGACCGCTCACGAGCACCATCGCGATGCCGCGGCAGTGGTCGTCGACGTGCAGCCAGTCGCGGATGTTGTTGCCCTCGCCGTAGAGGGGCACGTGCTCGTCGTCGATGAGGTTCGTGACGAAGAGCGGAATGACCTTCTCGGGGAAGTGGTACGGCCCGTAGTTGTTGCTGCAGCGCGTGATCGACACGTTGAGGCCGTGCGTACGGTGGTAGGAGCGCGCGAGCAGGTCCGAGCCCGCCTTCGACGCCGAGTAGGGGCTGTTGGGCTCGAGCGGGCGCTCCTCGTCCCACGAGCCCTCCGCGATGGAGCCGTACACCTCGTCGGTGGAGACGTGGACGAAGCGCTGCAGGTCGTGGCGCAGCGCGGCGTCGAGCAGGCGCTGCGTGCCCACGACGTTCGTCTCGACGAAGACCGAGGCGTCGCGGACGGAGCGGTCGACGTGGCTCTCGGCGGCGAAGTGCACCACGGCGTCGACGGTCGGGATGAGCCGGTCGAGCAGGGCGTTGTCGCGGATGTCGCCGTGCACGAACTCGTAGCGCGGGCTGTCCGCCACGGGCGCGAGGTTCTGCTGGTTGCCCGAGTAGGTGAGCGCGTCGAGGACGACGACCTCGGCCCCCTCGAGCCCTGCGTACTGGTCCTGGAGCGTGCGACGGACGAAGTTGGAGCCGATGAATCCGGCCCCTCCGGTGACGAGGATCTTCACTGCTGCTGGTCTCTTTCGTGGTCCGAGCACGCGGGATCGGCGCGCGCCCGAGAGAGTCTAGCCGTCGCGGTGGGGTCAGTAGCCGCCGAAGTTCTGCGTCCAGTACCAGCGCCCGTCGCTGCCCTGCACGAGACCGACGCCGATGTGCGTGAGGTTCGGGCTCAGGATGTTCGCGCGGTGCCCTGCCGAGTTCATCCAGGCATCCATGACTCCCTGGGCGGAGGGCGAGCCGGTTCGTGCGATGTTCTCGGCGCAGCGTCGGAAGCCCATCGCGAAGGTCTCGTCGCAGAAGGTCTGCGAGTGGACCATCGACTGCTGCGCCGCCATCTGCCCGCTCCACGACTGCGCCATCGACATGAGCCCGCCGTGCGCGCCGAGCGACGGCACGCCGGCGGCGGCGCGCTGCTGGTTGACGAGCCAGATGAGCTCCTGCTGGATGGCCCCGACGTCGGGGCAGGCGTCGAGGTTGGCCGAGGCGTTCGTCACGACCGCGGTGCCGCCGACGACGACGACGTCGCGCGCGCCGAGGCGCTGCATCTCCTGACGCACCCCGGGCACCGGCATGCAGTGCCGCGTCGTGAGGTAGAGCGGCATGCCCTGCGACGCGGCGACGGTCGCCGCGGACAGGCCGTCGGGGAACGACTCGCCGCTCGCGAGCATGATGCGGGCGTTCGTGGTCGTCTGCGTGAACTGCGCGTTGATCGCGACCGCCGTCTGATAGCGGTTCGCGCCGGCGATGCGGTCGATGCCGCGGCCGGTGTCGTAGAGGATGCGCTGCACCCAGCTGTCCACCGCGGCGTTGCCGCCTGCGATGCGGAACGCCGTCACGCCCTCGAGGCGCGCCCCGATGAGCTGACGGAAGCGGTCGTCGCCCGCGGTGGCGAGCACGAGGCCGTGCCCGTAGCGCGCTGCGACGGCACCGGCGGCGAGCGCGTCCGCGAAGTTCGTGCCGCTCACGACCCAGACGTCGGAGGGCACGACGCCCTTCGTGCGCATCCGGTCGAGGAGCAGCATCGACGTCTCGACGCGGTCGGAGCCCGAGATGCGGGTCACGAGCGGCGCGAGCGACTGCGCCTGCTGCTCGACCGTGCTCGAGATGCTGCCGGTGCCGCCGACGATGACGATCTCGCTCGGCGCGAGCTGCGCGATGCGGTCGGCGACGGCCTGGGGCAGGCCCGTCGGCATCGTGAGCAGCAGGTTGCCGCGCTCGGCGGCGGCGACGGGACCCGCGGCGAGCGCATCCGCGAAGCTCGCCCCGGACGCCAGGAAGACGGGGCCGCCCGTCCAGCCGGTCGCGCGCGAGGCCGCGACGCTCGTCGCGTAGCGGTCGCTGCCGGAGATGCGGGTGATCGCGGCGTCGGCGGACGGCGCCGGGGCGAGCGTGATCGTGGTGGCGACGGCCGCTGCGGCGGCTGCCATGGCGAGCGTCCGACGAAGGCCGCGCATGGGTCCATTCCCTCCCGCGGCGGTGGGTCGACCGTCGCACGTCCCCCGAACGGAGATGCAGTGGGGGACAAGGTTCCCTGCCGACATGCTGCGTCACGCACAGCCCGCGGTCAAGCCCCGCATGGCTCGCGCATGGGATGCGGGAGAGCGGGCGGTCGCTAGCATCGTCGCGATGGGAGACGAGGCGGCTCGTCGCGGTCGCCGTTGGCGCCGCGCGCTGCAGCGATCCCTCGCGGCCCCGCCGCGAGCGCTGCGAGGCATCGATCGGAGCCTGCCCGTCGTCGTGATCTGCCAGTGGCGACGCGCGGAGGTCGTCGATCGGCTGCTCGCGGACCTCGCCGGGCAGCGGGACGTGCGCTGCACCCTCGTGCTCTGGTGCAACAATCCCCTCGCCGCTCCCGCGCTGCGCCGAGCCATCGCTCGGATGCCGGCCGGAGCGGTCGTCGACGTCCGGCTCGTGCGCAGCAGGTGGAACCTCGGCGGGCTCGCGCGATTCGTCGTCGCGCGGCATCTCGCGGACGCCGGCCATGCCGCGCCCTTCCTCACGATCGACGACGACATGCGGCTCGGATCGGGCGTCGTCGCGACCCTCGTCGCCGCTGCCGCGCCGCACCGCTACGCGGGCCACTGGGCATGGGCGCCCGTCGCCGACGACTACCACGAGCGACGGCTCGTCGCGGATGGCGAGCCCGCGGGCTACGTCGGCACGGGCGGCGCCGTGCTCGACCCGACGCTCGCCGACGACGCCTTCTTCGCGATGCTCCCCAACCGCTACGCCGCGGTCGAGGACCTCTGGGCGTCGATCGTCGCACGTCACCGGGGCTGGGACGTGCGGCGCGTCGCGCTCGAGGTCGAGTACGTGGACGACGGACGGGACCAGTACCGGGCGCTGCCGACCCGCAAGGCGGAACTGTGGCGGGATCGGGCGAGGCTCGTCGAGCAGCACGAGACCGACCTCGACGGCGACGTCGGGCTCGAGTCCGTGCGGCTGCGCGAGGCGATCGCCTGGGCACGTGCGGCCGTGCCGCGCGCGCTCTCGCGCCTCGCACGCCGCTGAGCCCGCACCGACGCGACCGCGGTCGCGGGGCAGCCGCGCACGGGGACTCGCCTAGACTCGACAGTCGCACGGACGGACGACGAGACGAGGCGACATGCGCGGCATCATCCTTGCCGGTGGATCGGGCACGAGGCTGTGGCCCATCACGAAGGGCATCTCCAAGCAGCTGATGCCCATCTACGACAAGCCGATGGTGTACTACCCGCTGTCGACGCTCATGATGGCGGGCATCCGCGAGGTGCTCGTCATCACGACGCCCGAGTACAACGAGCAGTTCAAGGCGCTCCTCGGCGACGGCAGCGATCTCGGCATGGACATCCAGTACGCCGTGCAGCCGAGCCCGGACGGGCTCGCGCAGGCGTTCATCATCGGCGAGGAGTTCATCGGCGACGAGTCGGTGGCGCTCGTGCTGGGCGACAACATCTTCCACGGCGTCGGCCTCGGCTCGAGCCTGCGCGCCCACGGCGAGATCGAGGGCGGACTCGTCTTCGCGTACCACGTCGCGAACCCGCGCTCGTACGGCGTCGTCGAGTTCGACGCCGACATGCGCGCGATCTCCATCGAGGAGAAGCCGGCGCAGCCGAAGAGCAACTACGCGGTGCCCGGCCTCTACTTCTACGACAACGACGTGATCGAGATCGCGAAGTCGATCCGCCCGAGCGCGCGCGGCGAGCTCGAGATCTCGACGGTCAACGAGCGCTACCTCGCCGCGGGTCGCCTGCAGGTGCAGGTCCTCGACCGCGGCGTCGCGTGGCTCGACACCGGCACCTTCGAGTCGATGATGCAGGCGAGCGAGTACGTGCGCGTCATCGAGGATCGTCAGGGCTTCAAGATCGGCTGCATCGAGGAGATCGCCTGGCGCGCCGGGTGGATCGACGACGCGCAGCTGGGCAGGCTGGCCGCGCCGCTCGTGAAGAGCGGCTACGGCCGCTACCTCGAGACGCTGCTCGCGTAGCGGCTACCAGGCCCCGACCGCGATCGCCGCGCGCAGCAGTCGCTGCTCGCGCGGACGCCGACGCAGCTCGGGCGTGAGCGCGGCGAGCTCGCGCCGAGCCGCCGCGTCGTCGCGCTCGAGCAGCTCGGCGACGTGCGCGAGCTCGACCCGCAGCGGTCCCGCCGCCACGTCGCTCGCGATGCGCGCCACGCGAGCGGCGTCGGCGCGGAAGGCGCCCGAGCGCAGCTGCCGCAGGCGGGCCAGCGCGCTGCGGACACCGACGTTCGCTCCGACGACGTTCGTGCCGTGCTGGCGGTAGTCGAGCAGCGACTCCTCGGCGATGGTCCAGCGCATCCCGGCCGCGCGGACGATGGCGTAGACGAGCCAGTCGTGCTGCGCGGCGTCGTCGACGCGCGCGTCGGTCGTCGCCACCTCGCGCACGCGTGCGAACGCTGCGGGGGAGAGGACGAAGGTGGAACCCGGACCGGCGCTCTCGCACACGAAGTCGAGCCTGCGCTGCGGGTGATGCTTCTCGATGAGCACGCGACGCCGCGGGTAGACGGCCGTGACGTTGCCGCTCGTGCCGTCGGCGTCGTCCAGCCTGGGCAGCTGCCTGGCGAGCCTGTCGAGGTGCCACACGTCGTCCTGGTCGGAGAAGGCGACGGCATCGGCGCCCGACACGTCCGCCTCGCGGATGAGGTGCAGGAAGTTGGCGATCGCCGAGCCGTAGGTGCCGCCGGGCAGCAGGACGACGCGCTCGTCGTGCACCGCCATGCGGGCGACGACGTCGCGCGTGCCGTCCGTCGACGCGTCGTCGGAGACGAGGATGCGCACGTCGACGTCCCGCTGGGCGAGGATCGAGCGCAGCTGCGCCTCGATCCATTGCTCGCCGTCGTGGCTCGCGAGGAGCACGTCGACCCTCGGCACCGCTCGCGTCCCCCATCCGTGCGGCCCGCGCCGCGCGGGGCCGAGCCTACCCGTGCCCCGAGCCGATCCCGGCCCGCTCCGCGGCTAGACTCGGCGGTCGGGCCGTCGGACCCGTCGACGGCGACCGGGAAGGGACGATCGCCGTGACCGCACGAGCCTCCGTCATCGTGCGGACCCGCAACCGCCCGCTGCTCCTCGAGCGAGCGCTCGCGAGCATCGCGGGGCAGACGATGCGCGACCTGCAGGTGGTCGTGGTCAACGACGGCGGCGACGCGGCGCGCGTCGAGGCGCAGCTCGAGCCCGTGCGCGACCGACTCGGCGACCTGCGGGTGGTGCACCACGAGGCGTCCGTCGGTCGTCCGCAGGCGATGCTCGCGGGCATGGCGCTGGCCGACGCGCCCGCGTTCGTCTTCCACGACGACGACGACTCGTGGGAGCCGGAGTTCCTCGAGCGCACCCTCGCCCATCTCGACGCGCATCCCGAGGAGGTCGGCGTCGCGACGCGCTGCACCGTGGTGTGGGAGGAGGTCGTCGACGGCGAGGTGCGCGAGCTGCGTCGCGAGGTGCTCTCGGACGGCATGACGCGCGTCGGGTTCATCGCGACGCTCACGCAGAACTCCACCCCGCCCATCTGCCTCGTGCTGCGCCGAGCCGCGTACGACGAGGCGGGCGGCTACGACCCGACGCTCGACGCGCTCGCCGACTGGGAGCTGCTGCTGCGCGTGCTGCGCCTCGGCCGCATCGGGCTCGTGGAGGGGCCGCCCCTCGCGCTGTGGCATCGGCGCGAGCATCAGCAGGGTCACGAGGGCAACAGCGTGCACGCGGAGGAGCACGTGCACGAGCGCTTCAACGAGACCATCCGCGACGACTACCTGCGCCGCAGCCTCGAGGACGACGCTCGCCTCGGCAACGCGCTGTTCGTCACGGCGCTGCACGACCGCACGCGCGCCGACGTCGCCGCCGTGCAGCAGCACCTCGCGGCGATCACGGCGCACCTCGACGCCCGCTTCGACGCGCAGCGCGCCCACCTCGAGGTCGTGGGCCTCGAGGTCGCGGCGCGCCACGCCGAGATCGAGGCGCTCCGCCAGGAGGTCGTGGCGCTGCGCGGCATGCTCGAGGCGCGCTCCGTGCGCGGCCGCCTCGCCGCGGGTGCCCGCCGCCTCGGCGGCGCCGGCCGACGCTGACCGACGCGCGTCCATGCGATACTGAGGAGGTTGCCCGGCCGCCTCGGAGGATGCGAGCGCGTCGTGCGTCGGGCGCGCAACGGGAGGAAGTCGTCACCGCCGTGCACCCAGCGACCATCGAACTGCGAGCACCCTTCGCCGACGCCTCGAAGCGAGCGATCCTCTATCTCGTCTACGACGAGCAGGGCGTGGTCGACGAGTACATCCCGCATGCGCTCCGGTCGCTGCGGCCCTTCGCGGATCACATCCTCGTCATCGTGAACGGGGCGCTGCAGGACGCGGGACGCGCCCTGCTCGAGGACGTCGCCGACGACGTGCTCGTGCGCGACAACGTCGGCTTCGACGTGTGGGGATACAAGGAGGGGCTCGCGCACCTCGGCGGCCGCGTCGACGAGTTCGACGAGGTCATCCTCATGAACTACACGTTCTTCGCGCCCGTGCGACCCTTCGAGCCGATCTTCGCGGCCATGGACGCGCGCGACGACATCGACTTCTGGGGCATCACGGACCACGGGCCCGTGACGCCGCATCCCTACCATCTGCGCGGCACGATGCCCTCGCACATCCAGTCGCACTGGATCGCCGTGCGCCGAAGCATCCTGCAGAGCGACGACTGGCGCGCGTACTGGGACGAGATGCCCGAGATCACGTCGTACGCCGACTCGATCACGCAGCACGAGTCGCGCTTCACGAAGCACTTCGACGACCTCGGCTACGACTACGCCGTGTCGTTCCCGCACCAGGACTACGGCAGCGTGCACCCGGTGTTCGAGAACGCCGAGCTGCTCATCCAGCAGGGCTGCCCCATCCTCAAGCGGCGCATGTTCTTCCACGACCCGCTCTACCTCGACAAGGAGGCCATCATCGTGCGCTGGGTCGTCGAGACCGCGTGCGCCGAGGGCTTCCCCGAGGACCTCATCTGGTCCAACGTCGTCCGCGCCGCCCAGCCGCGCGTGCTCAACACGAACGCGTCGATGCTGCAGGTCCTGCCGGATCAGGACGTGTCGTACGACCCGTCGAGCCCGCCGAAGGTCGCCGCGACCCTGCACGTCTTCTACGACGAGATGATCGACGAGATGCTCGACCGCATCGGCCATCTGCCGGTGCCGGTCGACCTGTACGTCACGACGACCGACGAGGCGAAGGCGGAGCGCATCCGCGCCGCCGTCGCGCTGCGCTCCAGCGATCGGATCGCGAGGAGCGAGGTGCGCGTGCTCGCCTCGAACCGCGGTCGCGACCTGTCCGGCTTCTTCGTCGGATGCCGCGACGTCCTCACCTCCGGCGAGTACGACCTGGTCGTGAAGATCCACTCGAAGAAGACCGTGCAGGCGGGCTACAACGCCGGTCACCTCTTCAAGCGCCAGCAGTTCGAGAACCTGCTCTCGTCGCCGGGCTACGCGGCGAACATGCTCGCCCTCTTCCAGCAGCAGCCGACGCTCGGCGTCGTCTTCCCGCCCATGATCCACATCGGGTTCCCCACCGCGGGGCGCGGCTGGTTCACGAACTACTGGAAGACCGCCGAGCTCATGCAGGACCTCGGCATCGAGGCGAGGCTCGACGACGTCTCGCCGCTCGCGCCGTACGGCGCGATGTGGGTCGCACGACCCGAGGCGCTGCTCAAGGTCACGAGCCGCGAGTGGACGTTCGAGGACTACCAGAGCGAGGCCGAGCACAAGGACGGCAGCCTCGCGCACCTGCAGGAGCGCATCGTCGCGTACGCGGCGGCCGATGCCGGGTACCACGTGCGCACGATCGCGAACGCCGAGCACGTGGCGATCAGCCACACCTTCATGGAGTACAAGCTGCAGGCGATGAGCGCGTACCTGCCCGGCTACCCCTACGAGCAGGTGCACTACCTGCAGCACATGGGACCAGGCGGCGACGGCTCGATCATCGGCGCTGCGAAGCAGATCGTGCGCGCGCGCCACCCCAAGGCCGCCGAGCGGCTCCGCCCCGTCTACGGCGTCGTCCGTGACACGTGGCGGAGGCTGCGACGACTGCCCAGGAGGAGCAGCTGATGCCCAAGACGCTCCAGGAGGCGTTCGACCCGCGCGCGAACAGCATCGGCTTCCTGCGCTGGCTCATGGCGTTCGCCGTGATCTTCTCGCACGCCGGACCGCTCGCCGGGTTCTACGGCGGCCGCGACCTCGGCACCCAGATCTCGTCCGAGCAGTCGATCGGCGGCGTCGCCGTCGCCGGCTTCTTCTTCCTCTCGGGCTTCCTCATCACGAAGTCCCGCATGGGATCGTCGACGATCTTCCGCTACTTCTGGCGCCGTGCGCTGCGCATCTTCCCCGCGTGGTGGCTCGCCCTGCTCCTCACGGGCTTCGTCCTGGCGCCGCTCGCGTGGCGGCAGGAGGCCGGCACGTGGGACGGCTTCTGGAACGCGACCGACGAGTCGCCATGGACGTACTTCTTCCACAACATGTGGCTCACGCTCGTGCAGAAGAACATCGCGGGCATGGGATCGACGATCCCCTTCGGCGCCGACCACGGCGGCTACGACTGGAACGGCAGCGCGTGGACGCTGCTCTACGAGTTCCGCGCGTACATCATCGTGGGCCTCCTGGGCCTCTTCGGCATGCTCTGGCACCGTTGGATCGGTGGCGCGGTCGCGGGCATCATCATCCTGCTCGCGTGCATGCAGTGGGCGTACGTCGGCAACCTGACGATGATCAACGGCCTCTTCGGCAACATCTTCTACCTGCTGCTGCTCGCGCCGTTCGCGTTCGGCATGCTGTTCGCGCTGTTCGGCGACAAGATCCCCATCGACGATCGCCTCGCGATCGCCGCGGTCCTCTTCGCAGGCGTCACGTACGCGTTCGGCGGATGGCTGTTCATCGGCCAGTACGCGTTCTGCTACTTCCTCATGTGGTTCGCGATCCGCGTGACCGCGCTGCAGGGCTGGGAGCGGCCCGGCGACATGTCGTACGGCATCTACATCTTCGCCTGGCCCATCATGCAGTTCGCCGCGTACTTCGGGCTGCAGGACGCCGGCTGGCTCGTCTACCACGTCGTGATCGTCGTCGTGGTGCACATCCTCGCCTTCGCGAGCTGGCACCTGATCGAGAAGCCGGCGCTGAGCCTCAAGAACTGGACGCCGCGCTGGCTGGCATGGCTGCTCGCCCGATGGAAGCCCGTCGAGGATCGCATCCGCGACCGCATCGTCGTGCCGGGCTTCTCGTCGACGCGCCGAGCGCGGGAGCTGGAGGCAGCGGCATGACCGCCGGCAGCGGCCACGACGTCCGCGTCGCCGAGGGCGTGCGGCCCATCGCACGGCTGCGCGGCCTGCGCTACGTCCCCCTCGTGATGCTCGTCGTCATCGCGATCGTGCTCACGATCGTCGGATTCGTCACGCAGCGCCAGCTGCAGGCGGGGTGGGACGCGGAGGCGGCACCGGTCGCGCTGCCCGACGAGGTGGCGCCGTCGACCCTCGCGGCGTCGTGCACGCCCGCCGTCGAGCAGCCCGAGCCGCAGCCGTGGCTCTCGGGCGACGCCGACCGCATCACGGCCGCGACCGCCGAGTGGGATGCCCACGCCGGCGAGATCGCGCAGCCGTGGATCCAGGGGCAGGACGGCATGGTCTTCTGGAGCGACGTGCAGGCGCTCAACATGTCGCAGGCGGTCGGAAGGCGCGTCCTGTCGCAGGCCGAGATCGACACGTGGGCTTCGTTCGTCGGCACCCTCGAGGCGGACCTCGCGGCGCAGGGCATCGAGCTGTACGTGACGATCGCGCCCGCGAAGTGGGACGTGTACCCCGAGCTCCTGCCCGAGTGGATGCAGCAGATCCGCGGCTCCGGCCCCTTCGACCAGCTGCTCGCGCTGCATCCCGAGCTGCCGTGGGTCGACGTGCGGCAGACGCTGCGCGACGCCGCCGGCACGGCCCCCGTGTTCCCCGACACGAACAGCCACTGGACCGACTACGGTGCTGCCGTGGCTTGGCAGCAGATGGCGACGTGCATGGCGGACTCGTCGCCCGCCCTCGCGGGCCTCACGCCCCCGACGATCGTCGACACCGTCGCCGAGGAGCCCTCGAACGAGTTCGAGCAGTACGGCGTGCCGGCGAGCGACGACTTCGTGGCCCCCGTGCTCGCCGAGCCGCTCGGCCCGGTCGAGGTCACCGCCGCCGACGGCTCCGTGCAGACCTACGCCGGCGACCAGGCGATGGGCTTCGACCCGCTGCCTGCCACGACGTCGAACCCCGCCGCGCAGCTCGACATGACGGCGCTCATCCTCCGCGACTCGATGGGCACCGCGCTCGCGCCGTACTGGCACGACGCGTTCCGCGAGACCGTCCAGGTGCGCCACAACGTCGACGCCCCCAGCACCATCCCCGACATCGGAGCGCTCGTGGAAGAGCATCAGCCTGAGGTCGTGATCCTCGAGATCGCACAGCGGCACCTCACCTTCCCGCCGCCGGCGCAGCCGTGAGCGCCATCGCCCTGACCGCGCAGGAGCGGCGCGCGAGGCGCAAGGAGGAGCGCGCGACCGCGTTCAGCCTCATGCGCAACCTCGCCCTGCGCGAGATCCGTGCCGAGTACAAGCGCACGGTCCTCGGCCGCGTGTGGTCGCTGCTGAACCCCGTCGCGCAGATCGCGATCTTCTCGCTCGTCTTCGGCCTGCTGCTGCGCCTGCCCGTGCCGACGGGCACGAACTCCGAGATCCACTTCTTCCCCCTGTGGATCGGCATCGGCGTGATCACCTGGGCGTACGTGTCGGGCAGCATCTCCGGCGGCATGTCGTCGCTGCTCGCCAACCAGGGACTGCTGACGAAGGTGTACTTCGAGCGGTCGGTGCTCGTCGTGTCGTCGATCGTGGCGAGCACGACGACGTACCTCACGGAGCTCGTCGTGCTCGTGCTCATCACGGCGCTCATCGGCGGACCCGCGGTGCTGCTGTACGTGCCGCTGCTCGTGCCGCTGCTGGCGCTCACCATCGCGTTCGTCATCGGACTCTCGCTCATGCTGAGCGTCGCGCTCGTCTACTTCCGCGACCTGCAGCACCTCTGGGCGATCTTCACGCAGATCTGGATGTACGCCTCGGGCGTCATGTTCCCCGTCGCGCTCGTCCAACAGGCGCAGGACCAGCTCGCGAGCGAGGGCGTCCTCCTCGACGGGCAGCCGCTGCCGCTCGTGACGATCTTCGAGCTCAACCCGACCGAGCGCATCCTCGCGGCGTTCCGCAACATCATCTACGACTACGCCGTGCCGAGCCTCGACACATGGCTCTACATCGGGGCGTGGTCCTTCGGGCTCCTCGTCGTCGGCGCCCTCGTGTTCCGTCGGTTCTCGCGCGACGTGGTGGAGGAGCTCTAGTGACCGAACCCGCCGTCGTCGTCGACCGCGTCTCCAAGTCCTTCCGCGTCTACCAGGAGCGCAACCAGTCGATCAAGGCCGCGGTCCTGCAGCGCGGTCGGGCGAAGTACACCGACTTCCACGCTCTGCAGGACGTGTCGTTCCAGATCCCGAAGGGCTCGACGTTCGGCCTGCTCGGTCGCAACGGCTCGGGCAAGTCGACCCTGCTCAAGGTGATGGCGCGCATCCTCAACCCCGACTCGGGCTCGATCGCGATGGACGGTCGCGTCGCGGCGATGCTCGAGGTCGGGTCGGGCTTCCACCCCGAGCTCTCCGGCCGCGAGAACGTCTACCTCAACGGCGCGATCCTCGGGATGCGCAAGGAGGAGATCGACCGCAAGTTCGATCGGATCGTCGAGTTCTCGGGCGTCGGCGACTTCATCGACCAGCCCGTCAAGAACTACTCGAGCGGCATGTACGTTCGCCTGGGCTTCGCGGTGTCGATCCACGTCGAGCCCGACATCCTGCTCGTCGACGAGGTGCTCGCCGTCGGCGACATGGACTTCCAGGAGAAGTGCCTCGAGAAGTTCGCCCAGTTCCGCGACGAGGGCCGCACGGTCGTCGTCGTCTCCCACGGACTCGAGCAGATGCGCTCGTTCTGCGACCAGGCCGCCTGGCTCGACCACGGCGTCGTCCAGGACGTCGGTCCCGCGCGTCGCATCGTCGACGAGTACGCGGACTCCAGCCACGCGGCGAAGCCCGTGGACGGCGGTGGGACGCGCTTCGGCTCGGGCGAGATGCTCGTGGAGCGCATCGAGCTGCTCGCGGCGGACGGCGGCGACGCCGGGGGCCTGCAGACGGGCGACGGCCTGCTCGTGCGCGTGCACTACCGCGCGCACGAGACCGTCGAGCGACCCGTCCTCGGCGTGTCGATCGGCACGCGCGAGGGCATCCACGTGTGGGGGACGCACGGATTCGACGCCGGCTGGGTGCCGGAGCGCATCGAGCCTGGCACCGGCACGATCGACGTGCACGTGTCGGGGCTGCCGCTGCTGCCGGGCATGTACGACGTCTCGACGGTCGTGCAGGACTTCCGTCGCACCGTCATCTACGACGCGTTCCAGCGCGGGGCGTCGTTCACGCTGCAGCGCGGCGAGCGCGACAACGCCGGCGGCATCGTGGCGCTCGACGCCACCTTCGGCGGCCTCGAGCCCGAGCAGCCGCTCGTGCCCCTCTCGCGGCTGCGCTGACCTTCAGCGGCGCCGGCATCGGCGTCCCGCGCGGGCTGCGTGGGACGCCCATCCGGCGCGCCCTTCCCAGCCTGCGTACCCCTGTCGCATAGCATCGGGTCACAGTCTCAGGAGGGAGGGGCTCCCATGCGCCGCTCCAGCACGCGATCCGCGCTCGTCGCGATCGCCGCCCTCGCGAGCGTCGTGGGCATGCTCCAGCCCGGCACCGCGACATCCGCCCAGGCGCTCCCCTCGGTCGCGAAGCCCGTCGCGGCGCAGGCGCAGGCGCTCCCCGCCGCCGAGCCCGTCGCGGCGCAGGCGCAGGCGCTCCCCGCCGCCGAGCCCGCCGCGGTCGCGAGCGTCGATGCCGCCGCCGCGCAGGTCGACGCCCCGGCGTCGGCCGAGCAGCAGGCGCCCGCCGCTGCCATCGCGCCGCTGCCCGCAGCGGCGGACTGGCGCAACTTCAACGCCGGCAACATCATCTCCGACGCCAACTTCTACGCGGGCGGCACGATGAGCGCCCAGCAGGTGCAGTCGTTCATCGAGAGCCGCAACTCGTCGTGCACGAGCGGCTACACCTGCCTGTACCAGTACTGGCAGGCGACGCCGACGATGGCCGGCAACGCCTACTGCCAGCCCATCGGGGGCTCCGGCGGCATGTCGGCCGCGCAGATCATCGCCGCGGTCGGCGCCGCCTGCAACATCTCGCAGCGCGCGCTCCTCGTCCTGCTCGAGAAGGAGCAGGGGCTCGTCACGAGCCGCGCGCCCGCACCCTGGCGCTACTCGAGCGCCACCGGCTTCGCCTGCCCGGACACCGCGCCCTGCGACTCGAGCTTCGGCGGCTTCTTCTACCAGGTGTACTACGCCGCGCGGCAGTTCAACGTCTACAAGACCTTCCCGACGAGCTTCAATCATCAGCCCGCGGCGTGGAACACGGTGCTCTACCACCCGAACAGCGCATGCGGCTCGAGCCGCATCTACGTCGCGAACTTCGCCACCGCGGGCCTGTACAACTACACGCCGTACCAGCCGAACTCGGCCGCCCTCGCGAACCTCTACGGCACCGGCGACGCGTGCTCCGCGTACGGCAACCGCAACTTCTGGCGGCAGTGGACCGACTGGTTCGGCGACCCCACGAGCGGCGCGAGCCTCATGCAGTCGTCGCAGGGCGGCGACGTCTTCCTCATCTCCGGGCAGACGCGCCACCGCTTCCGCAGCTACGACCTCTACCTGCAGTACCAGTCGCTCGGCCCCGTGCGCATCGTGAGCCTGCAGGAGATCGAGTCGTACGCGGACGGGCCGGACATCTCCCGTGCCGTGCAGGCGGCCGACGGCACCGCCTACTACGTCGACGACGGCAGGCTGCTGCGATTCCGCAGCTGCACGCAGGCGCAGGACTACGGCGCGGCGTGCGGCGGCCTGCCGCAGCTGACGTCGTCGCAGCTCGCGACGATGCGCGCGGGTCAGGAGTGGCTCAACCAGGTCGCGCGCACCCCGGACGGCGTCCAGTGGCTCGTCCAGGGCCAGCAGCGCCGCGAGATCGTCGACCTCTCCCTGCTGCCGCAGTACGGCATCCCTGCGCTCGCATCGAACCTCACCGCCTCCTCGGTGAGCGGCATGCGGCTCGGACCGCCCGTGCTCGGCCCCGGCGTGTACGCCACGGCGGCCGGCCAATGGGTGCGACTCATCACGGGCACCGGTGCCTGGGCGGTGTCGAGCGCGTCCGACGGGCTGCCGTTCACGCTCGCGGCACGCGACGTCACGGCCGCATCCCTCGCGCTCGTCGCCACGGGCAACGGCACGCTCCCGCTGCGGGTGCGCAACGGCTCCACGACCGCGATCCTCGCCGCGGACGGATGGCTGCGCGTCGATGCGGCGCAGATGGGCGGCACGAGCATGTTCACCGCGGTCGACGCCGCGACGCTCGAGGGCCTGCCGCAGACGTCGACGCCGACGCCGCCGTTCTTCCTGCGCGAGCGCGGCACGTCGACCACGACCTACCTCGTGTCCTCCGGCATCCTGCAGCCGATGGCGACGCAGGCGGACATCGACTGGGTCGTGCGGACGTACGGGGTCTCGTCGCGCGTGCACGTGGGCGCCGTCGGCGTGCTGCGGGACATGCCCATGGCAGCCCAGGTCGCCACGAGCCAGGTCGTGCGCACGGCGAGCGACCCCGTGTGGTACCTCGTCGACGAGGGGCGACGCTACGCGATCGCCGACTCCCGCATCCTCACGAGCCTCGGCCTGTCGACGAGCTCGACGCTCGTGTCGCCCGACGTCCTCGCCGCGCGCGGGCCCGTCGCGGGCACGCTGTCGTCGAACCTGATCTCCTGCGCCGGCACGACGTACTTCGCCTCCAACGGCTTCCGTCACGGCATCTCGGCCGCGGTCGCCGCCGAGTGGGGTCGCACGCCGCTGCCGCTCGCCGCCGCGACCTGCGCCCGCTCGACCCTCGTCGCCGGGGCGTTCGGGACGACGACGCTCGACGCGGCCGGCAACGCATTCCGCATCGACGGGGGCGGTCGCTACCTGCTGCAGGGCGCTGCGGCGCAGGCTGCGCGCGACGGCCTGGCCGTCTCGCGCGCCGACGCCGCGATGCTCGCGCAGCTGCCCGTGCGGGGCACGATCACGCAGGCCGCAGCCGCCGGCTCGTTCGTGCGGCTGCCGTCCGGGACGGTCGGGTACTACGACGGCACGACGATCCTGCCCTTCTCGACGCCGGGCCTCGCGGTCGGCTTCGGCGGTGGCGCGCCCACGGCCATCGACGCGACGTTCGCGTCGCTCTCGACGACCGGCACGACCATCTCGACCCCTGCGGTCCGTTGCGGCACGACCGTCGGCTTCGCCGTCGGGGGTCGACTCATGCCCTACGCGTCCTCCGCGGTCGCCAGCGCCTGGAACGTGTCGCACACGACGATCCCGTCCGCCCTCTGCTCGGTGCTGCCCGCCGGCTCCCCCGTCACCCAGTACGTCACGGTCTCCGGACGCACGTGGCTCGTCGAGGGCGGCACGAGCCGAGAGCTGCTGACGCAGCGCGCGATCGACCGCCTGGGCGCACCGCTCGTGGGCATCACGCCCGTCACGGGGGAGGTCGTGGGGCTGCTCCGCGCAGGGCAGCCGATCCCGCGCTGACGGCGCTCGCGCGTCGGCGCCCTCGCGGGCTCGGCGTCGCGAGGGTGGTCAGCGCGCTGCGTGCGCCGCCATGATGCGACGGATGAGCGTCGCGTCGCCCCACACGCCGGGGGAGTCGTACGGGCGATCGGGGAAGGCGCCGTACTCGAGCTCGATGTCGAGGTCGTGCTCCGCGATGTAGCCCGTCACGCGCGACGCGAGCGACTCGGGCTCGCCGGTGCAGCAGTTGATGACGCCGTCGATCTCCGACTGCTCCGAGACCGCGGCGATCTGCCTGCCGAGCTCGTCGACCGGGATGAAGTCGTAGAGCGTCCTGCCGGTCGTGAAGGGGAACGTGCGCTTGCCCTCCGCGGCCGCGGCGAGCAGCTTCGCGAAGATCGACTGGCCGCCCTCGTCGTCGCCGTAGATGTAGTAGCAGCGCAGCCACGAGACCGAGAGGTCGTCGCGACCGGCGAGCGCCGCGAGCGTCCAGCGGCGCAGCGCATCCTTCGCGATGCCGTAGAGGGTCGTGGGGTTCGTCGGGGTGTCCGCGTCGATCGCGCCCTCGACGTAGCCGATCTCGTGCATGGTGCCGAGCACGGCGAGCCGGTCGAGGCTCGGCCAGTCGGCGACCTGCGTGAGGAGGCGCACGTGCGACGAGAGCAGCTCCATGTGCGACGGAGCCGCGTGCCGGAAGCCGTCCTGCCACGCGAGGTGGATGAGGGCCGTCGGGCCGGTCTCGCCGAGCCGGGCGACGCCCGCCTCGTCGCCGAGCACGTCGAGCTCGAGGCGCGTGGCCCGCTCGTCCACCTGGGCGCTCGAGCCGGGACGGACGACCGCGGTCACGGCCACGCCGTCGTCGAGCAGCGCCCGCACGACGTGCCGTCCGACGTAGCCTCCGGCACCCGTGACGACCGTGCGCTCCGCGTTCGACATGCGACCTCCATCGTGGCTCGGCCACGAGCCTACCGGGGTCGCGCGGTGCGCTCGTCAGCCCGCGGGCGGGCGCACGTCGAGCGCCGAGCGCCATGTGATCTGGTGCGACGCCTTCACCGCGCACACGACGACGAGCAGCCAGCCGAGCTCGAAGAGCATGATGCTCGTGGCGAAGCCGGATGCGACCATGACGGCGAGCACGACCGCTGGCCACACGTAGACGACCGACCGCTTGCGCGACGCGAGCAGCCACGACCGGCCGGTGGCGGCGGCGAGCGCGAGCAGGAAGATCGCGAAGCCCAGCGCCCCGACCTGCACGAGCGCGTCGATGTAGGCGCTCGACGCGTCCACGACCTGGCGCGACTGCACGTTGGCGATCTCGGAGTAGGGCGCGACGTCGAGGTTCCACCTGCCGACGAATCCGCGCCCCTCGAGCCACTGCGACTGCACCCGCTGCAGGGCGAGGACCTGCCGCCACACGTCGATGCGGTACAGGGCCTCCGTGGTGCCCCCCAGCAGGTCGACGAGCGGCCAGCGAGCCGCGTAGACGACGACGCCGACCGCGACGCCGACGAGCGCGACGGCGACCTGGCGGCTCGTGCGCAGGGCGGGCTGCGCGGCTCGGATGAATGCGAGCGCGCCGTAGGCTGCGACGGCGACGAGCGCGAGGACGAGCGCCGTCGACGAGCGGCTGAGGAGCAGCGCCGCGACGGCTCCGGCGACCCACGCGAGCCCCGGCCACAGCGGCATCGACCGCATCCGCAGCTCGACGACGAACGTCACGAGCGCGAGCACGGCGACGATGCCCATGAGCTCGGCGCGCCCCATGAGGCCCTGCACGGGGCCGAGGCGGATGAGGTTGCCGTGCACGCCGAGGCCCGGCAGCGGCATGTCGAGCACGATGCCGAGCAGCATCTCGATGACGAACGAGCCCAGCAGGACGAGCCGCAGGACGCCGCCGAACGCGCGCACGATCTGCGAGATGTCCCGCGTGAGCGCGACGTAGGCGCCGAGCAGGCCGAAGGCGACGAGCTCGAGCACGCCGAGCGCCGCCGCGCCGGTGTAGCGGGACCAGACGATCGACAGCGCTGCGTACGCCACGAAGGCCGCGAGCGTGATCGGCACGTAGCGCACCTCGAGCTCGAGCCGCATCGACCACAGCGAGCCTGCGGCGAGGACGACGAGCACGGCGAGGACGCCGGCGAGGCCCGCCCAGCCCGACAGCCGCACGATGAGGGGCGCGAGCACCGCGACCCCGATCGACGTCGCCGTGAGCGCCTGGATGAAGCGCGCCTGACCCAGCAGGTGGTCGGCGACCTCGAGGAAGCGGCTCACGCGGCGACCGCCCGGGAGCGGCTGCGCGCCGGCAGCAGCCAGGCGAACGCGACGAGGAGGGCGAAGCCGAGCTCGATGAGGGGCCGCGACTCCGCGAGCCCCTGCGCGAGGAGCGCGACGAGCACGAGCAGCGGCGCCGCCCGCAGGCCCGCGTCGCCCGCGGACGCGTCGCGGAGCCAGCGCACGGCTCCGACGAGCG
Source organism: Agrococcus sp. SGAir0287 (assembly GCF_005484985.1). NCBI lineage: Bacteria > Bacillati > Actinomycetota > Actinomycetes > Micrococcales > Microbacteriaceae > Agrococcus > Agrococcus sp. SGAir0287. Next base: position 812,667 of record NZ_CP027942.1, read on the forward strand.
TCGTCGCCTGCAGGGCGAGCCAGGCGAGGAGGCCGACGACGCCGATCTGCATGAGCACGTCGAGCACGACGGAGTGCGCCTGCAGGTACACGACGCCGTCGTGCACCGCGAGGTCGTCGTACGGCGCGGCGAACGGTGGCCAGTAGCCCACCCATCCCGTGCCCACGACGGGGCTGCGCAGCCACTCGGCGACGACGGCGGCCCAGATGTCGGTCCGGCCCGTCAGGTCGCCGTCGCGACCGACGAGCCCGAGCAGCACGTCGCGCAGGACGAGGACGCTCGCGACCGCGGCGACGGCGAGCGCGCCGACGGCGACGAGCGTCCAGCGGAAGGCGCGCATGGGGAGCCGTCGCCAGGCGACGACGAGCGCGGCGACGACGGCGACGACGCCGAGCGCGGCGAGGACGGTCGCCGATCGCGTCAGCGCGAGCGTGACGAGCGGCAGGGCCACCCATGCCGGCCACGCGCGCAGCCTGCGCGACGCGGCGAGGCAGCCGGCGAGCACGAGCGCGAGCAGCGCGAGCATCGCCAGCAGGTTGGCGTTGCCGACGATGCCCTGGATGCGGCCGCCCTCGAGCAGCAGGCCGCGCGACCATGCGAACGCGGCGGGCGAGTCGGGTCCGTAGGACTCGACGCCGGGCATCGGCACGAGCGGGTACAGGCGACCGCCGACCAGCAGCGCGACGGCGAGCTCGAAGACGATCGAGACGACGAGGATGCCCTGGAGCACGGCATGCGCCAGGCGCAGCAGGCGCTCGAGGTCGAGCTGCGCCAGCAGCACCCCTGCGATCGCGGTCGCGACCTGCAGCGTCGCCCCGAGCAGCGTCGCGAGCGGCGCGACCGCCCAGATCGCGGAGAGCAGCATGAGGGCGAGCAGCATCGCGAGCGCGACCGGCGTCGCGCGCAGTCGCGCGCGCGCTCGGACGAGGACGACGACCGCGGCGACGAGCGTGAGCCCGCAGAGCACCGCCCAGCCGGCGTAGCCCACCGTGTAGCGCACGGCGTCGCCGGCGGCGAGGAGCGCGATCGCCCAGCCGGCCAGCAGCGATGCCGGCCGGGGAGTCATGCCGTCCATCGTCGCACGCGGGCGCGCGGCCATCCGGCAGGCGCTCCCGCTGCGAAGCACCATCCGGACGCCTCCCGTTCATGTCCCACCGCATCGCATGTGCCATGATCGGGCGACCCGACGACCGAGAGGAGCGGGCGTGCCTGGCACCATCGTGCTCGTCCCGACCTACGACGAGCGGGAGTCGCTCCCCGTGACGCTGCGCCGGCTGCTCGACGCGGTCCCGGACGTCCACGTGCTCGTGCTCGACGACGCGAGCCCGGACGGCACGGGCGCGCTCGCCGATGCGATGGCCGCGGACGACGCGCGCATCGCCGTGCTGCACCGCCCCGGGAAGCAGGGGCTCGGCGCCGCCTACGTCGCGGGCTTCCACGAGGCGATCTCGCGCGGCTACGACGTCGTGGTCGAGATGGACGCCGATGGCTCGCACCCGCCCGAGACGCTGCCCGCCATGCTCCGCGAGGTCGAGGGCGGTGCGGACCTCTCCATCGGCTCGCGCTGGGTGCGCGGCGGCAGCGTCGTCGACTGGCCGATGCGCCGCGAGCTCCTGTCGCGCGGTGCGAACGTGTACGCGCGCCTCCTGCTGGGCATCCCCGTCCACGACGTCACCGCCGGGTTCCGGGCCTACCGCACGTCCCTGCTGCGCGAGCTCGATCTCGAGGCGATCGACTCGCGCGGCTACGCCTTCCAGATCGAGATGACGATCGCGGCCTCCGACGTCGGTGCACGCATCGTCGAGGTGCCCATCGCCTTCGTCGAGCGCGCCGCAGGCGTCTCGAAGATGTCGGGCTCCATCGTGCTCGAGGCGCTCGTGAAGGTCACCGGGTGGGGCCTGGGCCGTCGGCTCGCCCGCGCTCGCAGGCGCTCCCGAGTGCTCTGACCCGCGGACCCGCCCCGCGTAGCATCGATGCGGCGCCCATCGCGAGGGTGGGGCCGGGAGGAGCGGCGTGCAGGCGAGGGGCGTCGGACGCGCCACGGCGATCGTGGCGAGCGTCCTCGGCGCCGTAGCGATCGCGTTCATCCTCGTCGGGCGCATCGACGCGCAGAGCGTCGGCGGCGACGAGCACACCTACCTGGAGGCCGGGCTCGCGTACATGCGCGGCGACCTCTCGCCCAACCCCGAGCATCCGCCGCTCGCGAAGCTCGTGCTGGGAGCCTGGCAGTCGCTGGTCTTCGAGGGCGCGGTCGCAGGCAGGCTCCTCGTCGCGGCGATGGCGCTCGGCACCGCCTCGGCGATCTGGTGGATGCTGCGCGGCGAGCTCGGCGCGCGCGCCGCGATCGTGCCGGCCGTCGTGGTCCTCGTCGCCGATCACACCGTGCACGGCGATCGGATCGATCGGCTCGTGACGCTCGAGGCGTTCGTCGTGCTCGGCAGCGCCTGGGCGTTCGCGTTCGCCTGGCGCTGGCGGCGCGGCGGCGGCGCCGGCTGGCTCGCGGCCTCGGGCGCGGCGATGGCGGCCGCGTGCCTCTGCAAGGTCTCGGCGCTCGTCCTCGTCCCTGCCTTCCTCGTCCTCCTCGTCGGTCCGGGTCGACCGGGAGCGCGTCGCGCGCTCGTCGGCATCGGGCTGTTCGCTGCGGCGGGCATCGCGCTCGCCGCGGCGGTCCTCGTGCCCTTCGGCGGCGTCGCCGCGGTGCAGGCGATGGCCGACTACCAGCTCGCGCACGCGCAGGGTGGCCATGCCGTGCGCATCGACGGCGTCGTGCACGCCGCCGCGCCGTGGTGGGCGACCTTGCGCTTCGCCCTCGACGGCACCGGCATCGTGCCCTCCATCGGCATCGTGCTGGGAGCCGCGACCGCCTGGCTCGCGCGCCCGGCGCGCGCGCTCGTCGCGACCCTGACGACCGCGACCGCGCTCTCCATCGTCGCCCTGTCCGCGTCGCCCGTCGCGCTGCCGCAGTACCTGCTCGGCTGGATCTGGATGCCGACCGCGCTCGCCGGGGTCGGGCTGGTCGAGCTCGTGCGTCGCGTGCGCGTCGCGACGTCGTGGACGCCGCGACGGATCGGCGCGGCCGCCGCCGCCGTCGTCGTCGGGATCGGCGCGGCGTGGAGCGGGACGGCGTCGTTCGTCCGCGTCGCGCTCACCGAGCGCGACGCGGTCGACCTCGCCGTCGAGACGTTGCTCGAGCTCGACGCCGAGCCCGTCGTCTACGTGCCGGGGCACGACGGCTGGAACGCGCGCGCCCAGGAGGGCGTGACCGTCGTCGGCGATCCGTCCGCGCAGGGCATCACCGCCGTCATCGTCGGCGACGACCAGCGAACGACGCCCGATCCCGCACTGCTCGCGTTCCTCGACGATCCCGACACGTGCGTCGGCGGGCTGCAGGTCGTCGAGGGCTGGCTCGTATGCGACCTGGGCGGCGAGCTCGTCGTGACCGAGGATGGCTTCGCCGTCGCCGGCGGCTGACGCTCGTGCGTCGGGTCAGACGAACGCAGCCCGTCCCGTGATCGCGCGTCCCACGATGAGCTGGTTCATCTGGAACGTGCCCTCGTACGAGTAGAGCGCCTCGGCGTCGGCGAAGAAGCGGGCGACGTCGTGGTCGGTCACGATGCCGTTGCCGCCGCACACCTCGCGGCACCACGCGACGACCTCGCGCATCCGCGCCGTGGCGTAGGCCTTCGCGAGCGCCGAGTGCGCGTCGTCCTGGCGGTCCTCGTCCTGCATGCGCGACACCTGCACGCACAGCGCGATGGACGCCGTGATGGCGCCGAGCGACTTCGCCAGCAGGTCCTGCACGAGCTGGTGCCCGGCGATGGGCTCGCCGAACTGCTCCCGCTCGCTCGTGTAGCGCACGGCCGCCTCGTAGGCGCCGGCCATGACGCCGACCGCCGCCCACGCGACCTCCGCCCGCGTGAGGCGCAGCACGCGCGCGGTGTCGCGGAACGACTCCGCGCGCTGCAGCCGCAGCGACTCGGGAACGCGCACGCCGTCCAGCACGATGTCGGCGTTCTGCACCATCCGCAGCGCGATCTTGCGCTCGATCTTCGTCGCCTGGAAGCCGGGCGTCGTCGTGGGCACGATGAATCCCTTCACCTGCCCGTCGGCGACGTCCTTCGCCCAGACGATGACGACGTCGGCGAACGTCGCGTTGCCGATCCATCGCTTCGCGCCGTCGAGCACCCACTCGTCGCCCTCGCGACGCGCGCTCGTGCGCAGGCCGCGTGCGGCGTCGGACCCGGAGAGCGGCTCGGTGAGGCCGAAGGCGCCGAGGACCTCGCCCGAGGCGAGGCGCGGCAGCCACTCGGCGCGCTGCTCGGGCGAGCCGCACGCGCCGATCGAGCCGGCGGCGAGTCCGTTCTGCACGCCGACGAACGTCGACAGCGACGCGTCGACGCGCGCCATCTCGAGCGCCGCCCAGCCGCGGTAGACGGCCGAGGCGGGGAAGGTCTGCGTCTCCTCCCACGAGTGCCCGAGCACGCCCGTCGCCGCGATGGCGGGGATGACGTCCATGGGGAACTCGTCGCGGTGCCAGTGCTCGTCGATGACGTCGCGCATGGGCTCCATGGCCTCGCGCAGCACTGCGATCGCCTCCTGCTCGCGCTCGGTGAGCTGCGACTCCAGACGATAGAAGTCGCTGGGCAGCGGGGTGAGGGTCATGGGGCTCCTTCGACGCACGATCGGATGGCAGCCTATGCACGACGCCCGTGCGCCGCATGCGTGTTGTAGCGTCGCTCACCATGAGCGAGGGCACGCCGACCGTCCGCTTGGCGCGCATCGCCAACGACGTGCGCGACTACGCATGGGGCAGCGAGACGCTCGTCGCCGACTACCTCGGACGAGCGCCGTCGGGAGGCCCGGAGGCCGAGCTGTGGCTCGGCGCGCACCCGGCCTGGCCCGCGCGCCTCGACGACGGCACGCCGCTCGACGCGGCGCTCGCGGAGGCGGGCGCTGCGCAGCCGGGCATCCTGCTCAAGGTGCTCGCCGCGGCGCACGCGCTCTCGCTGCAGGTGCATCCGTCGACGGCGCAGGCGCGAGCGGGGTTCGCCGCGGAGGAGGCTGCGGGCGTGCCGCTCGGCGCCGCCCACCGCTCCTACAAGGACCCGCGATCGAAGCCCGAGCTCATCGTGGCCGTCACGCCGTTCGAGGCGCTGTCGGGCTTCCAGCCGACCGCTCGCACCCTGGCCGTGCTCGACGCGCTCGCCGCGCTCGACGACCGCGTCGCCCCCTACGCGTCGGTGGTCCGCAGCTCGACGCGGGAGGCGCTCGCCTGGCTGCTCGCGGGCGGCGACGACGTCGACGCCGTCGTGGCGGGGGTCGTCGCCGCGGCGCCGCGGCTCGGCGCCGAGCACGCCGCCGCCGTCGACACGGTCGCACGCTTGCACGCCGACTACCCGGACGACGCGGGCATCGCGACGGCGCTCATGCTGCATCGCGTCTCGCTCGCGCCCGGCGAGGGCGTCTTCCTGCCGGCCGGCAACCTGCACGCCTACCTCTCGGGCCTCGGGATCGAGCTCATGGAGGCGAGCGACAACGTGCTGCGCGGCGGTCTCACGCCCAAGCACGTCGACCGCGACGAGCTGCTGCGCATCGTCGACGTCGCGCCCGTCGAGGATCCCCGCATGCGGCCCGAGCCGCTCGAGGGCGCCATCGCGTACCGACCCGCGGCGCCGTTCGAGCTGCGCCACGTCGTCGGATCTCACGAGGCCGGCCCTGCCGCCTGCGCGATCGTGCTCGCCGCCGCGCCGACGAGCGTCGAGGTCGCGGGGGAGCGGCTCGACCTGGCACGCGGCGAGGCGGCCTTCGCATCGAGTCCCGATGGCATCCGCGTCGACACGCCCGACGCCTGGCTGGCGCTGGAGACCCTCGACACGCCGTGAGCGCCGCGCATCCGCGCATATCATCCAGCGAGTTGTAAGGTCCGCGACTTGACGCGGGGGGAATCACAACGGTGTAATTGCCCAAGCGCGCCGCAGGCCGAGCGGCGTCATCAGGGGATCAAGGAGCACCGCATGCGCGACTCGAACCGCCGCAGCGTTCCCGAGGACTGGTACGTCGACCCCGTCCAGCTGGGGGTTCCCGGATCTCCGCTCCGTCGGACCGCCTCCGTCGACGTCGACGACGACGGCCAGCTGGCGTGGCAGGCCGACGCCCTGTGCGCGCAGACCGATCCCGAGGCCTTCTTCCCCGAGAAGGGCGGGTCGACGCGCGACGCGAAGCGCATCTGCGAGGGCTGCGACGTGCGTGCGCAGTGCCTCGACTACGCGCTGCGCAACGACGAGCGCTTCGGCATCTGGGGCGGGCTCTCCGAGCGCGAGCGCCGCAGGCTCCGCCGCTCCGCCTGACCGCGAGCGCCGCGCGGACGCGACTTCGCGCCGCACCGACGCGGTTGTGCCCGAAGCGCCGCGCGGGTGCCTAGCCTTGCCGGGTGCGTCAGCGTGTCCTCGTCGTGCTCGCCGTCCGGAACGGCGCCGACTACCTGCAGCGGACGCTCGAGGCGATCGCGGCGCAGTCCGTGGCGCCCGAGCGCGTCGTCGCCGTCGACGCGCGCAGCACGGACGCATCGCGTCGACTGCTCGACGGCGCCGACGTCGCGCTCGTCGACGCACCCTCGACCGCGTCGTACGTCGACGCGATCCGGGCCGGGGTCGCGTCGCTGCCGGCGGCCGAGGAGGGCGACTGGCTCTGGTTCCTCGCGCACGACGCCGTGCCGCATGACCGCGCGCTCGAGATGCTGCTCGCGACCGTCGAGACGAGCCCGTCGGTCGCCGTCGTCGGACCGAAGGTCATGCGCGCGGCGGAGCCCGATACGTTCGCGGAGTACGGCCAGACGATGACGCCCCTCGGCCGCAGCGTGCGTCTGCACGACGGCGAGCTCGACCAGGGCCAGCACGACGGGGACTCCGATGCGCTCGGCGTGGCCGAGTCCGGCGTGCTCGTGCGGCGCGACGTGCTCGAAGCGCTCGGCGGCCTCGACCCCGCGCTGCCGAGCGTCGACGCGGGGCTCGACCTCGGCGTCCGCGCGCGACTGGCCGGCCATCGGGTCGCGCTGCAGCCCGCGGCACGCGTGCGGCGCGCCGGCGGTCCCGAGCACTTCCGGCTGCGGCACGTCTCCGACGCCAGACGCACGCGCATCGGGCGTGCCGCGCAGCTGCATCGGCGGCTCGCGTACGCGGCCGCGGTGCTCGTGCCCCTGCACTGGCTCGCGCTGCTCCCGCTCGCGCTCGTGCGATCCATCGGCCACGTGCTGGCCAAGCGGCCGGGCAGCATCCCGGCCGAGTGGGCCGCTGCCGCGGCCGCGGCCGTGCGGCTCGGTCGCGTCGCCCGCGCGCGGCGCCGCATCCGACGGACGCGCGTGGCGCGCTGGCGCGACCTGCGACCGCTGCGCGTGTCGTGGCGCGCGCTGCGCGAGCACCGTCAGCGCGTCGGCGACGACGTCGACCACAACGCCCGCGTCGTCGACGAGCGCGTCGGCTTCGTCGAGGGCGCGGGCCTCTGGGTCGCTGCGCTCGCAGCCGTCGTCGGCGTGCTCGTGCTCGCGCCGCTCATCGGCGCCGGTGCCCTGACGGGCGGCGCCCTCCTCCCGCTCGACGCCACGGTCGGCGGGCTGTGGGCGGATGCGACGTGGGGCGTGCGAGACGGCGTCGGCGACGTCGTCGGCCCCGCCGACGGCTTCGCGATCCTCGTCGCAGCCCTCGGCACGCTCGCGCCGTGGATGCCGTCCGCGAGCGTGATCGTCGTGCTCGTGCTCGTGCTCGCCGCGCCCCTCGCGGCGATCGCCGCCTGGTGGTTCGTGCGGTCGTGCACGACGAGCCGATGGATGCCGACGGCGGGTGCCGCCGCGTGGGCGTTCGCGCCCGCGCTCCTGCTCGCGGTGCACGAGGGTCGACTCGGTGCCGTGGTGGCCCACGTGCTGCTGCCGGTCGCCGCCGGGTGCGCGCTGCGCGCGTCGGCATCCTGGCGCGCGACCGGAGGCGCCGCCCTCGCACTCGCGGCCGTCGCCGCAGGCGCGCCGTCGCTGCTGCCCGCGCTGCTCGTCGGCGTCCTCGGCGTCGCGGCGGCGTCGTGGCGATCGCCGCGCGTGCTCCTCGCCGCCGTGCCCGCGCTGCTGCTCGTCGGCCCGACGGTCGTGACGCAGTGGCTCGCAGGCACGCCGCTGCACGCCCTCGCCGATCCCGGCGTGCCGCTCGCGAGCCCGCCGGCGACGCCGCTGCAGCTCCTGCTGGGCATGCCGGAGGGCGACCTCGGCGGCGTCGGGCTCGTCGCAGACGCGCTCGGCTTCGAGGCGCGCTGGCTCGCGATCGCGCTCGCGGCGCCGCTGCTCGTGCTCGCCGTGCTCGGCCCGATCCTGCGCCTGCGCGCGCTCGTGGGCATCGGGATCGCCGCGCTCGGCCTGGCGACGGCGATCGGGCAGACGCACGTCGCCGTCGCCTCGACCGGCACCGAGGTCGTGACGGTGTGGGCGGGCTCGGGCGTGAGCCTCATGCTGCTGGGGCTGCTCGTCGCGGCGACGCGCGCGGTCGACGCGCTCGAGGCGCGCGCCGGCATCCCGATCTCCCTCGTGACCCTCGTCGCCGCGCTCGGGGCCGCGCCCGCCGTCGTGCTCGGCATGCTCGCCCCCGCGCTCGAGGCGGCGCCCGAGCGCGCGCTGCCCGCCTTCGTCGTCGCCGACGCGGACGCCGACGTCGGCACCCTGGTGCTCGCGCCCCTCGACGACGGCACGATCGCCGCGCGCATCGAGCGCGGAGCGGGCTCCACGCTCACCGACGCCTCCACCCTCGTCGCGACCGCGCCCGTCGGACCGCAGGACGAGGCCCTCGCCACGGTCGCCGCGAACCTCGTCGCGGGCGGCGGCGACGTCGACGGACGCCTCGACGACTGGTCGGTCCGCTACGTCCTGCTCGCCGACGGCGACGCCTCCCTCGGCGACGTCGTCGAGTCGAGCCTCTCCGAGCGCGACGGGCTCGAGACGATCGGGGAGACGACGTTCGGCGTGCTCTGGCAGCGCGACGTCGTCGTCGAGCCCGCGGCGGCGCCGTCGACGTGGGCCGCGCTCCTGCTGGCCGGGCAGCTGCTCGCCCTCGGCATCGCGATCGTCCTCGCGCTGCCGTCGGCGCGGCGCGGCGCACGCGTGCGGTCGCGTCGGGCGAAGATCGTGAAGGACTGGGCATGAGCGACGACCGCAGCGGCTCCGACGAGCGCGACGACGTGCAGCCAGCCACCGCGCCGGACGACGCGGACGCGCCGCGACCCGAGGCGCCGGACGCGTCGGCTCCGACCGTCGACGCGACTCGTGTCGAGGCCGGCGACGCCGACCCCGGCGCCCCGCTCGACGACGTCGACGCGTCCCGCGAGCCCCCGGCTCGTGACGGCGACGCGGACGTCGACCTCGCCACCGACGTCGTGGCTACGGATCGGGAGGCGGCGGCCAACGAGGCGGCGGAGCGGGAGCGGGCTCGCGAGCGGCGCAGGCCCGGGCTCTGGGCGCTGCGCGCCACAGCGGGGGCCGCGACGATCGCGGTCGGCGTGCTCGGCGTGCTCGCCGCGCCGACGCTGCCGAGCGTGGAGGCCGACCCGCGCACGGCGACCGTCGCCCCCGACGCCCCCGAGGAGACCCGCGTGTGCGCGGGACCGCTCATCGGCATCGGCGACGCCAGCGGCGACGCCGCGGCGATCGAGGTGCTCGCCGACGATCGGCTCGAGGCGTCGGCCAGCGAGCGGGAGCCCCTCGCCGTCGCGGGCGTCGACGCGGCGCCCGAGGTGCTGCGAGGCACCGACCTCGCCGGCGCCGAGTGGCTCACGGTGGCGAGCGACGTCGCACGCGGTGCCGCCGCGAGCGAGTGCGGCCAGCCGGCGACGTCGCAGTGGCTCGTCGGCGGCTCCACGACGACGGGGCGCAGCAGCGTCCTCACGATCGCGAACCCCGGCACGACCCCGACGTCCGTCGACCTCGCCGTCCATGGCCCCGACGGTCGCGTCGACGCCGTCGGCAGCACCGGCATCGCCGTCGGGGCGGGTAGCGTCGTGCTCGTCGACCTCGCGGCCCTGGCCCCCGGGCTCGTATCGCCCGTCGTGCAGGTCGCGACGACCGGCGGGCCCGTCGTCGCGCACCTCCAGCACCGCGTCGTGCGCACGCTCGATCCGGGCGGCGTCGAGATCGTCGACCCGTCCCACGCGGGCACGGACGTCGCGATCCCCGCCGTCACGATCGGGGAGGCGACGGGCCTGCAGACGCAGGAGGGCTTCGCCGACGCCGCGCCGGCCCTGCGCCTGCTCGCCCAGGAGTCGACGCGCGTCACCATCACGACGATCGCCGCGGGCGAGGAGCCCATCGACTCGACCCTCGACCTCGTCGGCGGCAGCGTCGCCGAGGTCGACCTCTCGGGGCTCGCGCCCGGCACGTACGCGTTCAGGATCGCCTCCGACGTGCCCGTGGTCGCCGCTGCGCGCGCGATCCGCGTCGACGGCGACGCCGTGGACCTCGACTGGGTGCAGGGGCAGACGGAGGCGCTCGACGGCGCGACGGCCGTCGCCGTGGCGCCCGGCGAGTCTCCGACGCTCCACCTGCTCTCCCTCGCCGACGAGCCGACCACCGTGCGCGTGGGTGAGACGGAGGTGGGGCTCGTGCCCGGCGGCATCCGCTCCGTGCCGCTCGCGGCCGGGACGACGACGATCGAGGGCTCGCAGGTCGTCGCCGCCGTCTCGTACGCGGGAGGCTCCGGCATCGCCGGCTACGCCATCACGCCGCCGATCGCGGTGCGATCGAGCATCGACGTCGTGCTCTGACGCCGCCTCGTCAGTGATGCCGGTAGCGGTCCGGCGCGATCTCCCACGGCTCGCGACCGATGAGCTCGGCGGCCGCGCGGAAGACGCACGACTCGATCGCGACGCGCCGATGCCAGTCGTCGTCGACGTGCAGCTGCACGAGCCGCTGGATGGGCAGGCGGAAGACCGTGATCGTGCGCTCGTGATGGTCGACCCACCACTGCGGCACCTCGGTGGCCGTCGGCGCGAGCTCGGACGGCGGCATGTCCGACCAGCGGAAGCGCGCACCGGCGAGCTCGTCGGGCCACAGCCCCAGCAGGTACTCCGCGGCGTCCGCGACCGTGTCCTCGAACCGCGTCTCGCGCGACTCGAGCAGCGGCAGCACCGGCCCGGCCAGCGAGGACCTGGGACCCCGGTCGTGCCGTCGTCGGGTGCGTGCACGGGGCATGCTCCCCATCGTACGAGTAGCCTGGGCGCGATGGACGGCAGGCTGTGCTCGAGGCCCACGTGCCGCAACTACGCCGACCGCACGCTCACGTACGACTACGACGACCGCATGATGGCGATCGGCCCGCTGCTCGACGCGAGGCAGGAGGGCGGCTACGACCTCTGCGACGTGCACGCCGCGCGCATCCAGCCGCCGGCCGGATGGACGATCGTGCAGCACCGCGCCGACGCCGGGCGCACGGACGCCTGAGCGCCGCGACGGCCCGACCCGACACCGATTGGACCGACCATGACCGACGCCGACGTCCTCGCCACGATCGTCAAGGCCTACGACGTGCGCGGGCTCGTCGACGGCCAGCTCACCCCTGACGTCGTGCGAGCGCTCGGCGCCGCCTTCCTCGACGAGGTGGGCGCGTCCGCTCCCGTGGTCATCGGCCACGACATGCGTCCCTCGTCGCCCGAGCTCGCCGCCGCCGCCGCCGAGGGCGTCGTCGCGCGCGGCGGCGACGTCGTGCGCATCGGGCTGTGCTCGACCGACGAGTCGTACTTCGCCTCGGGCAGCCTCGACGCGCCCGCGATCATGTTCACCGCATCCCACAACCCCGCGGCGTACAACGGCATGAAGCTCTCGCGCGCCGGCGCGCAGGCCATGAGCCTCGACACGGGGCTCGCGGCGATCCGCGACCGCGCAGCCGGCTACCTCGCGTCCGGCATCCCGGATGCGGTCGAGCGCGGGACGGTCGTCGACCGCGACGTCCTCGCCGACTACGCGAGCCTCCTGCGCTCGCTCGTCGACCTCTCCCGCAGCCGACCGCTGAAGGTCGTCGTCGACGCCGCGAACGGCATGGGCGGGCTCACGGTCCCCGCCGTGCTCGGCACCGCCGCAGGGCTTCCCGCGCTGCCCATCGAGGTCGTGCCCATGTACTTCGAGCTCGACGGCACCTTCCCGAACCACGAGGCGAACCCCCTCGAGCCGAAGAACCTCGTCGACCTGCAGGCCGCGGTCGTGCAGCACGACGCCGACCTCGGGCTCGCCTTCGACGGCGACGCCGACCGGTGCTTCGTCGTCGACGAGCACGGCGCCGCCGTGTCGCCGTCGGCGATCTCGGCGATCGTCGCCCTGCGCGAGGTGCGTCGGGTGCAGGCTGAGGGGGAGACGGACGTCGTCGTGCTGCACAACCTCATCTCGTCGCGCATCGTGCCCGAGACCATCGTCGCCGCCGGCGCCACGCCCGTGCGCACGCGCGTCGGCCACTCGCTCATCAAGGCCGAGATGGCGCGCACGAACGCGGTCTTCGGCGGCGAGCACAGCGCGCACTACTACTTCCGCGACTTCTTCGGCGCCGACAACGGCATGCTCGCGGCGCTGCACGTGCTCGCGCAGCTCGGCGCGTCCGACGAGCCGATGTCCTCGCTCGCCGCCCGCTTCACGCCGTACCACGCATCCGGCGAGATCAACTCGACCGTGCACGACGTGCCCGCCGCCTACGCGCGCATCGTCGAGGCGTTCGCGCACGACGGCGTGCTCGACGACCTCGACGGCCTGTTCCTCACCGCCCACGACGGGTCGTGGTGGCTGTCCGTGCGCCCGTCGAACACCGAGCCGCTGCTGCGCCTCAACGTCGAGGCGGAGGATGCTGGGACCATGGAACGCATCCGGGACGCCGCGCTCGCAATCATCCGCGCCTGAGTCGTCGTGAGGGTCGGCGTGGCGCCCGGATGCTGCCCGACGCGCGCCGCGGAACGGGTGTGCTGGTCGCATCCTGATGATCCGAGGGTCCGCGTCGTCCGCCGGCTCGCACGCGGACGGCTCGGGGCGTGCGGCGTGCTGCGGTCCGCCGACCGCATCCGGGACGCTGCGCTGGCGATCATCCGCGCCTGACGCGTCTCGCCACCCGTCGCCTCGCCCGCGCGCCGGGTGGGAGGATGAAGGCATGACCGTGGATGCAGCCAGCCGACTCGACTTCCAGGTGCGCGACCTCGCGCTCGCGGACGCCGGACGCCACCAGATCCGCCTCGCCGAGCACGAGATGCCCGGCCTCATGGCGCTCCGCGAGCGCTACGCCGCCGAGCAGCCCCTCGCGGGCCAGCGCATCGCAGGCTCCCTGCACATGACCGTGCAGACCGCCGTGCTCATCGAGACGCTCGTCGCGCTCGGCGCCGACGTGCGCTGGGCGTCGTGCAACATCTTCTCCACGCAGGACGAGGCGGCCGCCGCGGTCGTCGTCGGCCCGACGGGCACGGTCGACGAGCCCGCCGGCGTGCCCGTCTTCGCGTGGAAGGGCGAGACCCTCGAGGAGTACTGGGCCTGCACGCAGCAGATCTTCGCCTTCGCGGAGGGCCCGACGCTCATCCTCGACGACGGCGGCGACGCCACGCTGCTCGTGCATCGCGGCCGCGCGCTCGAGCAGGAGGGGCGCCTGCCCGTCACGCCCGACGACGCGAGCGAGGAGGAGCGCGTCGTCGACGCGGTGCTGACGGCGTCGATCTCGGCCGACGGCCGGTACTGGACGCGCATCGCCGACGGCCTGCTCGGCGTCACCGAGGAGACGACGACGGGCGTGCACCGCCTCTACGAGCTCGCGCGCGAGGGCCAGCTGCTGTTCCCGGCGATCAACGTGAACGACGCCGTCACGAAGTCGAAGTTCGACAACCGCTACGGCATCCGGCACTCGCTGCCCGACGGCTTGAACCGCGCCACCGACGTGCTCATCGGCGGCAAGGTCGCGTTCGTCGTCGGCTACGGCGACGTCGGCAAGGGTGCTGCGGAGTCGCTGCGCGGCCAGGGCGCGCGGGTCATCGTGTCCGAGGTCGACCCGATCTGCGCGCTGCAGGCGGCGATGGACGGGTACCAGGTCGCACGCGTCGAGGACGTGCTCGACGAGGTCGACATCTGGGTCACGACGACGGGCAACGAGCACGTCATCACGACCGATCACATGCTCGGCATGAAGCACCTCGCGATCGTCGCGAACGTCGGGCACTTCGACAACGAGATCGACGTCGCGGGCCTCGCGAGGACGGGTGCCGAGCGCATCGAGATCAAGCCGCAGGTGCACGAGTGGCGACTGCCGACGGGCCGCTCGATCCTCGTGCTCTCCGAGGGGCGCCTCATGAACCTCGGCAACGCGACGGGGCATCCCTCGTTCGTCATGTCGAACTCCTTCTCGAACCAGGTGCTCGCGCAGATCGAGCTCGCGCAGCGCGCGAGCGAGTACACGACCGACGTGCACGTGCTGCCGAAGGTGCTCGACGAGGAGGTCGCCCGCCTCCACCTCGACGCGCTCGGCGTGCGGCTGACGACGCTCACCGACCGCCAGGCGCGCTACATCGGCGTGCCCGTCGCGGGCCCGTTCAAGCCGGACCACTACCGGTACTGAGGGCGCAGGGACGACGAGCCGACGTCGTCCCTACGCCCACCACGGCCAGAGGAACGCCGCGCGGCCCAGCTCCGCGAGCACGACGAACACCACGAGCAGCACGAGCGCCGTGCCGACGACCGCGGCCAGCGCGAGCGTCACGGCGAGGCGCGGTCGGCGCATGTGCCACGGCGCGTCCGCAGGCAGGACGCCGAGCTGCCGCGCACGGGCCGCGGACATCCAGACGCCGCCGATGCGCTCGCGTGCCGTCTCGAGGTCGGCCTCGGCGAAGCCGCGTCCGTCGAGGCGCGCGAGGATGCGGCCGTCCTGACCGACGACGAGCCAGCGCTCGACGTCCGCGCCCACGCGGATGCCACGGGACGTCGCGCCCGGCGTGCGATGGACGATGCCGCCCGCGATGGCGTCGAGCGGCACCGTCGTCGCCGCCGCGTCGCGGCCGAGGCGCAGCATGGCTCCTGCACCGGGAAGGTCGACCTCGATGCGGCGTCGCCGCAGCGCCTGCCACTGCCACGCCGGGACGCCGATGGCGAGGAGCGCCAGCGCGGCGCCCACCGGGCCGATGAGCGCGCCGACCGCGAAGATCGCCATGCCCGCGACCGCGAGCGCGAGCCCGAGCCACGAGGCGAAGATGCGACGCCAGGAGGCGCGGGCGACGAACGCAGGGCGGTCCACGCCTCGAGCATCCCAGCCTCGGCCGGGCGCTGGCTCACGGGACCGCGCAGGAGATGATCCCGAGCGGCGCATCGAGCGCGATGCACCCTCGACCTTGCGCCCGCGCGCATCTCGTGCGCGAGCGACTCAGTCGTCGAGGCCCTCGCCGAGCGCGCGCAGCAGACGGGCGAGGCGTCGACGGTCGTCGTCGCCCATGCCGGCGAGCAGTCGGTGCTCGGCGTCGAGCAGCGCGTCGAGCGCCGAGTCGACGCGGTCGAGCCCGTCGTCGGTGAGGCGGACGCGGGTCGACCGACGGTCGCTGTCGTGGGCCATGCGCTCGACGAGCCCGCGCGCGGCGAGCCCGTCGATGCGGTTCGTCATCGTGCCGCTCGTGACCATGGTCTGCGCGATGAGCTCCTTCGGGGTCAACGCGCCATCCGCGCGCCGCAGCGCCGCCAGCACGTCCCACTCCCACGCCTCGAGCCCCGCATCCGCGAATGCCGCCGCGCGCACGCGCTGGAGGCGGCGCGCGAGCCTCGTGAGCCGGGACAGGACCGCGAAGGGGGCGACGTCGGCGTCGGGGCGCACGCGCACCCACTGCGCGATGATGTCGTCGACCTCGTCGTGTGCGGGCACGACGCCAGTCTCGCATCCCGCCGATGGCATGGATTGCTATGGGAATGCCCAGCATTGCTGCACCCGAGTCGGCGTTGCGATCCTGAACTCGTCCATCGCACCCGTCGGGGAGGGGCCTTCGTGGAGGTCAGCCTGCTGGTCTGGATCGTCACGATCGCCGTGACGATCGCGTTCTTCGTGTTCGAGTTCTTCGCGCACGTGCGCACGCCGCACGAGCCGTCGCTCGGCGAGGCGGCGCGCTGGTCGGCGTTCTACATCGGGCTCGCGCTGCTCTTCGGCGTCGGCATCGGCCTCGTGTCGGGGTGGGACTTCGGCGGCGAGTACTTCGCCGGGTACCTGACGGAGAAGGCGCTCTCCGTCGACAACATCTTCGTCTTCCTCCTCGTCATGACGGCGTTCGCGGTGCCGCGCGAGTACCAGCAGAAGGTGCTGCTCATCGGCATCGTGATCGCGCTCGTCATGCGCGGCGGGTTCATCGCCGCGGGCTCCGCGCTCATCTCGAACTTCTCGTGGATCTTCTACGTCTTCGGCGCGCTGCTGCTCGTGCTCGCATGGCGCCAGGCGTTCTCGGACCATGAGGCGGACCCGACGAACAGCCGTGCGATGCGCTTCCTTCGACGTCGCCTGCCGGTCACGGAGAAGTACCACGGCGACCGGCTCACCGTCGAGCTCGACGGCAAGCGCTACGTCACGCCCATGCTGCTCACGATCGTCGCGATCGGCGTCGTCGACCTCATCTTCGCCGTCGACTCCATCCCCGCGATCTACGGCCTGACGTCGGAGGCGTACATCGTCTTCACCGCGAACGCGTTCGCGCTCATGGGCCTGCGGCAGCTGTACTTCCTCGTCGGCGGCCTGCTCAAGCGGCTGGTCTACCTCGCGCAGGGCCTCGCGTTCATCCTCGCCTTCATCGGCGTCAAGCTGCTGCTGCACGCCCTCCACGTCAACGAGCTGCCCTTCGTCAACGGCGGCGAGCCGCTCGAGCAGGTGCCCGAGATCCCGACGTGGCTCTCGCTCATCGTCATCGCCGCGACGATCGTCGTCGCCACGATCGCGAGCCTCGTCAAGACCCGAGGACAGCTGCCCGAGGCCGAGGAGCAGCCGCACGCCGGCGACCCCGGGCTCGACGTGGGACCCGAGGGCGACGAGGACGTCGAGGCCGAGCGTCGCGCCGACGATCGCGACCGTCGCGCGTCCGACGAGGCACGCTGACGCGGACGGCGGCGCGGTGCGCGCCTCGTAGGCTGGAGGGCGCGATCCGCCATGGTGTAACGGCAGCACGCCGGCCTTTGGAGCCGTGCAGTCCAGGTTCGAATCCTGGTGGCGGAGCGCCTCGCTACGCTCGCTGCATGCGCATCGCGAGCCCGGCCGGACGGCGCAGCTCGTGACCCACGACGCTGCCGTCGCCGCGGTGCGCGCCACGATCGACGACGCCGTGCGGCGCCTCGCCGCCGCGGGTGCGCGCGAGGAGTGGCTCGGCGAGGTCGTGGTGCCGCGTCGCATCCTCGGCGTCGGCCGGCCGCCGCGCATCGACCGCCGCGGGCGCGTCTGGAGGGTCGGAGCGCTGCTGCTCGCACGCGACGGATCCGTGCATGCCACGGGCACGATCACGCGCGTGACGGATCCCGGCCGACCGCAGGGGCTCACGGCATCGGTGGAGCTGCGGCGCGCGGAGCGGGCGGCGGCGCTCGCGGGCGGCTTCGCGCTCGGGGAGGTCGTGAACCACGGCACCGCGCCCATCCCGATCGACGCATCCCTCGTCGACGCGCCCGCGGATGCGGTGCTCGCGATCCGCGACGACGTCGCGTGGGTGCGGTGGGGTCGCACCGCGGCGGAGCGCACGCGGCTCGACGCCTACCTCGCCGACCAGGTCGACCTGCTGGTGCATCCGCCGCAGGGCGCCTGAGCCCGCACGCCGCTCCTCTCCGTCATCGGGACTGGCCACGAAGGGCTGCCCTTCGTGGCCATTGGTCGCCTCCCGTGGCCACCGTGGCGCCATTCGTGGCCAGTCGTGACCGGTCAGGGCCAGCGCGATGGCGGGTAGGGGCGGTCACCCGGCGTGCCGCACGACGCGCGAGGAGCGATACGGTGGATGCCGGTCAGACGAGGGAAGGTGCGGATGCCCCAGATCGCCGTCGTCGTGCTCGCGGCCGGAGCCGGCACGCGCATGCGCAGCGCGACCCCCAAGCCGCTGCACGCGCTCGCCGGCCGCTCGCTCATCGCCCACGTGCTGCACACGGCGCACGAGCTCGATCCCGCCCACCTCGTCGCCGTCGTGCGGCACGAGCGCGACCTGCTCGTCGAGGAGATCGCCCACCACGCGCCGAGCGCGCGCATCGCCGACCAGGACGAGGTGCCCGGCACCGGTCGCGCGGTCGAGGTCGCGATGGCCCAGCTCCCCGCCGACTTCGACGGTCTCGTCGTCGTGCTCTCGGGCGACGTGCCGCTCATCGACGCCGGCACCCTGCGCGAGCTCGTGCGCGAGCACGAGACGGCGCAGAACGCCCTCACGGTGCTCTCGACGCGCCTGCCCGATCCGACGGGCTTCGGCCGCATCATCCGCAACCGCGCCGGCCACTTCCAGGCCATCGTCGAGGAGCGCGACGCCGACGCGGCCACGCGCGCGATCGACGAGGTGAACGGCGGCATCTACGTCTTCGGCGCCGTGCAGCTGCGCGACGCCCTCGCCGGCATCGGCATGGACAACGATCAGGGCGAGAAGTACCTCACCGACGCGGCCCTGCGCATCCAGGCCGCCGGCGGCCGCATCGAGGCCGTGCCGATCGACGACCACTGGCTCGTCGCCGGCGTCAACGACCGTGCGCAGCTGAGCGACATCGCGCTCGAGCTCAACCGCCGCATCGTCCGCCGCCATCAGCTCGCCGGCGCGACGATCGTCGACCCCGCCTCGACGTGGATCGACGCCGACGTGTCGATCGCCGAGGACGTCACGATCCTCCCGGGCACCCAGCTGCACGGCGCGACGAGCGTCGCCCGCGGCGCGACGATCGGCCCCGACACCACCGTGACCGACACCGAGGTGGGCGAGGATGCGGTCATCCGCCGCTCCGACGTCACGCTCGCGGTCATCGGAGCGGGCGCCTCCGTCGGCCCCTTCTCGTACCTGCGCGCCGGCACGATCCTCGGTGCGGGCGGCAAGATCGGCGCGGCCGTCGAGACGAAGAACGCCGTCATCGGCGACGGCTCGAAGGTGCCGCACCTCTCGTACGTCGGCGACGCCGAGATCGGCGAGGGCGTCAACCTCGGCGCCGGCACGATCACGGCCAACTACGACGACGTGCGCAAGCACCGCACGATCGTCGGCGACCACGTGCACACCTCGTCGCACACGGTGCTCGTCGCACCCGTGACGCTCGGCGCCGGCGCGAAGACCGCCGCGGGCGCCGTCGTCCGCAAGGACGTGCCGCCGGGCGCGCTCGCCATGACCGTCGCACCCCAGCGCAACGTCGCCGGCTGGGTGCAGGAGCGCCGCGCCGGCACCGATGCCGCCGCAGCCGCCGACGCAGCCCTCGCCGCCCAGCACGCGAGCCAGCCCTCGGCGGATGCCGCCGAGCCCGACGCCGACCAGCAGCAGTAGGAGCACCGTGTCCTCGATCGTCGCCAAGAACCGGAAGCACCTCGTGCTCATCCCGGGTCGCTCGCACCCCGCGCTCGCCGAGGCCGTCGCCGCCGAGCTCGGCACCGAGCTCATGGGCACCGACACCCGCACCTTCGCCAACGGCGAGATCTACGCCCGCATGCTCGACTCGGTGCGGGGCTCCGACGCGTTCGTGCTGCAGTCGTACGGCAAGCCCGTGAACGAGTGGCTCATGGAGCAGCTCATCATGGTGGATGCGCTGAAGCGCGCCTCCGCGAAGCGCATCACCGTCGTCATGCCGTACTACCCGTACTCGCGGCAGGACAAGAAGGGCCGCGGCCGCGAGCCGATCTCGGCCCGCCTGGTCGCGGACCTGTTCAAGACGGCCGGTGCCGACCGCATCATGTCGGTCGACATCCACGCCTCGCAGATCCAGGGCTTCTTCGACGGGCCCTTCGACCACCTGTTCGCGATGCCCGTGCTCCTCGAGCACTTCCGCGACACCCTCGACCCGGCGGACCTCACGGTCGTCTCGCCCGACATGGGCCGCGTGCGCGTCGCGGACGTGTGGAGCGACAAGCTCGGCGCGCCGCTCGCGATCATCCACAAGCGTCGCGACCCGCTCGTGCCGAACCAGGTCTCCGTGCACGAGATCGTCGGCAACGTCGCGGGGCGGACGTGCCTGCTCGTCGACGACATGATCGACACGGGGCGCACGATCCTCAAGGCGGCGGAGGCACTCAAGAAGAACGGTGCCACCCGCGTCATCGTGGCGGCGACGCACGCGATCTTCTCCGACCCGGCACCGGAGCTGCTCGGCTCGGGCGTCATCGACCGCGTCGTCGTCACCGACTCCATCCCGCTCGCGCCCGAGCAGCGCTTCGACTGCCTCGAGGTGCTCTCGATCGCACCGCTGCTCGCCCGTGCGATCCGCGAGGTCTTCGAGGACGGCTCGGTGACGTCGATGTTCGACGGCGCCGCCTGACGCACGTCGTCGCCACCATGCCGCGGATCGCGCCCGCGCCGATCGGGCCCGCGACGGCGATCCTCGCCGGTGCCGCAGCGCTGACGCAGGGTGCGCTCGCGGTCGTGGTGCTGTGGATCTTCGTCGGCGTCTTCGTGATCGTCGGCGTCGAGGAGCTGCTCGGCGTCCTGCCGGGCGACGTGGACGTCGCGGCCCGCACGAGCATCGTCGGGCTCTTCGTCGTCGCAGGCGTCGGTGGGGTCGGCGAGGCCGTGCGCGTGGCGCTCGAGCGCGCGCTGCGGATGCGCACCGCCCTGCGACTCGCCGCCGAGGGCGCGCCGATGCCACCCGCCGCGGAGCGCCGAGAGCTCGTGCGGGGCGCGGTGGGCACGGCGCGGATCCTGTGCGTCGTGCTCGCGTCGATCGCGGCGCTCGTCGCCCTCGTGGCGGGTGGTGCGGGCATCGCCTCCCGTGACGGCGTCCTCGTCGGCGTCGGCGCGATCGCCCTCGTCGTCGGCGGCGCGCACGTCGTCGCCGCGGTGGCGCTGCGCGCGGCGGATGCGGCGTGGCAGGACGCGCTGGGTCGGCTCCGCGCGGCGTGGCCGCGCTTCGACGCCGCCGACGAGGCGACGGGCCCGCGCCTGGCTCGCGAGCGCGCCCTACGGCCGCGGCATGAGCGTCGTCGCAGCCGGCATCCGGGAGCCCGCGGAGTGTTCGACCGCCTCGCGAGCGTCGTCGCCGTCGGCCTGCCCGTGGCGTTCGGCATCGTCGTGCTGGGCGTCTTCCTCCGCAAGCAGTGCCGCACCTGCGAGCCCGTGACGTACGACCCGTGGGGCGAGCGCGCGGTCGACGGCGTCGCGGCCGTCGGGCTCGTCGCCTTCGTCACGATGCTGTCGCTGGCAGGGCTGCTGGGCGTCGTGTGGCTGGTCGGCGAGACGGTGCGCGAGGCGGCGGCGGCACGGCGCGCGGCGACGGATGCGCTGCCGCCGGCCGAGTGGCTCGACCACGCGATCGCGTGGCCGCGCGCGCTCGAGCTCGTCGGCCGCGTCGTCGGCACGGTCGCGGCGGCGCTCGCGATGCTCGTCGTCGCCGCCGAGCTCGGCCCGGGCATCGCGAATCCGTCGCCCGAGCGGCTCGCGATCGTCGAGGGCTGGCGCGGGCTCGGTCCCTGGGCGCTCGCCGCGGCCGTCGGCGCCCTCGCGCTCGGCGTCCTCGGCGCCGTGCAGGCGCAACGCTGGCGTGCGGTGGTGCTGCCGAGCATGCGGCACGATCCGCTCGTCGGCAGGATGCGAGGATGACCGTCTTCGCGCCCGCGCTCGACTGCGGCTACCACCGGGCGGGGCTGTGCCACTCGTGCACGCGCATCGACGACGCCTACGACGCCCAGCTCGCTCGCAAGCAGCTCGGCGCCGAGGCCGCGGCGCCCGGCGCCGCATGGCTCGCGCCGCACGCGTCCGCCATCTCGGCCTTCCGCAACAAGGCGAAGATGGTGGCGGGCGGCACCGTCGACGCGCCGACGCTCGGCATCCTCGACGGCGAGCGCCGCGGCATCGACCTGCGCGCGTGCCCGCTGCACGAGCAGCCGATCCGGGACGCGCTGCCGCACCTCGCGGCCCTCGTCACCGACGCGCGCATCCCGCCGTACGACGTGCCCGAGCGGCGCGGCGAGCTCAAGCACGTGCTCGTGACCGCGAGTCCCGACGCGGAGCTCATGGTGCGGTTCGTGCTGCGCTCGACGGAGGCCGTGCCGCGCATCGCCAAGCGGATGGACGCGCTGCGCGAGCGCATCCCCGGCCTCGTCGTCGCGTCGGCGAGCATCCTGCCCGAGCACAAGGCCGTCGTGGAGGGCGACGTCGAGGTGCCGCTCACGGATCGGCAGTCGCTCACGATGCGGCTGAACGACGTGCCGCTGCGCCTGCGACCCGGCGGCTTCTTCCAGACGAACTCCGCGGTCGCGGCAGCCCTCTACCGGGAGGCGGCGACGTGGATCGACGAGGTCGACCCCGCCTCCGTCGCCGACCTGTACTGCGGCGTCGGAGGCTTCGCGCTGCACGCCGCGCGCCCGCATCGCGACGTCGTCGGCGTCGAGACGAGCGCCGAGGCCATCGCGGGCGCGATCGAGACGGCCAGCGCCATGGGATCGTCGGCGCGCTTCGCGGTCGGCGACGCGACCGCTGCGGACGATCGGACCGTCGACGCCGCCCTCGTCGTCGTGAATCCGCCGCGGCGCGGCATCGGCGCGCTCGCGGCGAGGCTCGAGGCGTCGGCCGCCCGCCACGTCGTCTACTCGAGCTGCAATCCCGCGACGCTCGCGCGCGACCTCGCTGCCATGCCGTCGCTGCGGCCCGTGCGGGCGCGGATGTTCGACATGTTCCCGCACAACGACCACGCCGAGGTGCTCGTGCTGCTCGAGCGCCGCTGACGCGCAGGACGCGGCACGAGCGCGTCACCTCGCCCTGCTAGCGTGCGCTCGTGCCGACCTCCGCCCGCACCTCGTGACCGCGCTCGAACGACGCCTCGGCGTGCCCGGCGCGATGGTGGTGGGGCTGTGCGCCATGCTCGGCGCGGGCGTCTTCTTCGTCTGGACGCCAGCCGTCGCCGTCGCGGGGCAGTGGCTCTGGCTCGCGCTCGTGCTCGCCGCGGCCGTCGCGATCGCGAACGCGCTGTCGACGGCGCAGCTCGCAATGCGGCATCCGGTCTCCGGCGGCGGCTACGCCTACGCGCGCGCCGAGCTCTCGCCCACGACGGGCTTCGCCGCCGGCTGGCTGTTCCTCACGGGCAAGACGTGCTCGGCGGCTGCGATCGCCCTCGTCGCCGCCTCGCACCTGTGGCCGGGATGGGAGCAGCCGATCGCGATCGCGGCGATCGTCGTGCTCGCGCTCGCGAACGCGCAGGGCATCCGCGTGACCGCGTGGATCACGTGGGTCGTGGTCGCGCTCGCGCTCGCCGGCATCGCGCTCGCGCTGACGTGGACGGCGCTGGGCCTGCCGTCGGCGGCCGGCGGATGGGCCTGGACGGCGTACGCCCCGCTGTCCGACTCGACGTTCGTCATGGCCGGCGGCGAGGGCTGCTCGTTCGGGCTCGTCGGCGGCGCGGAGGCGGCACGCGCCGCGTGCAGCGACGTCGGCGCGCTCGCGACGCCCGCCGGACCGCTCGCGGTGCTGCAGGGCGCCGGATTGCTGTTCTTCGCCTTCGCCGGCTACGCGCGCATGGCGACGCTCGGCGAGGAGGTGCGCGACCCGCGTCGCACCCTGCCCCTCGCGATCCTCGGCGCGCTCGGCATCGTGCTGGCCATCTACGCCCTCGTCGCGTGGGCGACGACGACCGCGTACGCCGACGCGATCCTGTGGCCCGAGACGCCCGTCGCCTCGCTCGTCGGCGATCCGGCGCTGCACCGGGTGCTGCTCGTCGTCGCTGCCATCGCGTGCCTCGGCTCGCTCATGGGGATCCTCGCCGGACTCTCGCGCACGAGCCTCGCGATGGCGCGGGACGGCGAGCTGCCCGGCCCGCTCGCGCGCATCTCCGCGCGCACGAAGGCGCCGGCGGTCGCCGAGGGGGCGATGGCGGCGCTCGCGATCGTGCTCGTGCTCGTCGCGCCGCCCGTCGTGCTCGTCGCCCTCTCGTCGACGTCGGTGCTCGCGTACTACGGCATCGGCCACGTCGGCGCGCTCCGCATGCGGCGCACGCTGCGCCTCGCGGCCGCGGACGCCGACTCGAGCGACGGCGGCGCCCGGCGGCGCGAGGCGTGGGTGCCGGCGTGGGTCTCGCTCGTCGGCCTCGTGCTGTGCGCGCTGCTCGTCGTCACGCTGCCCTGGTACGGCGTCGTCGCCTCTGCGCTGTGGCTCGCCCTGGCGCTCGGCATCCGCGCCGTCCGGCTGCGTCGCGCCGCCGACTGACCTGCGCCGCGTCGCACGCGCATGCGAACGAGCGGGCCGGATCCCATGGGGAGGATCCGGCCCGCTCGCGTCTCACGGGAGGGGTGGCGTCAGCGCACGCCCGCGCTCACCCGCACCGCCTCGGTCGCCGTCTGCGGCGTGCCGGAGCCCGCGCCGTGCGCGTCCTCCATCGTCGCCTCGTCGAACGGGTCGCGCTTGGCGAGCACGTTCGCGACGCGACCGTGGTCGATCTGCCGCGTCCAGGTGCCGATGAGCACCGTCGCGACGGCGTTGCCGGTGAAGTTCGTGAGCGCGCGCGCCTCCGACATGAAGCGGTCGATGCCCACGATGACGCCCACGCCGTCGACGAGGTCGGGGCGGTAGGTCTGCAGGCCGGCGGCGAGGGTCGCGAGACCGGCGCCGGTGACGCCTGCGGCGCCCTTGGAGGCGATGATCATGAACAGCAGCAGGCCGATCTGCTCGGGGATCGACATCGGCACGCCCATGCCCGTCGCGATGAACAGCGATGCCATCGTGAGGTAGATCGCGGTGCCGTCGAGGTTGAACGAGTACCCGGTCGGCACCGTGATGCCGACGACCGGCTTCGACACGCCCATGTGCTCGAGCTTCGCCATGAGGCGGGGGAGCGCCGACTCCGACGACGACGTCGAGACGATGAGGAGGTACTCCTTGCCCAGGTACGCCATGAGCGTGAAGATGTTGACCCGCGCGACGACCCACAGGAGCGTGCCGAGCACGCCGACGATGAAGACGACGCACGTGGCGTAGAAGGCGAGCATGAGGGTCGCGAGGGCGCCGATGGCCGCCCAGCCGGTCTCGCCGACGACGCCGGCGATGGCGCCGAACGCGCCGATGGGTGCGAGCCACAGGATCATCGTGAGGATGCGGAACACGAGCGTCTGGATGAGGCCGAGCGTCTCGAGCAGCGGCTTGCCGCGGTCGCCCATCTTCTGCAGCGCGAAGCCGACGAGCAGCGCGACGAAGAGGACCGGCAGCACGTGGCTGCCCGTGAGCGCCGACACGAGCGTCGTCGGGATGATGCCGAACATCGGGCCGCCCTCCTCGGCGGCCGGGGCGTCGTACTCGGCGGACGCGATGTTGAGGCCCTCGCCGGGGTGCACGAAGTTGCCGACCACGAGGCCGATCGCGAGCGCGAAGGTCGACATGACGACGAAGTAGCCGAGCGCGAGGCCGCCGACCTTGCCGACCGTCGCGGCCTTCGCGATCGAGCCGATGCCGAGCACGATCGTGCAGAAGATGACGGGGGCGATCATCATCTTGATGAGCGCGACGAACGCGGTGCCGATGGGCTTGAGCGCGACGCCGACCTCGGGCCAGATGAGGCCGACGGCGGCGCCGAGCACGACCGCGATGATCACGGCGACGTAGAGGCCGTGGGTGGCGAAGCGCGCGCGGTGCTTCGATGTGCTGGTGGTGGGCGTCGTCGCCATGGTGCTTCCTCCTCGGCGCCGCAGCGGTGCGGCGCCTAGCGTCGTCGAGCATCGTCCTCGGCCGTCGCACGACGCGCCTTTCGTGCATAGTGTTCGCAGCGGGGACGGTCCGCGACGAGGGGGGAGCGCATGCGTCGTCGATGGCGCGATGCGAGCATCGCGACGCGGCTGTTCGTGCAGTCGACCGTGCTCATGGTGCTGAGCGCCGTCGTCGCGTTCACGCTGCTCGCGATCGACGCGCGCACCGATGCCGAGCACGAGGCGACGGTGCTCTCGCGCGACGTCGTGCTGACGCTCGCCGCCGACCCGACGGTGCAGGAGGCGGTGGCCGAGGCGTACGCGACCTTCGACGCGGACGAGGCGGGCACCGTGCGCCGTGCCTCGGAGGCGCTCCAGCCGTTCGCACGCGACGTCGTCGACGGCACCAGGCTCGACTTCGTCACGATCATGCACACCTCGGGCATCCGCTACACGCATCCCGACGAGGATCGGATCGGTCAGCAGTTCCTCGGCACGACGGCGCCTGCGCTCGCCGGCCGGGTCGTCACCGAGACCTTCGAGGGCACGCTCGGCCCGTCCGCCCGCGCCGTCGCGCCCGTCGTCGTCGACGGCGAGGTCGTCGGGCTCGTCTCGGGCGGCGTGACGATCGCGCAGGTGTCGGGCGAGGTCGTGACGCGGCTCGTGGTCGTCGCGATCGTGCTCGTCGCCGCCGTGCTGCTCGCCGCGCTCGCGGCCTGGCTCCTCGCGCGTCGCCTGCGCGCCGCGACCGGCGGTCGCGGGGTCGAGGAGCTCGCGCGGCTGTTCGCGGCGCACGAGGCCGTGCTGCACACCGTCGACGACGGCCTGCTGCTCGTCGAGGGCGGTCGCGTCGTGCTCGCGAACGATCGTGCGCGCACGCTGCTCGGCCTCGACGACGTCGACCTGCCCGTCGCCGTCGACGACGCGCTGCCGCAGACGGTGCAGGATGCGCTGGCGCAGCCCGGCGACGGCGTCGCGCCGGCGCTCGTGGATCGCCGCTCGCTCCTCGTCGAACGCCACGACGCCGCGGTCGCATCCGGCACCGCCACGATGCTCACGATCCGCGACCGCACCGAGCTGAGCAGCATGGCGGGCGAGCTCGACGCGGTGCGCACGCTCGCGACGGCGCTGCGGGCGCAGACGCACGAGTTCGGCAATCGGATGCACACGATCGCGTCGCTGCTCTCGCTCGGCGAGTCGGAGCGCGCCCTCGAGGTCGCCGCCGCCGAGCGCGACCTCGGCCAGCGGCTCGCCGACCGCGTCGTCGGCGCCGACGAGGAGCCCGTCATCGCCGCGCTGCTCCTCGGCAAGACGGCGCAGGCGCGCGAGCGCGCCGTCGAGCTGCACTTCGAGACGCGGCTCGACCCCGGCACGCACTGGATCGATCCCATCGACTTCGTCACGATCCTCGGCAACCTCGTCGACAACGCCATCGACGCCGCGGCGACCGCTCGCGCGCGCACCGGCGCGACGTCGCGGGAGCTCGGCGCGCGATGGGTCGCCGTGTACCTCGGCGCCGACGACGACGGCGCGATCGTCATGCAGGTGTCGGACTCGGGGGAGGGCGTTCCCGACGACGCGCGCGAGCTCGCGTTCGAGCAAGGGTGGACGACGAAGGAGCACGGTGCCGACGGCCGCGGCTTCGGCCTCGCGCTCGTGCGCCAGACGGTCGAGCGCCTCGGGGGCACGATCGAGCTGGGCCGCGAGCTCGGCGCCGTCGTCACGGTCGTGCTGCCGCGGCCCGCGTCCGCGGCACCCGCCGACGGCGACGCGGGTGGAGCGGGGGATGCGGCGGATGCCGCCGGGCGCGCGAGGCGGCCGTCGTGATCCGCGTGCTCGTCGTCGAGGACGATCGCGGCACCGCCGAGGCCCACGCCGCGTACGTCGGCCGCTGCGACGGCTTCGAGCTCGCCGGCGTGGCGCACACGGCGACCGCCGCGATCCGCGCGCTGCGCGAGGCGCAGCAGGGCGGCGATCGCATCGACCTGCTGCTGCTCGACATGAACCTGCCCGACGGCCACGGCCTCCAGGTGTGCCGCGAACTGCGGGCGGCGGGCCTCGTCGTCGACGTCATCGCCGTCACGGCCGTGCGCGAGCTCGACATCGTGCGCGAGGCGGTCGCGGTGGGCGTCGTGCAGTACCTCATCAAGCCGTTCGGCTTCGCCGTCTTCGCCGAGCGCATGCGGCAGTACCGCGCCTACCGCGACGAGCTCGAGGGGGCGTCGAGCCTGACGCAGCAGGAGGTCGATCGCGCGATCGCGGCGCTGCGCACGACGAACGCGCCCGGGCTCGCGAAGGGCCTGTCGGCGGAGACGCTCGAGTCGGTGTCCGCCCTGCTCGGCGAGGGCGGTGCGCGCAGCGCGACCGAGGTCGCGGCCGACCTCGGGCTCTCGCGCGTCACGGCGCGCCGCTACCTCGAGCACCTCGCGGACGCGGGCGTCGTCGAGCGCACCCCGCGCTACGGCACGCGCGGCCGGCCGGAGCTCGAGTACCGCCGCCGCGCGTGAGCGAACGCGTCAGGCGGTGACGGGCGGCTCGGCCGACCAGGGGAACACGATCCAGCGGTCGGTGCGCCGCCACACGAAGTCGGGATCGACGACCGAGGCCGGCTTCGCGTAGAGCACCGCCGAGCGGGCCTCGGCGCCCATCCTGCGCAGCACGTCGAGCACGAGCGCGAGCGTGCGGCCCGAGTCGGCGACGTCGTCGACGACGAGCAGGCGTCGACCGCGGATCGCCTCCGCATCGAGCATCGGCTCGAGCAGCACGGGATCGGGGAGCGTCTGGTGCACGTCGGTGTAGAACTCGACGTTGATCGCGTCGGCGAGCTTGAGGCCGAGCGCGTACGCGAGGTGCCCGGCGGGCAGCAGGCCGCCGCGGGCGATCGCGATGACGATCTCCGGCTGGTAGCCGTCGGCGGCGATCGTGCGAGCGAGCTCGCGCCCTGCATCCCCGAATCCCTGCCACGTCAGCACCTCGCGCTCGGGCTCGGGGAGGTCGGATGCGTCGGCGTGGAAGGCGCTCATCCCTCGATCGTGCCACGCGGGCGGATGCGCCCCTCGCGAGCGGCGCGCCGCCCGCGAGGGGCGACGCGCCGTGCGCGCGAGCTCAGCGGCTCAGTGCGTGTCCTCGGCCTCGACCTCGGAGCGGTCGCCCGACCACAGCGTGTGGAACGTGCCCTCTGCGTCGACGCGCCTGTACGTGTGCGCGCCGAAGAAGTCGCGCTGCCCCTGCACGAGCGCCGCGGGCAGGCGCGTCGCGCGCAGGCCGTCGTAGTACGCGAGCGAGGAGGCGAACGCGGGGATGGGGATGCCCGACTGGGCTGCGCCCGCGACGATGCGGCGCCACGAGTCCTGCGCCGTCGCCATGACGTCGGCGAAGAACGGCGCCGTCACGAGCGCGACGAGGCCCGGGTCGGCCGCGTACGCCTCGGTGATGCGGTTCAGGAAGCGGGCGCGGATGATGCAGCCGCCGCGCCAGATGCGCGCGACCTCGCCCTTGTCGATCGCCCAGTCGTGGTCGATCGCGCCCTGCACGATCGCGTCGAAGCCCTGCGAGTAGGCGATGACCTTCGACGCGTAGAGCGCCAGGCGCACGTCCTCGACGAACTGCTCGGGGTCCTGCACCGACCACGGCGTCGAGGGGCCGGGCAGGCTCGCGCCCGCGGCGCGCTGCTCGGGCTTCGACGACAGCGAGCGGGCGAACACGGCCTCGGCGATGCCCGACACCGGCACGCCGAGGTCGAGCGCCGTCTGCACCGTCCACGCACCCGTGCCCTTCGCGCCGGCGGCGTCGAGGATGACGTCGACGAGCGGCTTCCCGGTCTTCGCGTCGACCTGGCGCAGCACCTCGGCCGTGATCTCGATGAGGTACGACTCGAGGTCGCCCTCGTTCCACTCGGCGAAGATGTCGGCGATCTCGGCGGGGCTCTTGCCCGTCGCGTGGCGGATGAGGTCGTACGCCTCGGCGATGAGCTGCATGTCGGCGTACTCGATGCCGTTGTGGATCATCTTCACGAAGTGGCCGGCGCCGTCGGCGCCGACGTGCGTCACGCATGGCTCGCCCTCGGCGACCGCGGCGATGCGCTCGAGGATCGGGCCGAGCGTCTCGTACGACTCCGCCGTGCCGCCGGGCATGAGCGAGGGGCCGTGCAGCGCGCCCTCCTCGCCGCCGGAGATGCCGCAGCCGACGAAGTGGATGCCCGTCTCGCGCACGCGGCGCTCGCGCTCGATGGTGTCGGTGAAGAGGGCGTTGCCGCCATCGACGATGATGTCGCCGGGCTCGAACACCGACACGAGCTCGTCGATGACGGCGTCGGTGGGACGACCGGCCTTCACCATGATGATCGCGGTGCGCGGGGTCTGCAGGCTGTCGGCGAGCTCCTGCATCGTCGTCGCCTTCACGAAGCCGGCCTCGGGATGCGCCTCGACGAGCGCGTCGGTCTTCGCGGTCGTACGGTTGTACACCGCGACGGTGTTGCCCTCGCGGCTTGCGAGGTTGCGGGCGAGGTTCGAGCCCATGACGGCGAGTCCGACGACGGCGATGTTGGCGGTGGGCATGCTGCTCCAGTCGTGAGGCGGGGGATGCCCTCCCAGGCTAGCCGCGGCTCCATGCGGGGTGCACGGTCTCGCGCGCCACCGCCTCGTGCTGCTTGGCTCGAGGCATGACGACGCCGTCCTCGCACGACCAGCCCGCCATCCTCGACCCGCACGCCCTCCTCGCCGCCGACGCGGTCGTCGAGCGCATGGCCTCCGGCTGCGGCTGGAGCGAGGGACCGCTGTGGATGCCCGAGTCGCGCGTGCTGCGCTGGTCGGACATCCACGGCGACCGCATCCTCGAGGTCGACGAGGCCGGCGTCGCGCGCGTGCACCGGGAGCGGGTGGAGTTCACGAACGCGCGCATCGCCGCTCGCGGCGGCGTCGTGCAGTGCTCGCACGGTCGACGTGCGCTCGAGCTCGAGCGCGACGGCGTCGTGACGGTGCTCGTCGACCGGTTCGGGGAGCACCGTCTGAACTCGCCGAACGACCTCGTCGAGCACCCCGACGGCTCCATCTGGTTCACGGATCCGCCGTACGGCATCGAGCAGCCGAAGGAGGGCTACCCCGGGGAGCGCGAGTACGGCGGCTGCTTCGTCTTCCGCTGGAGCGAGCGCGACGGCATCCATCCGGTCGTGACGGACATGGCCAAGCCCAACGGCATCGCCTTCTCGCCCGATCGGCGCGTCCTCTACGTCACGGAGTCGGCCGGACCCGAGGACACCGACGAGGTCGCGACGATCCGCGCCTATCGCCTCGAGGGCGAGGGCGCCGACGCTCGCGCGATCGAGGGGCGCCGCCTCGCGCGCATCGAGGGCGGGACGCCCGACGGCATCGCCGTCGACGTCGCCGGCCGCGTGTGGTCGTCGAGCGGCGACGGCGTGCACGTGCTGGCGCCCTCGGGCGAGCGGCTGGCGTTCGTGCCCGTGCCCGAGGTCGTCGCGAACGTGACCTTCGGCGACGACGGCTGGCTGTGGATGACGGCGACGACGAGCGTCTACCGCGTGCGCACGACGACGCGACCCGCATAGCGCGCCCGCGGCGTGGGCGCCACCGGTCGCGGCGCGACGCCCGCGGCTGCGAGCGTCGCACCATGCAGATCGGATACAAGCTCTTCGCCGAGGACGTCGCGCCCAAGGAGCTCATCCGCAGGGCCGTGGAGGCCGAGCGGGCGGGCTTCGACTTCGTCGAGATCTCGGACCACTTCCACCCGTGGCTGCCCGAGCACGGCCACTCGTCGTTCGCGTGGGCGATCCTCTCGGCCATCGCCGCGCAGACGACGACGCTGCGCATCGCGACGGGCGTCACGTGCCCGTCGGTGCGCTACCACCCCGCGATCATCGCGCAGGCGGCCGCGACGCTGCAGATCATCTCCGACGGCCGCTTCACGCTCGGCATCGGTGCGGGCGAGCGGCTGAGCGAGCGCATCGTCGGCCAGGGCTGGCCCGAGGTGGGCGACCGGCACGCACGTCTGCGCGAGGCGCTCGAGATCATCCGCATGCTCTGGTCCGGCGGCACGCACTCGTATCGCGGCGAGCACCTGCGGCTCGAGGACGCGCGCGTCTACGACCTGCCCGAGACGCTGCCCGAGATCGTCGTGGCTGCCGGCGGCCCGCAGGCGGCGAGCCTCGCGGCCGAGCTCGGCGACGGCATCTTCTCGACGGATCCGGACGCGTCGCTCGTGGAGGCGTGGACGGCGGCGGGCGGCAGCGGTCCGCGCTACGCGGAGGCGCCGACGGCGTTCGCCGCGGACGCCCGCGCGGGCGCCGAGGCCGCGCATCGCCGCTTCCGCTTCGGCGCGCTCGGCTGGAAGGTGCTCGCCGAGCTGCCCGACCCCACGGCCTTCGACCAGGCGACGCAGGCGGTGCGCGTGGAGGACATGGAGGAGTCGTTCGCGTGCGGCCCCGACGTCGAGCGCCACGTCGAGGTCGTGTCGCAGTTCGTCGACGCCGGGTTCGACCACGTCGCCCTCATGGATGCGAGCGAGGATGCGGACGCGTTCATGGCGTTCTTCGCCGACGAGCTGGGGCCTCGGCTGCGCGCCCGTTGACGGCGGGCGCTCAGCGCTCCGCGACGAAGCGGCGCGCGACCGACAGGTCGTCGTCGCCGAGGCCGCGCTCGACGAGCTCGGCGTAGGCGGCGCGCAGGGCCGGCAGCAGGGCGGCGTGCGTGCCCGTCGCCTCGGCGACGTCGGTCGCGAAGCCGAGGTCCTTGACCATGTAGCGCGCGAGGCCGCCGGGTGCGTAGTCCTCCTCGACGAGCCTGCGGTGGTTCGAGCGCAGCAGGTTCGACCCGGCGTAGCCGCCGGCGAGGAGCGTCCACATCCGGTCGACGTCGATGCCCGATCGCTCCGCGAGCACCGTCGCCTCCGCGATCGCCAGCATCGTCGCGCCGACGACGAGCTGGTTCGCCGCCTTCGCGACCTCCCCGGCGCCGAGCGGCCCGAGGTGCACGGGCGTGCCGCACGGCTCGAGCACCTCGGCGGCCTCCGCGACGTCGGCGTCCGCACCGCCGAGCATGATCGACAGCGTTCCGGCCGTCGCGCCGTCGACGCCGCCGGAGACCGGGCAGTCGACGACGCGGATGCGCCCGTCGCTCTCCCGATCGAGCCGCTGCGCGAGCGCGCGCACGCCCACCGACGACGACGTGGAGGCGACGAGCAGCAGCAGCGGGCGTCCCGCGGCGAGCATGCCGTCGGGTCCGTCGAGCGCCGCCTCGAGCTGCGGGAGGTCGGGCAGCATCGACAGGACGACGTCGGCGCCGTCGGCGAGCTCCCGTGGCGTGTCGGCCCAGGTCGCGCCCCGCTCCTCGAGGTCCGCGTGGCGTCGGGAGCGGCCCGTGATGCGGAGACGACCGCGGACTCGCAGGAGGTGCTCGGCCATGGGTCGCCCCATCGCGCCGAGCCCGATCACGCCGACCACGGCGTCGCGCTGGCTCATGGCAGGAGGATACAAGCGTTCAGCAGGTAGGACCATGTCCAGCACGCTGGATTCGTGGCTAGGCTGAGCGCGCACGAGTCGAAGGAGACGGGCATGGATCGCATGAGGGTCGGGATCGCAGCGGGGCTGCCGGAGGCGCTCTGCGAGCGGCTGACGGCGCTGGAGCCGCGGATCGAGCTCGTCCGCGACGTCGAGGCGGTGCCGCCCGCGCGCTCGATCGGGGAGTGGGCGAGGCCCGCGGCCGTCGAGCGCACCGAGGCCGAGGACGCTGCGTGGCTCCGGGCGCTCGCCGACTGCGACGCGCTCTTCGGCATCCCCGGCTCCCCGCAGCGGCTCGCCCGCGTGCTGGCGGCGTCCGATCGCGTGCGCTGGGTCCACACGATGGCGGCCGGCGGCGGAGGCCAGGTGAAGGCTGCGAACCTCGACGCCGCGACGCTCGAGCGCGTGACGTTCACGACGAGCGCCGGCGTGCACGGCGCCCCCCTCGCCGAGTGGGCCGTGCTCGGCGTGCTCGCGGGCGCGAAGGACGTGCCGCGGCTCGAGCGCCAGCGCCGCGAGCGCAGCTGGGACGACGGCTGGGCCATGCGCCACGTCGAGGACATGACGGTGCTCGTCGTCGGCCTCGGCGGCATCGGCACGCAGGTGGCGCAGCGGATGTCGGCGCTCGGCGCGACCGTGTGGGGCACGACGCGGTCGGGCGAGCCCGTGCCGCACGTCGATCGGCTCGTCCCCGCCGAGCACCTGGCCGAGGCCGCATCCCAGGTGGACGCGATCGTGCTCACGCTCCCGGGCACCGCGCTCACCGAGCGGCTCGTCGACGCCGCGGTGCTCGCCGGCGTGCGTCCGGGCACGATCCTCGTGAACGTCGGACGCGGCACGGTCGTCGACGAGGAGGCGCTGCTCGAGGCGCTCGACGACGGTCGCATCGGGTACGCGGCGCTCGACGTCACCGCCATCGAGCCGTTGCCGCAGGACAGCCGGCTGTGGACGCACGAGCGCGTGCTGCTGAGCCCGCACACTGCGGCCCTGCACGAGGAGGAGCCGGCGCGCATCGTCGCGCTCTTCGCCGACAACGCGCGCCGGCTGCTGGACGGCGAGCCGCTGCGCAACGTCGTCGACACCGTGGAGTTCTACTGATGGCCGCGCCCGCACCCGAGGGCGGCGACCAGCGCGACCCGGCGCCCGCGGTCACGCGCGGCGTCCGCATCCTCGGGCTGCTCGCCGACGCCGATGGCCCCATGACCCTCACCGAGATCGCGCGCGGGCTCGCGATCGCGAAGTCGTCGGCCTCGAACCTCTGCCTCGCGCTCGAGGCCGCAGGCGTCGTCGATCGCGTGCCGCAGGGCTATCGCCTCGGCAGGCGCGTCGCCGAGCTCGGCGCCGCCTACGCCTTCCAGTTCAACCAGGTGCGCGAGCTCTTCGTCGTCTGCGAGCGATCGCCCGTGCTGCGCCGCGAGGTCGTGCAGATCGCGATGCTCGCGGATGCGGATGCGCTGTACCTCGCCAGGCACGAGGGACGCGCCCACGGGCGCATCGGCACGCCGCTCGGCTCGAGGCTCCACGTCGGCCTTTCGGCGACGGGGAACGCGCTGCTCATGGCGCTCGACGACGCGGAGGTCCGCGCGATCCTCGCGGCCGCGCCCGCGCCGCGCCTCACGACGCGATCCGCGGGCGACGTCGACGCCGTGCTCGAGAAGGTCGCCGCCGCGCGCGAGCGCGGCTACGCGATCGACGAGGGCGAGTCGTTCGACGGCATCACGGGCGTCGCGGTGCCGCTGCTCGCCTGGACGCCGAGCGATCCGGCGCTCGCGATCGGCGCGGCGCTGCCCGCCGACGTCGCGACCCCCGAGCACGTGGCCGCCGTCGGCGCCGCGCTGCAGGAGGCGGCGATCGCCCTCACCAACCCGCTGGGACGCTTCCCGTCCTAAGCGTTCAACGGGTTGAACGCGGTTCAGCCCACTGCTACGCTCGCGACCACGAGCACCCGCGAGGAAGCGGGTGCGACTCGAAGGAGAGATCGTGACCCAGTCCTCCCCGGCGCAGGCGAACCCCGCCTCCCGTCCCAGCGACGACCCCGAGTACGCCGCCAACCTCCGACGCGCGACGCTCGCCTCGAGCGTCGGCAGCGCCCTCGAGTACTTCGACTTCGCGCTCTACGGCCTCATGACGGCGCTCGTGTTCAACGTGCTCTTCTTCGACCAGTCCGACCCGGCGATCGGCCTCGTCGGCGCCTTCGCGATCTACGGCGTCGGGTTCGTCGCACGGCCGATCGGCGGCCTCGTCTTCGGCGTCCTCGGCGACCGGCTCGGGCGCAAGTGGGTGCTCGTCGTCACCATCGTCCTCATGGGCGGCGCCTCGACGGCGATCGGGCTGCTCCCGACCTACGAGCAGGTCGGCCTCCTCGCACCCGTGCTGCTCGTGCTCATGCGGATCCTGCAGGGCTTCGGCGCCGGCGCCGAGCAGGCGGGCGCCACGGTGCTCATGGCCGAGTACGCGCCCGTCGCGCGCCGGGGCTTCTTCTCCGCCCTGCCGTTCGTCGGCATCCAGGCGGGCACGCTGCTCGCCGCGCTCGTGTTCTCGGGCATCGCGCTGCTGCCCGAGGAGCAGCTGCTGTCGTGGGGGTGGCGCGTGCCGTTCCTCGCGTCGTTCCTGCTCATCCTCGTCGCACTCTTCATCCGCCTGAGGCTGCGCGAGACGCCGACGTTCGTCGAGCTCGAGAAGCACGACCAGATCGCCGATCGTCCGCTGCGCGAGATCTTCACGCGCGGCCTGCCGGGCGTCGTGACGGGCATCGGCCTGCGCATGGCCGAGAACGGCGGCTCGTACATCTTCCAGAACGTCACTCTCGCGTTCGTCGCCACGGCGGGCGCCGGCGCGTTCCTCGCGAGCCCGATCGACCGCGGCGTCGCGACGTGGGGCGTCACGGTGGGCTCGCTCATCGGGATCTTCTCGGTGCCGTTCACCGGTCACCTCTCCGACCGGTTCGGCCGCCGCGCGGTCTACCGCTTCGGCGCCGTCTTCATGCTGCTCTACGCGTTCCCGGCGTGGTGGGCGCTGTCGCTCGGCATCGGCTGGCTCGCGATCGCGGTCATCGCCATCGGCATCGGCGTCGCGGTCAACTCGATGCTCGGACCGCAGTGCGCCATGCTGCCCGAGCTCTTCGGCAACCGGCACCGCTACCTCGGCGTCGCGATGGCGCGCGAGCTCTCCGCGGTGCTCGCCGGCGGCCTCGCGGGCGTCCTCGGCGTCTGGCTGCTGACGCTCACCGACGGCACGTGGCAGGTCATGGCGCTCTACGTCGCGACGATCGCGGCCATCACGACCGCGACGACGTTCCTCGTGCCCGAGACTCGAGGCAGGGACCTGCTCCGCACCGAGGATGCCGTGCGCATCTCGACCGAGGAGGAGCACACGGGCGTCATCATCACGGAGGCACGCGCATGACGGCAGGGCATCATCGACCGGCCGGGCTCGCGGCGTTCGACCTCACGGGCCGCGTCGCCCTCGTGACCGGCTCGAGCCAGGGCATCGGCCGCGCGCTCGCGGAGGGGCTCGCCGCGGCGGGCGCCACGGTCGTCGTCCACGGGCGCGATCGCGCGAAGGCGGAGCGAGCCGCCGGCGAGATCGCCGAGGCGACCGGATCGGTCGCGCACGTGGCGACGTTCGACGTCACCGACGCGGCTGCGGTCGACGCGGGCATCGGCGCGCTCGAGGACGAGCTCGGCACCCCCGACGTGCTCGTGAACAACGCCGGCATCCAGCGCCGCGGTCCCATCGCCGAGTTCGCCGACGACGACTGGCACGACCTCCTCGCGACGAACCTCACGAGCGCGTTCCTGCTGTCGCGGCGCGTCGCGCGCGGCATGATCGCGCGCGGCTCTGGCCGCATCGTGTCGATCGGCTCGGTGCAGTCGATGCTCGCACGACCGTCGATCGCGCCGTACTCGGCGACGAAGGGCGCGATCGTCATGCTCACGAAGGGCCTGTGCGCCGACCTCGCGCCGCACGGCATCACGGCGAACGCCATCGCGCCCGGGTACTTCGCCACCGAGCTCACCGCGCCGCTCGTCGCCGACGAGCAGTTCTCGGCGTGGGTGCGCGGCCGCACGCCGGCGGGACGCTGGGGCGACGTCCGCGACCTCGTGGGCGCGGCGGTCTTCCTCGCCTCCGACGCCTCGGCGTTCGTCAACGGGCAGACGCTGCACGTCGACGGCGGCATGACGGCGGTCGTGTGATGCGCGTCGCACGCACGACGATCGACGGCGTCGCGACCTGGATCGGCCAGCCCGCGGACGGCGCTGGCCTCGGCGGCGCATGGCGGCGCATCGAGGATCCGTTCGACGCCTTCGCGCGCGGCGCGGAGCCGGAGGCGTCGGGGGAGGCGATCGATCGGCCCGTGCTGCTCGCGCCCTGCGAGCCCCTCGCGATCGTCGGCATCGCCCACAACCGCGGCCTCGTCGACCACCCGCTGCCCGTGCAGGCGTGGCTGAAGTCGCCGCGCACCGTCGTCGCGAGCGGCGTGCCCGTCGAGGCGCGACGCGACGCCGGACGCCTCGTCGTCGAGGCCGAGCTCGCCCTCGTCGTCGGCCGCGACCTCTTCCAGGTCGACGAGCGCGAGGCGATGGCCGGCATCCTCGGCTACACCGCGGTCGACGACGTCTCCTACCCGGACCGTGCCCTCGTCGACCAGCGCAACTTCGAGGCGAAGGGCGCCCGCGGCGCGACGCCGCTCGGCGCATGGATCGAGACGGGGCCGATCGGCGACGTCCGCATCCGCATGCGCGTCGGCGGCGAGCAGGTCGTCGACACGACGAGCGATGCCCTGCCGGCCTCGCTCGCCGAGTGCGTCGCCTACGTCTCCCACTGGGTGCCGCTCGGCCCCGGCGACGTCATCATGACGGGAGCCCCGTACTCGAACGCCCCCGCGCGGCCCGGCGACCGCGTCGAGATCGAGGTCGGCGCCGTGCCGCTCGTGACCGACCTGCGCTGAGCCGCCGCGTCCACCCATCCACCCCTCGAGGATCCATGCCCCCCATCGCCGTCATCGCCCATGCCGCCGCCGACGTCCGCGTCGAGGAGGTGCCCGAGCCGACGCCCGCCGCCGACGAGGCCGTCGTCGCGATCGCCTACGGCGGCATCTGCGGCTCCGATCTGCACTACTGGAGCCACGGCGCGGCGGGCGAGTCGATCCTGCGCGAGCCGATGGTGCTCGGCCACGAGGTGTCGGGCATCGTCGCGGTGCAGGCGGCCGACGGCTCGGGACCCGCGGCCGGCACGCCCGTCACCGTGCATCCCGCCACGCCGGAGAGCTACCTGGGATCCGCCGCGCGCCTCCCGCACCAGGACGGCGCCTTCGCCACGCGCGTCGCCCTGCCGTCGCGCATGCTGCGGCCGCTGCCGGACGGGCTCGACCTGCGGATCGCGGCGCTCGCCGAGCCCGCTGCCGTCGCCTGGCACGGGGTCGGCCAGGCGGGCGACGTGGCAGGCATGCGCGCGCTCGTCGTCGGCGCCGGCCCCATCGGCGCACTCGCCGTCGCGGTGCTGCGGCACCACGGCGCCGCCGAGATCGTCGCGAGCGACCTGCATGCGCTGCCGATGCGCATCGCCGCCGAGGTCGGCGCGGACCGCACGATCGACGCGCGGGACGCCGATGCGCTCGCAGGCGTCGAGGCGGACGTCGTCGTGGAGTCCTCCGGCACGCTGCCCGGCCTCGCGACCGCCATCCGCGCCGCGCGTCGCGGCGGCACGGTCGTCATGCTCGGTCTGCAGCGCTCGGGCGACGTCGCCGTGCCGATCGCGACTGCGATCACGCGCGAGCTGCGGCTCGTCGGATCGTTCCGCTTCCGCGACGAGATCGACGACGTCGTCTCGGCGCTCGCCGACGGCAGCCTGCACGTCGCGCCCGTCGTCACGCACGTCCTCGACGCCGTCGACGCGCTCGACGCGCTCGGGATCGCGCGCGACGCATCGGTATCGTCGAAGGTGCTGCTGCGCTTCGGCGCCGACGACGCCGCCGACCCGAGGAGCTGACGATGCCGGTCACCTATCCGCCGATGATCGTGATGGGTGCCCAGGGCACCGGCAAGTCCACGATCGGCGCCGCGCTCGCCGCCCGGCTCAACGTCGCCTTCATCGACGGCGACGACCTGCACCCCGTCGCCAACAAGGAGAAGATGGCGGGCGGCACGCCGCTGACCGACGAGGACCGCGTGCCGTGGCTGAAGACGATCGGCGAGCGGATCGCGCAGGAGCGCGCCGCCGGCCGCATCGTCATCGTCGCCTGCTCGGCCCTCAAGCGCTGGTACCGCGAGCTGCTGCGCTCGAGCGTGCCCGACCTCCTCTTCGTGCACCTCGTGGGCGATCGCGACCTGCTGCAGCAGCGCCTCGCCGGCCGCGACCACGAGTACATGCCGACGACGCTGCTCGACAGCCAGCTCGAGACCCTCGAGCCGCTCAGCCCCTGGGAGGACGGCGTGCTCGTCGACATCGAGCGCACCCCCGAGCAGATCGTCGACGACCTCCAGCGGCTCCTGCAGCGCCGAGCGCGCAGCGCCTGAGCACCGCCCCCCCCGACACCTCTCCCGCACCCCGACACGGAACGAGCGACGCCATGGACGACCTGACCCTCATGTGGGACCTCGGCACGGGAGGTCTCCTCGTCCTCGCCGCCGCCGCGGTCGCGCTGCTGCTCGTGCTCATCATGGCCGCGAAGGTGCACGCCTTCCTCGCGCTCATGCTCACGAGCATCCTCACGGCCATCGCCGCGGGCATCCCGTTCTCGCGGCTCGTCGAGGCGCTCGGCTTCGGCTTCAACCCGACGCTCGGCAGCGTCATGCTGCTCGTCGCCCTCGGCGCGATGCTCGGGCGGATGATCGAGGCATCGGGCGGCGCGACGGTGCTGTCGGAGGCGATGATCGCCCGCTTCGGCGAGCAGCGGGCCGGCCTCGCCCTCTCGGTCGCGAGCCTCCTCATGGGCTTCCCGATCTTCTTCGACGCGGGGCTCGTCGTGATGATGCCCATCATCTACGCCGTCGCGCGCCGCGTCGGCGGCTCGTTCCTCTCGATCGCCTTCCCCGCCGCGATCGCGTTCTCGGCGATGCACATCTTCGTGCCGCCGCACCCCGGCCCCGTGTCGGCCGCGGCCATCTACGGCGCCGACGTCGGGCTCGTGCTGCTGCTCGGCCTCGTCGTCGCCATCCCCGTCTGGTACGTGGCGGGCCTGCTCGTCGGCTCGCGCATCGGCCGCCGCTTCGACATCCCCGTGCCGACGATCCTCGACGGTCGGGGCGACGACGCCGACGCGGACGCGTTCCGCTCGTCGCCGTCGGTGCTGCGCATCGTGAGCCTGCTGCTGCTGCCGCTCGTGCTCATCCTCCTCAACACGGGCCTCAACATGGCCGCCTCGTCCCAGCCCGACCCCGACGCCTTCCGAGCGCAGCCGTGGGTCGCGATCCTGCGCGCGCTCGGCGAGACGCCCGTCGCGCTGCTCATCACGGTCTTCGTCTCCATGGCGGTGCTCGGGTGGGGCCTCGGGAAGCCCGGCGCGCTCGTCGAGCGCCTCGCGGACTCGGCGCTCGGACCCATCTGCTCGGTCGTGCTCGTCACGGGCGCCGGCGGCATGTTCGGCGGCGTCCTGCGCGCGACCGGCATCGGCGACGCCGTCGCCGAGTCGCTGAACGGCATCGGCCTGCCCGCGATCGTCGCGGCCTTCCTCATCTCGCAGATCGTGCGCATCGCGCAGGGCTCCGCGACCGTCGCGCTCACGACCGCCGCCTCGCTCATGACCGGCGTCGTCGCCGCCGGCGACTACAACGCCGTCGAGATCGCGGCCATCGTGCTCGCGACCGCCGCCGGATCCGTCGGCTTCAGCCACGTCAACGACTCCGGCTTCTGGCTCGTCAGCCGCTTCTTCGGCATGGACATGAAGCAGACCCTGTCGACGTGGACGCTGCTGCAGGGCCTCATGGCGGTGCTCGGCTTCGTTCTCTCGCTCGCGATCTACGCCGTCGGCGGCCTGCTCGGCTGACCGCGCGGCCCAGGGCTCGTCGCGCGGCCCCGACCGCGACACGCCCGGCGGCGCGCCCCTGGTAGCATCGTCGGTCGAGACCTCGGCGAGGGGCGCGACGTGCGCCCGTGATCGACGCGGTGGCGTGCCACAGGCTGCCCCCCGCGTGCGTGTCGAGGACCCACGACCACCCGGCCCCATCGGGCCGACGACAGGGAGCATCACCATGAGCACCGACGACAACACGCTCGTCACCGAGATCCGCACGCAGTTCGGCAAGGGTGCGGCTCGCCGCCTCCGCGCCTCGGGCAAGGTCCCCGCGGTCCTCTACGGCCACGGCACCGAGCCGCGCCACCTCGCGCTCGACGGCCACGCCGTCTTCCTCCTCGTCCGCAAGGCGAACGCGATCCTCGACCTGCAGATCGAGGGCGAGTCGCAGCTGGCGCTCGTGAAGGACATCCAGCGCAACCCGGTGCTCCAGGGCATCCCCGCCCTCGAGCACCTCGACCTCATCGTCGTGCGCCGCGGCGAGAAGGTCCAGGTCGACGTGCCCGTGCACGTCGAGGGCGAGTCGGCCCCCGGCACCATCCACACGCTCGAGAACGCGACGCTGCTCGTCGAGGTCGAGGCCCTGCACATCCCCGAGAGCATCGTCGTCTCGGTCGAGGACCTCGAGGATGGCGCGCAGGTGCTCGCCTCCGACGTGACGCTGCCCAAGGGCGCCGAGCTCGTCACCGACCCCGAGACGCTCGTGGTCGGCATCTCCGTGCCGCCGGCTCCCGTCCTGGAGGACGAGGACGCCGAGGGCGAGGAGTCCGAGGCCGGCGAGGCCGCCGAGGGCGACGCCGAGGACGCCGAGGCGTCGTCGGACGACGAGTAGCGCGCACCCCACGGCGCGCATGGCCGACGCGTGGCTGGTGGTCGGGCTCGGGAACCCCGGGCCCGACTACCAGCGCACCCGCCACAACGTCGGGGTCGACGTGCTCGACGAGCTCTGCGCTCGCGCGGGCGTGACGCGGTCGAGGCACCGCAAGGCCGTCGCGTCGGTCGGCGAGCGCCGCATCGTCGGCGGACCGAAGGTCGTCTTCGCGTTCCCGGAGACCTTCATGAACCGCTCCGGCGGTCCCGTCGCGTCCCTCATGGACTACTACGGGGTGCCGATCGAGCAGACGATCGTCATCCACGACGAGCTCGACCTGCCCTTCGGCACCGTGCGCCTCAAGCGCGGCGGCGGCGCGGGCGGCCACAACGGCCTGCGCGACGTCATCGCGGCGCGCGGCGCCGACTTCATCCGGGTGCGCGTCGGCATCGGCCGCCCGCCCGGCAGGCAGGACCCCGCCGACTTCGTGCTGAAGCGCTTCGGCGGCACGGAGCAGCAGGAGCTGCCGTTCATGGTCGACACCGCCGCGGACGCCGTCGAGCACGTGCTGCGCGACGGCCTCGTCGCGGCGCAGCAGGCCCTGCACTCGCCGTAGCCGCATCCGCTCAGTCCGCGACGCTCGTCGGCCGCGGCTAGCATGGGACGTCGACCGGGAGGGGTTCGGATGCGTCTTCGACAGCGGGCACGCCGCGGCATGGCCGCAGGTGCCGCCGCGACGGCACTCGCCCTGGCGCTCGCGGGGTGCGTCGGCGGCGACGACGGCGGCGGCCCCACGGGACCCAACGGCTACGGCCTCGGCGGCACGATCGGCGACGACGTCCACGCATGGGTCGACGTGAGCGAGACGACGGGCGCGCTCGACGTCATCCTCGAGCGCGCGTCCGAGTCGCAGCCGCTCGGCGTCTGCCTGGGCGGCGGCGGCACGGTCTGCGTGCTCGGCGACGTCGCCACCGAGCCGTACGTGGTCTTCATGGGCCCCGCGGGCGAGAACGTCACGACGATGACCTGGTACGGCAGCCCGGTCGAGATGCAGCG
Source organism: Agrococcus sp. SGAir0287 (assembly GCF_005484985.1). Classification (NCBI taxonomy): domain Bacteria; kingdom Bacillati; phylum Actinomycetota; class Actinomycetes; order Micrococcales; family Microbacteriaceae; genus Agrococcus; species Agrococcus sp. SGAir0287. The sequence goes on from NZ_CP027942.1 coordinate 855,866, forward strand.
CCTCGAGGGCGTCGACCTCGCGCTCAACCAGGTGTTCGTCGCCGCGCCGCCGCCGGGCGATCCGAACGCGCTGTCGTACTCGTTCTCCGTCGCCGACGCCTCGGGCGCCGTGATCTACACGCAGTGAGCCTCGCGCCGCTGCTCGCCGTCCTCGAGGAGACGGCGCTCGCCGACGCCCGTCGCCGCATCGCCGTCGGCGGCGCCTTCACGGTCGCCGAGGGCATGCGTGCGCCGCTGCTCGCGGCCATCGCATCGACCGATCGTCCGCTGCTCGTCGTCACGTCGACGAAGCGCGAGGCGGATGCGCTCGTCGCCGAGCTGGGCGCGTGGCTGCCGAGCGCGACCGTCGTCGGCTTCCCCGCCTGGGAGACGCTGCCGCACGAGCGGCTGAGCCCGAGCCCCGAGACGGTGGGCCAGCGGTGGCGCGCCCTGCACGACGTGCGCACGCGACCGGCGGGCACGCCCGCGATCGTCGTCGCCTCCGCGCGCGCCGCGCTGCAGCCCACGCCCGTCGGCCTCGGCGAGACGCGCGCGATCGTGCTCGAGGCCGGGCAGCGCGGCGTCGACCTCCCGGACCTCACTCGCGCGCTCGTCGGGCACGCCTACCAGCGCGTCGACATGGTGACGCGCCGCGGCGAGTTCGCGGTGCGCGGCGGCATCCTCGACGTCTTCAGCCCGGCGGAGGAGCACCCCATCCGAGTCGATCTGTTCGGCGACGAGGTGGAGCAGCTGCGCTGGTTCCGCGTCGCCGACCAGCGCTCGGACCCCGAGCCCGTGCCCGCGATCGAGCTGCCGCCGGCACGCGAGCTGCTGCTCACCGACGACGTGCGCGAGCGCGCCGCCGCGCTGCAGCCCGAGCTGCCCGCCGTCGAGGGCATGCTCGAGCGCATCGCGAACGGCATCGTCGTCGAGGGCATGGAGTCGCTCGCACCGCTCCTGCTGCCCGGGCTCGTGCCGCTCACGGACCATCTGCCCGAGGCTGCGGTCGCCGTCATCGGCCCCGAGCGCGTGCGGGACCGCGTCGCGAGCCTCGCCGACACGAACCGCGAGTTCCTCGAGGCAGCCTGGTCGGCGGCCGTCGCGGGTGCGCAGGTGCCCGTCGATCTCGCCTCGGGCGGCTTCCTTGAGCTCGGCGCGCTGCGCGAGGCCGCCGACGGGCCCTGGTACGCGCTGTCGGCGTTCGGCACCGACCTCTCCGACGATGCCGCCGAGGTGGTGCCGAGCCTCCCGAACCCCATCGGTCAGGGCGCGGAGGCGGCCGTCGACGCCGTCGCCGCGCTCGCCCGCGACGGCTGGCGCGTCGTCGTGACCGCCGCCGGGCACGGCACGGGGGAGCGGGCGGCATCGGTGCTCGCCGAGCGCGGCGTCGCCGCCCGTCAGGCGGACGCGCTGCCCGCGACGCTCGAGCCTGGCGTCGTGCACGTGACGAAGGCGAACGTCGAGCACGGCTTCCGCGTCGAGGACGGGCGGATCGCCCTCGTGAGCGAGGCCGAGCTCTTCGGCCGCGCGGTCGGGGTCGACGCGCGGGCGCCGCGGCGTCTCGCGACGCGTCGCGGCACCGTCGTCGACCCGCTGCAGCTGAAGCCCGGCGATCTCGTCGTCCACGAGACGCACGGCATCGGCCGCTTCGTCGAGCTGACCCAGCGCACCGTCTCGTCGGGCGGACGCAACGCGACGCAGACGGTGCGTGAGTACCTCGTGCTCGAGTACGCGCCGTCGAAGCGGGGCCAGCCGGGCGATCGACTCTCGATCCCGACCGACCAGCTCGACCAGCTCTCGCGCTACGTCGGCGGCGAGAGCCCGCAGCTGTCGCGCATGGGCGGCAGCGAATGGCAGGCGGCGAAGTCGAAGGCGCGCAAGGCGGTGCGCGACATCGCCGTCGAGCTCGTGCGGCTCTACGCCGCGCGCATGTCGTCGAAGGGGCACGCGTTCGGACCCGACACCCCGTGGCAGCACGAGCTCGAGGACGCGTTCCCCTACGCCGAGACGCCCGACCAGCTCACGACGATCGACGAGGTCAAGCGCGACATGGAGCGCGAGGTGCCGATGGATCGACTGCTCTCGGGCGACGTCGGCTTCGGCAAGACCGAGGTCGCGGTGCGTGCGGCGTTCAAGGCGATCCAGGAGGGCAAGCAGGTCGCGATGCTCGTGCCGACGACGCTGCTCGTGCGCCAGCACCACGAGACGTTCACGGCGCGCTTCGCGGGCTTCCCCGTGCAGGTCGCCGCCCTCAGCCGCTTCCAGACCGCTGCGGAGGCGAAGGAGACGCGGCAGGGGCTCCTCGACGGCACCGTCGACATGGTCATCGGCACGCACCGCATCCTCACCGACGCCGTCCGCTTCAAGGACCTCGGTCTCGTGATCATCGACGAGGAGCAGCGCTTCGGCGTCGAGCACAAGGATGCGCTCAAGCAGCTGAAGACGAACGTCGACGTGCTGTCGATGTCGGCGACGCCCATCCCGCGCACGCTCGAGATGGCGGTCACGGGCATCCGCGAGATGTCGACGCTCGCCACGGCGCCCGAGGCGCGCCACCCGATCCTCACCTTCGTCGGCCCGTACTCCGACCAGCAGGTCGCCGCCGCGATCCGCCGCGAGCTGCTGCGCGAGGGCCAGGTGTTCTTCGTGCACAACCGGGTCTCGTCGATCGCCCGCACGGCCGCCAGGCTGTCGGAGCTCGTGCCGGAGGCGCGCATCGCGATCGCGCACGGCAAGATGCACGAGCAGCAGCTCGAGCAGGTCATCGTCGACTTCTGGGAGCGGCGCTTCGACGTGCTCGTGTCGACGACGATCGTCGAGACGGGCCTCGACATCCCGAACGCCAACACGCTCATCGTCGACCGCGCCGAGCGCTACGGGCTCAGCCAGCTGCATCAGCTGCGCGGGCGCGTCGGGCGCGGCCGCGAGCGCGCGTACGCGTACTTCCTCTACGACGCCGAGACGCCGCTGTCGGAGACGGCGCACGATCGCCTCGAGACCATCGCCGTGCACAACGAGCTCGGCGCGGGCATGCAGGTCGCGATGAAGGACCTCGAGATCCGCGGTGCGGGCAACCTGCTCGGCGGCGAGCAGTCGGGCCACATCGCGGGCGTCGGGTTCGACCTCTACCTGCGGATGGTCGGCGAGGCCGTGTCGACCTTCCGCGGCGACGCGGAGGACGCGCCGCGCGAGCTGCGCCTCGAGCTGCCGGTCGACGCCGTCATCCCCGAGTCGTACCTCGACGCCGAGCGCCTGCGGCTCGAGGCGTACCAGAAGCTCTCGGCGGCGGCCTCGTCGCCGTCGGACACCGCGATCGACACCGTCGCCGACGAGCTGCGCGATCGCTACGGACCCCCGCCGCAGCAGGTCGAGACGCTGCTCGCGATGGCGCGCCTGCGCCGGCAGGCGATGCGCTCGCGCCTGTCCGAGGTCATCACCGTGGGCCCGAACCTGCGCGTCGGGCCGGCAGAGCTGCCGGAGTCGCTGCAGCTGCGCATGCGCCGCATGTACCCGAACGCGAGGCTCAACGCGTCGGCGCGCTCGCTGCTCGTACCGGTGCCCACGGCGGGCGGCGGTCGGCTCGCCGGCACGCAGACGCAGCCGCTGCCGGACGCCGAGCTCATCGCGTGGGTCTCGCAGCTGCTCACGGCGCTCTTCCCGCCGCCGACGCCGGCCGAGCCCGCCGCGCTCGACGCGGACGGCGCACCCGTCGAGCGGGCGGACGGCTGATGGGCGATCCGCCGCGCGACGACGAGGCCGATGCGGCCGAGGCGTTCGGCGAGCTCGTCGCGGTCGTCGCACGGCTCCGGAGGCCGGGCGGCTGCCCGTGGGACGCGGAGCAGACGCACGAGAGCCTCGTGACCTACCTCGTCGAGGAGTGCTACGAGCTCGTCGACGCCATCGAGTCGGGCGACGTCGCCGGGATGCGCGAGGAGCTCGGCGACGTGCTCTACCAGGTGCTCTTCCACGCCGACATCGCCGCGGTCGAGGACGGCTTCGACGTCGCCGACGTCGCTCGCGACACCGCGGCGAAGATGCGCTCGCGGCATCCGCACGTCTTCGGCGACGCGCAGGTGTCGGGCGTCGACGACGTCGTCGCGTCGTGGGATGCGCTCAAGCGCGCCGAGAAGTCGCAGCGGCAGAGCGCGCTCGACGGCATCCCGCCGGGTCTGCCGGCGCTCGCGCTCGCGCAGAAGACGCTGCAGCGCGCCCGCAAGGGCGGCCTCGTCGCCCTGCCGGAGCCCGATGCCGCGGCACCGTCGACGGAGGCGGAGCTGGGCACGGCGCTGCTCGCGATCGTCGAGCAGGCCGCGGCGCACGGCCTCGACGCGGAGCGCGCGCTGCGGCTCGCGGTGCGCGAGCGGGATGCGGCGCTGCGGGCGACGGAGCTGCGCGCGACGGAGCGCGCCGAGGGCGCATGACGCCGGCGCGGGCGCGGTGGCTCACGATCCGCGCGCATCTCGCGTTCGCGTGGTGGCTCGGCATCGGGGTGCTCTTCGTCGGCCTCGCCGTGGGCATCGTCGTGCAGGTGACGCTCGGCGTGCCGCACACGCCGCCCGCCACGCTGCTGCTCGTGCCGCCGATCCTCTGGATCGCCGCGTGGCTCGTGCTCACGTTCGGCACCGTCTGGTGGTACCGGCGCGGCTTCGCGGCGTCGGTCGCCGCCGACGACCTCGCCGCGCGCGAGCGCGCGTACCGGCTCACGCAGGTGCGCCCCGTCTTCGTGCTGCGGAGCCTGGCGGGCGTCGACACGGCGGGCCTGCCGAGGACGCGCGTGGCGCGATTCCTCGACTCGTGGCGGCCGCTCGTGCTCCATCTGACGGCGATCGGATGCCTGCTGCTCGGGGCGCTCGCGATCCGCTGACCGGCGCCCAGGTCGGCTCGCTAGGGTCGGCGGAGGCGACGGGAGGGGGCGCAGGATGCTGTGGCTCGAGGTCGTCCTCGCGATCGTCGGCGGCATCGTGCTCGGCGGGATGCTCCTGGCAGGCAGGACGATCGCGCCGGGGATGACGAGCGTCGTCGTGTGGCTGATCGTCGCGGTGGGTGCGGTGGCGGTCGCCTGGCTCGTCGCGACCGAGCCGATCCTCGTCGTCGGCGTGGGCCTCGTCGCGGCGCTCGCGGTCGTGGGCGTCGGGGCACCGTGGGCGGCGGCGCGCGCCGATCCGCACCTCGCCGCGCTGCCGTACTGGTCGCGCCTGCGCGTCGACGCGCGGCTGCGTGCCGACGAGCGCCGGCGCGACGCGCGTCCCGTGCACGAGGTGGCGCAGCAGCGCGACCTGTCGACGCCCGAGGGCTGATCTGTCTCGACCGGTGCGCGTCACCTGCGCAGCGTCGCGCGTGTCCGGGTCCGGCGAGGGTAGGCCGTGGTGATGCGCCACCGTCGCGGTCGACGACGCGGGGCGCGCGGTGGCCGCGGGCTTGCGGCATCGGTCGGCCCGGGGGCCGGCGGCGATGCTGGCTGGATCGTCAGAGCACCGCGGTGGACCTCGGTGTGATGGTGCTGGCAGAGCAGGATGCCGTTGTCGACGTCCGTCGTGCCGCCGAAGGACCACGGGGTGACGTGGTGGGTCTCGCACCAGCCGGGCGCGGCGGTGCAGCCCGGCGCGCGGCAGTGGCGGTCACGCGCGACGATCGCTCGTCGTTGGGCCTTCGTGAACAGACGGCGTCGACGACCCATCTGCAACGGGTGGCCGGTCTCGTCCTGCACCAGCGTCTGCACGAAGCCATCGCAGAGGTACCGGGCGGCGATGGACACCGGCACGACGTCCCCGGTCCGGGAGAGCGTCGGCAGCTCCTCGAGCGTCGCTGCCGGTCGGCCGTGCAGCACATCGGCGGCGACGGTGATCGTGAGCGTCGGCGCCTCGCCGCAGATCCGAGGCGCCCGACTCTCTGCGTGGCGGCCGACGATGGCGACGAACGCGTCGAGCCGTCGCTGCTCCATCGAGCGGTCGTCGACGGACCCGGTCGGATCCGGATCGGCGTCGACCGCGTGCTCGTCGGTGCCGCCGCAGGCGTCCTCGAAGGTGACGCGACGCGGCTTCACCTCTGCGTCGAAGCACGCGGCGATGACCTCGCCCTGGTCGGCGGTGGCGAGGAACTCGCCCTTCCACATGCCGTCGCGTCGACGACCCATGCGGAGGTAGCGGTCGGCGAGCTGCTGCTCGTACCGCGGCTCGTCGCCGTCGGGGTCGATGTGGTCGAGGCAGCGCCGGGCCAGCAGCGAGAGGGTCTCGGGAACGGCGGGCTCGACGTCGTCGACGTGCGTGCCGCAGCCAGCCGAGACGAGCAGGCGTTCGGCCGCCTCGACCGCGCCGACCTCGGCGCGACCGCCGTCGCGGTCGAGCCCGGACGTGATCGCGTGGGACTGCGGCACTGACAGCCAGCCCTGCGCGAGCGCATCGGAGACCGCCGGGAATCGGGCGGGGATCGTGCCACCGGAGATCGCCATCGACGCCGACGTCGCTGCGGCGACCGCGCACAGCTGCTTCGCCTCCGACCAGCGGACGCCGATCTTCGACTGCAGCATCCTCGCGGTCGAGCCGTAGCCCGCGCGGCGCACGAGCGACTCGTCGGCGGGACGGTGGTCGGACCTCGACGAGACCTCGGCGGCGGCGCGCACGATCGCGGCATCGATGCACCGTCGGCGGGCGGCGAGCTCGTCGACCGCGACCAGCAGCTCGTCGTCGGGGAGGGACGAGAAGGCGATGTCGAGGGCGATGAGCGCGTCGACCACCGAGGTCTCGACCTGAGCCTGATCGCGCATCCCGTCACCGCCTTCGCAGGCTCCAAGGATACCACGGAATCGAACATACGTTCGAATGATCGACCGGTCGTGGAGCAGCACGACGTGCGGATCGGCGATGCGCGGGCCTCCCGGCCGACGGCGCGCTCGCGACGATCAGTCGGCGCGCGACCCTGCGCCGATCCGCGGGGCCGGGCGCTCGGCCCCCGGTCGTGGCCGCCACCGCACCCGGCCGAGGGTCGCGACGAGCGCGATGCCGACGACGAAGGCGAGCAGCACCTGGCCGGTCGGCACGACGAGGCCGCCGAGGCCGCCATGCACGGCGGGGTCGAGGAACGGGTAGGGGATCCAGCCGTCGCCGAGGCCGCCGCGGATCCACGAGACGACGAGGTAGGCGATCGGGTACGCCATCCACGCAGCGACGCACCTGCCGACGCGCAGCGGCCTCGTCGTGGGTACGAGCAGCCAGTCCGCGGCCATGAGCACGGGGATGAGGCGATGCTGCACGAAGCTCGGGAACTCGACCGAGAGGCCGAACGCCTCCTCGGGGGTCGCGAGCAGCACGGCCCACACGAGACCCGTGAGCACGATGTACGCCGTGGTCGCGCCGCGCAGCGCATCGAACCACCGCGGACGCCCTTCGGGGCGCAGCAGCAGCCATGCGACGACGACGAGCACGAGCACGTTCGACTGCACCGTGAAGTAGCCGAGGTGCTCGCTGAGCCGCTGGCCCTCGCCCGCCACGACGACGAGGTTCCACGCCTCGGCCGCGATGCCTGCGAGCAGCACGGTGGTGCGCAGCGCGACGACGAGCGTCGACCGGTCGGTGAGTCCTCGGGACGCCTGCGTCGTCGTCATGCGCTCATCGTGGCACGCGACCGAGCCGATCGGTCGTCACGCGCGTCGTGATCCTGGCGGTGCACGACCACCCCGGCTGGACGTGCGTGCTGAACGGCGACCACGACCCGCACATGACCGATCGGCGCGTCTCCGCGATGCGGTTCGAGCACGTGCGGCCGCTGCATCCCGCCCGCCTCCTCGCCGCGCTGCACGCGCTCGGCAGCGGCAGGCACGGCGTCCTCGTGCGCTCGGCCGGCTTCGTCGGGCTCGCGACGCGACCGGGGCGCGTCGGATGGTGGGACCAGGCTGCCGGATCGTTCGCGATGCACCCGCTCGACGCGGATCCCGACGATCCCCCTGCCCTCGGGCAGGACCTCGCGCTCATCGGCGTCGACCTCGACCACGACGCGATCGCCGCGACGCTCGCCGCGACCGCGCTCCCCGACATCGAGCTCGCCGCGGGTCCCGAGGCGTGGTCGCGCTACGCGGATCCGCTGCCCGCGTGGGCTCCGGACTCCGCGGGCTGACGGTCCTCGACCACCTGATCCTCCGGCGGCGTGCCGGGCCGCGCGTCGCGCGTCCGCAGTCGTCGCGCGGGGCCGGAGCCCGGCGGCGCGAGGATCGCGACGAGCACGACGAGCGCCATGAGGATGCCGAGCACGCCCGTCGTCTGCACCGCGACGCCCAGCCAGCCGTCGGCCGCGACCGGGTTGAGGAACGGATAGAGCCACGCGCCGATCTGCTGCGCGACGATCACGGCGACGATCGCGTAGGCCGCGGGGTAGATGAGCCACGTCCACGCGCGGCGACGGCGGGTGCGCGTGCGACCTGGGGTCAGCGCCCAGTCGACGAGCATCGCGAGCGGCACGAGCTGATGCTGCACGAGGCTCTGGAAGGGCTCGGCCGGGTTCAGGAACGAGCCGGGCTCGAGCACCGTCACGTACGTGACGCCCGCGAGCAGGATCCACGTCGTCACCGCCGCCCGCAACCAGTCGAACCACGCGGGCCGATGCGTCGCCGGCTGCGCCACGAGCCAGATGGCCACGACGCCCGAGAGCACGCTCGCCTGCGTCGTGAAGTACGAGAAGTGCACGACGAGCGACGCGCCGAGGTCGAGCAGCACGCCCACTCGGCGCGCCTCGGCGGCCACGACCATGCCGACGATCGCCAGCCGCAGCAGCTGCGAGGCGACGCCGTGGTCGCGCAGCAGCGGTCGGCGGAGGCGGATGCCCATCGCTCCATCCTGGCAAGGACGCGGGCCGTCCGCCGACACGGCGCGGATGCGCGATGCGGGAGGATGGAGCACGTGGCATCCCAGGTGAACCCTCCCCGCGGCATGCGCGACATGCTGCCCGCCGAGCAGCGTCGCCGCGCGCACGTCGCCGACGTCATCCGAGGCGCGTTCGCCGACCACGGCTTCGAGGAGATCGAGACGCCGGTCGTCGAGCTCGCCGAGCGACTGCACGCCGGCCTCGGCGGCGACAACGAGAAGCTCGCCTTCGGCATCCAGCGGCGCGGCCTCACGGTCGAGGACCTGCGCAGCGCGGAGAGCCCCGCGGAGCTCGCCGACCTCGGCCTGCGCTTCGACCTCACGGTGCCGCTCGCGCGCTACTACGCGACGAACCGCGCCGAGCTGCCGACGGTGTTCCGATCCATCCAGATCGCGCCCGTCTGGCGCGCCGAGCGGCCGCAGGCCGGCCGCTACCGGCAGTTCGTGCAGTGCGACATCGACATCGTGGGGGAGCCCGGCATCCAGGCCGAGCTCGAGCTCGTCGCCGCGACGGGCGACGCACTGCAGCGGCTCGGCCTCGCCGACGCGTTCGTGCGCGTGAACGACCGCCGCATCCTGCACGCGATGCTCGAGGCCGCCGGCGTCGCCGACGAGGCTCGCGAGGGCGCGCTCATCACGATCGACAAGCTCGACAAGATCGGCAGGGACGGCGTCGCCGCCGAGCTGGACGCCGCGGGCATCGACGGCGCCGCGGTGCTCGCGCAGATCGACGCCGTGGCGGGCGGCGACTGGTCGCGTCTGCCCGAGGAGGCGACCGAGGCCGTGCGCACGCTGCTCGCCGTCGATGCCGGCGACCTCGGCGTGCGGCTCGAGCTCGACCCCTCGCTCGTGCGCGGCATGGGCTACTACACGGGCGTCATCATGGAGATCGCCCACCCGGCCGTGCCGTACTCGATCGGCGGCGGCGGGCGCTACGACGGCATGGTCGGCCGCTTCCTCGGCACCGACGTGCCGGCCGCGGGCATCTCGTTCGGCTTCGAGCGGCTCATCGACCTCGTCGACCTGTCGGCGGATGCGGCCGCGGAGGTCGTCGGCATCCTCCACGACCGCGACGTGCCGCCCGAGCAGGTCGTCGCCGCCAAGCGCCGCGTCGTCGCCACCGGGCGCGGGGTGCGCGTCGCGCGGCGCACGAAGAACGTCGCCCGCGTGCTCGACGCGCTCGCCGCAGCGGGCGCGACGCACGTGCTCGCGCTGCGCGCGGACGCCGACGTCGCGGCCGAGCTCGACCTGCAGCCGCTGCGCCCCGCGGACTGAGACGCCGTAGGCTCGCATCGGACGACCGCGCTTGGCTGGCGCGCCGTCCGCGAGAGAGACAGACCACCCCCAAGCAAGGAGTCCACGTGGCATCCATCGACGCACTGCTCGCCCGCGAGATCCTCGACTCGCGCGGCAATCCGACCGTCGAGGTCGAGGTGCTGCTGTCCGACGGCGCCGTCGGTCGTGCCGCGGTGCCCTCGGGCGCGTCCACCGGCCAGTTCGAGGCGTACGAGCTGCGCGACGGCGACAAGGGCCGCTACCTCGGCAAGGGCGTGCAGCAGGCGGTCGAGGCCGTGAACGGCGAGATCGCCGACGCGATCGAGGGGCTCGCGGCCGACGACCAGCGCATCGTCGACCAGACGCTCATCGAGCTCGACGGCACGCCGAACAAGTCGCGCCTGGGCGCCAACGCCATCCTCGGCGTCTCGCTCGCCGTCGCGAAGGCCGCCGCCGACTCCGCGGCCCTGCCCCTGTTCCGCTACCTCGGCGGTCCGAACGGCCACGTGCTGCCCGTGCCGATGATGAACGTCATCAACGGCGGCGCGCACGCCGACACCGGCGTCGACATCCAGGAGTTCATGATCCTGCCGATCGGCGCGCCGTCGTACCGCGAGGCGCTGCGCTGGGGCACGGAGACGTACCACACGCTCAAGGCGATCCTCAACGAGGACGGGCTGTCGACCGGCCTCGGCGACGAGGGCGGCTTCGCCCCCGACCTGCCCACGAACCGCGCGGCGCTCGAGCTGCTCGTGCGCGCGATCGAGCGCGCCGGCTTCACGCCCGGCACGGACATCGCGCTCGGTCTCGACGTCGCCGCGAGCGAGTTCTACGAGGACGGCGTCTACCGCTTCGAGGGCAAGGAGCGCACGAGCGCCGAGATGGCCGAGTACTACGCCGACCTCGTCGCATCGTTCCCGCTCATCACGATCGAGGACCCGCTCGACGAGTCCGACTGGGAGGGCTGGACGCAGATCACCGAGCAGCTCGGCGACAAGGTCCAGCTGGTGGGCGACGACCTGTTCGTCACGAACCCCGAGCGCCTCTCGGAGGGCATCGCGAAGGGCGCCGGCAACGCGCTGCTCGTCAAGGTCAACCAGATCGGCACGCTCAGCGAGACGTTCGACGCCGTGCGCATCGCGACGGCCGCGCGCTACGCGTCGGTGCTCTCGCACCGCTCGGGCGAGACGGAGGACACGACGATCGCCGACATCGCCGTCGCCCTCAACGTCGGCCAGATCAAGACGGGCGCACCCGCCCGCTCCGACCGCGTCGCGAAGTACAACCAGCTCCTGCGCATCGAGGAGGACCTCGCGGAGGCCGCGGTCTACGCGGGCGCCGCCGCCTTCCCGCGCTTCCAGGGCTGATCGGCGCTACGCGCATGGACGAGCGGCCCGGCGGCATCCGCGGCCTCGGCCGCGCCCTCGCCTCCACGGCGAGGGCGCGCGCCGAGCGCCGCGGCGAGCAGCCGCGCCGCTCGTCCGACGCGCAGGTGGGGCGCCTGCGGCTGTCGTGGACGCTGCTCGTCGTGACGAGCCTCGTCGTCGTCGGCGCCGTCGCGCTCGCGCCCTCGATCGGGCTGCTGCTCGAGCAGCGCCGCACGATCGCCGACCTGCAGCAGCAGGTCGACGACCAGCAGCAGGCCGTCGACGACCTCGGCGAGCAGGTCGCGCGCTGGGACGACCCCGCCTACATCGAGGCGCAGGCGCGCGATCGCCTCTTCTACGTCTACCCGGGCGAGACGGCGTACGTCGTGATCGACGATCGCGGCCCGGCCGAGTCCATCGACGCGGCGCCGACCTTCACGACCGACCTCGTCGAGTCGCAGGGCGACTGGGTGCAGACGGGCATCGCGTCGATCGTGCTCGCGGGCCTCACGGACGCCGACGCCGACGAGCTCGCCGCGGGCACGCCGCTCGAGCCGCGCTGAGCGCGCCATCCATCCACGCCGACCGGAGAGCCCCGCACGTGATCGAGCCCGCCACCGACGCCGACCTCGCGACCATGACCGCGCAGCTCGGCCGGCCCGTGCGCGACGTCGTCGGCGTCTCGGCACGGTGCGGCTGCGGTGCGCCGACGGTCGTGGCGACGAGGCCGCGGCTCGCGAACGGCACGCCGTTCCCCACGTTCCACTACCTCACGCATCCCGACGCGACGATCGCGATGTCGCGCCTCGAGGCCGCCGGCGTCATGGTCGAGCTGCAGGAGCGCCTCGCCGAGCCGGGGGTCGCCGCCGCGTACCAGCGCGCGCACGAGGCCTACCTCGCCGAGCGGGCCGAGCACGGCGAGGTCCCCGAGATCGACGGCATCAGCGCCGGCGGCATGCCCACGCGCGTCAAGTGCCTCCACGCGCTGCTCGCCCACGCGCTCGCAGCAGGTCCGGGCGTCAACCCCATCGGCGACGCAGCGCTCGCGCTCAGCGAGTGGCAGCCCGAGACCTGCACGTGCAGCAGGCCCAGGGCGACGGCCGAGGCGGATGCGGTAGAGGGCGAGTCCTGACCCGCATCCGGGCAGGGGTACCATCGGAGGTGCGCAAGCACCCCTCCCACGAGCAGAGAGCCCATTCATCGTGACCACACGCATCCTCATCGTCGGCGGTGGCTACGCCGGCTTCTACACCGCGCTCGGCCTGGAGAAGATCCTCGGCCGCGGCGAGGCCGAGGTGACCGTCGTCGACCCGCTGCCGTACATGACGTACCAGCCCTTCCTGCCCGAGGTCGCGGCAGGCAGCATCGAGGCCCGCCACGCCGTCGTCTCGCTGCGCAAGCACCTGAAGCGCACCGCCGTCATCACGGCGCGCGTCACGGCCATCGACCACACGGCGAAGACCGCGACGATCTCGCCCGAGGACGGCGAGCCGTTCGACCTCGAGTACGACGAGCTCGTGCTCACCGCCGGTGCCGTCTCGCGCACCTTCCCGATCCCGGGCGTCGCCGACGTCGCGATCGGCATGAAGACGATCGAGGAGGCCGCCGCCGTGCGCGACCGCCTCATCGCGAACTTCGCACGCGCCTCCGTGCTGCCCGAGGGCCCCGAGCGCACGCGCCTGCTGACCGTCGTGGTCGTCGGCGGCGGCTTCGCCGGCATCGAGGTCTTCGCCGAGCTGCGCTCGCTCGCGACGAGCCTCATCGAGCTGTACCCGTCGATCACGATGGACGACATCCACTTCCACCTCATCGAGGCGATGGGGCGCATCATGCCCGAGGTCAGCCTCGAGACGGCGAAGAAGGTCGTCGCGCAGCTCGAGGCGCGCGAGGCGCACGTCCACCTGGACACGCAGCTCAAGTCGGCCGTCGACGGCATCGTCGAGCTCTCCACCGGCGAGACGTTCGAGTCGGACCTCATCATCTGGACGGCCGGCGTCATGGCGAACCCGATGGTGCGCAAGACGGGCCTGCCGCTCGACGAGCGCGGCCGCGTCACGGCGAAGACGACGCTCCAGGTCGTCGACGGCGACGAGATCGTGGCGAACGCCTGGACCGCCGGCGACGTCGCAGCCGTGCCCGACGTGTCGAAGACCCCCGGCCCCGGCGGCTTCTGCGTGCCCAACGCGCAGCACGCCGTGCGTCAGGGCAAGCTGCTCGCCAAGAACGTCGCCGCAGCCCTGCGCGGCGAGGCTCCCCGCGAGTACATCCACGCCAACCAGGGCGCCGTCGCGGGCCTCGGCCTCGGCCAGGGTGCGTTCCAGAAGGGCAAGATCGGCTTCACCGGTCCGCTCGCCTGGCTCGCGCACCGCGGCTACCACGGCCTCGCGATGCCCATGTGGGAGCGCAAGCTGCGCGTGTTCGGCGACTGGATGGGCGGCTTCGTGCTCGGCCGCGACGACGTGCAGCTCGCGATGCGCGAGACGCCGCGCGAGGTCTTCGAGGAGTTCGCCTCGCGGCCGAAGCCCGCGTCCGACGCCGTCGAGGCGCCGAAGGCCGCGCCGATCGCCGACACGCAGCCGGCGAAGGCCGAGGAGCAGAAGGCGGCCGCCGAGGCAGCCGACGAGAAGGCAGCGACGAAGGCCTGAGCCCCGACCTCACGACGAGGGTCGGCACCGTGATCGGTGCCGGCCCTCTCGTCGTCGGGCCGCGTGCGCGCCGCTCGCCTCAGCGGCGCTGGTCGGCGAGGAACGCCGAGACGAGCGGCAGGTAGGCGGGCGCGAGCTGCGATCGGCGGTCGACGCCGTCCGCGGGGGCGGCGACGAACATCCCCTGATCCGCGTCCGGCAGCACCGCGCCGCCCGATCGCGCGTTCGGCAGCAGCCGCTGCCCGTACGCGGCGATGCTCGCGTGGATCGAGAACGTGGGATCCGCGGCGCCCAGCAGCACGAGCACGGGGCAGCGCACGAGCGGCAGCACCGTGCTCGAGTCGTACGTCAGGATGCCGCGCAGGCGACGCAGCGACGCCGCGTCGTCGTATGGGCGCCGCACGACGGGGAACCAGGGCTCGTGCTCGTAGCGCTGCTGCAGCGCGAGGACGTCCTCGATGGGCACGTCGCTCGCGACGAGCCGCGAGCGCTCGTCGACCCAGGCCAGCGCCGAGGCCAGCGCGCGTCCCTCGAGGCCCGCGTGCACGAGCGCGCGCTCGAGCCGCTCCCGCTCGTGCTCGCGCGGCGAGGTCGCCGGCCCCGACTGGACGATGACGAAGTCGACGAGGGTCGGATCGAGCGTCGCGGCGAGCAGCGCGACCCAGCCGCCCTGCCCGACGCCGTAGAGCCCGATCGGCTGCCCGGCGGTCGCGGGGCGGCCGCGCAGCACGCGCGCGGCGTCGAGGGACTCGTGCGCGCGATCCTCGAGCGTCTGCGAGCGCCAGTCGCCGGGCGAGCCGCCGCATCCGGGTCTGTCGTGGCGCAGCACCACGGCTCCGGCATCCGCGAGCCACGCCGGCCGGCCGCCCCATCCGTAGCGGTCGCCGTCGTCGGCGCCGTCGACGAGCACGAGTCCGGGCAGGGGCGCGTCGTCCGGCACGTGGAGGATCGCCTGGAGGTCGCCCATCTCGGTGGGCACGACCGTGCAGATCTCGTGGGCGTCCTCGTCGACGAGCAGGCCAGCGCCGCGCATGGTAGCGACGCTATCAGCGGGTCCGCCGGGCTCCCAGGGGCCAGTCCCAGGCGTCACCCGCCCCGCGTCGGACGCACTAGGAGCGCCCACCCTCCCGGCGCGCCGCGCCCGATCCGGCGCCGTCCGGCGCCGACCCGTCCGGCGTCACTCCGCTCTCGGCGCCCTGCACGAGCGAGAGGGGCGCCGTGACGTCCTCCAGCGAGCGGCCGGCCGCGCTCACGCCGAAGATGCCGCAGATGACGCCGCCCGCGATCATGACGCACGAGCCGAGCACGTAGCCCCAGAAGAGCGGATCGCGATCGGTGCCGTCGCCGATGAGCGTGCCGTAGAGCACCGGTGCCGCCGCGCCGACGGCCTGGCCGATGGAGAACACGTACGAGATCACCTGGCTGCGCAGCTCGAGCGGGAAGATCTCCGACACCGTGAGGTAGGCGGCCGACGCGCCCGCCGAGGCGAAGAAGAACGACGCGCACCAGAAGATCGTGTGCGTCGTCGCGTCGAGCACGTCGGCGCGGAACAGGAACGCCGACACGAGCAGGATGAGACCGGCCAGCACGTACGTGCCGAACAGCATCCGTCGCCTGCCCCAGGTGTCGAAGAGCCGCCCGAGCACGAGCGCGCCGGTGAGGTTGCCGAGGGCGAACGCGATGAAGTACTGCGACGCCGTCGCGGGCGGCGTGTCGTAGAAGTTCTCGAGCACGAGCGCGTACGTGAAGAAGATCGCGTTGTACAGGAAGGACTGCGTCACCATCATCGTGATGCCGACGAACGTGCGCCGCGGGTACTCGCGGAAGAGGACCTTGGCGATCGTCGTGAACGGCACGCGGCCGATCTCCCGCACCGTGATGGCCTTCGTCTCGTCGACGTCGCCGATCTGCTTGCCCTCGGCGCGGATGCGGTCCTCGATCTCGGAGACGTTCCGCTCCGCCTCCTCCTCGCGGCCGTGGGTCATCTGCCAGCGCGGGCTCTCGGGGATGTGGCGGCGCAGGTAGATGAGCAGGAGGCCGAGCACGGGGCCGATGAAGAACGACAGCCGCCAGCCGAGATCCTGGCTGAAGTAGTCGGTGTTCAGGAAGAACGACGAGGCGACGGCGCCGAGCGCGGCACCGCCCCAGTACGTGCCGTTGATGGCGATGTCGACGCGGCCGCGGTACCTCGCGGGGATGATCTCGTCGATCGCCGAGTTGATCGCCGCGTACTCGCCGCCGATGCCGGCGCCGGCGACGAAGCGCCAGATGTAGAAGAACCACGGCGCGAACGACAGACCCGCGATCGCCGAGCCCAGCAGGTAGACGCCGAGCGACACGAGGAAGAGGTTCTTGCGGCCCAGCCGATCCGCGAGCCGGCCGAAGACGAGGGCGCCGAACACTTGCCCGAGCAGGTAGCACGTGCCGGCGAGACCGACCTCCTGCGCATCCATGCCGAGCGTCTGCGCGTAGCCGTTCGCCGCGACGATCTGCACCTCGAGGCCGTCGAGGATCCACGAGAACCCGAGCCCGACGACGATCATCCAGTGGAACCTCGACCACGGCAGCCGGTCCATCCTGGCCGGCACGAGCGACCGGTGCTCCTTCGCCTTCGCGTCCGTCGACGTCATCGTCTCCCCGTCCCTCGTCGTGACCTGGCTGGGGCGTCGCACGTGCGCGGCGTCCGCATACGTTCCTAGACCTCGCCCGCGCGGGCGGAGCGGGCATTGACGGATGCGACGCGTGAGGAGTAGTGGCGGGCATAGGGTGCGAGGATGCTCGACCTCGCCGCCGCGTCCCCCTTCGACGCCGACGCGCACTGGCCGTCGATGGATGCTGCCACCCGCGACCTCGACGCGCCGCTGGCCGCGCTGTCGCTGTCGGCCCTCGCAGCGAACGCCGCCGACCTCGTGCGGCGCGCGTCGGGCACGCCCATCCGCGTCGCGTCGAAGTCGGTGCGATGCCGCGCCGTGCTCGACGCCGTGCTCGCGCAGCCCGGCTGGCACGGGATCCTCGCCTACACGCTGTCCGAGGCGCTGTGGCTCGCGGAGACGTGCGACGACGTCGTCGTGGGCTACCCGAGCGTCGACCGGGCGGCGATCGCCGCGCTCGCGGCATCCGAGCGCCTCGCGAGCCGCGTGACGATCATGGTCGACGATCCCGCGCAGCTCGACCTCGTCGACGCCGTCGCCGCGCCGCGCACGCGTGCGACGATCCGCGTCGCGCTCGAGCTCGACGCGTCGTGGCGCGGACCGCTCGGCCACGTCGGACCGCGGCGCTCGCCCGTGCACGCCGCTGCGGACCTCGACTCCCTCGCCCGCGTCGTCGCCGATCGGCCCGGCTTCTCCCTCGTCGGCGTCATGGCCTACGAGGGGCAGATCGCCGGCGTCGGCGACGCGGCGAGCGCCGTCGTGCGCGCGATGCAGCGCGTCTCGGCGGCCGAGCTCGCCGAGCGCCGTGCCGACGCCGTCGCGCGCGTGCGACGCATCGCCGACCTCGCGTTCGTCAACGGCGGCGGCACGGGGTCGCTCGAGCGCACGAGCGCCGAGCCGGCCGTCACGGAGGTCGCCGCGGGCTCCGGGCTCTTCGGGCCGGGGCTCTTCGACGGCTACCGCGGCTTCCAGCCGGCGCCGGCGCTCGCGATCGCGCTGCCGGTCGTGCGCCGCCCGAGCGCCGACGTCGCGACGCTGCAGTCGGGCGGATGGATCGCGTCCGGCCCCGTCGGCGCCGACCGGCAGCCGACGATCGCCTGGCCGCGCGGGCTCGCCACGCTCGCGCGCGAGGGCTTCGGCGAGGTGCAGACGCCCGTGCGCGGCGATGCGGCGCGCGATCTGCGCATCGGCGACCGAGTCTGGATGCGCCATGCGAAGGCCGGCGAGGCGTGCGAGCACGTCGACGCGCTGCACGTCGTCGACGGCGACGCCACGATCGCAGCCGTGCCCACCTACCGCGGCGAGGGCCGCACGTTCCGGTGAGCGCACGATGACGTGGCGGAACTGGGCGCGCTCGCAGCGTGCGACGCCGACCGCGGTGCTGCGGCCGGAGGACGCCGACGAGGTCGCGGGCATCGTGCGCGCAGCCCACGAGCGGGGCGCGCGGGTGAAGCCCGTCGGCGCAGGCCATTCGTTCTCGGCCGTCGCCGTCGCGCCCGGCATCCAGCTCGACCTCGCGCGGCTCTCGGGCCTCCTCGCGGTCGATGCCGCGCGGCGCGAGGCGACGTTCGCCGCCGGCACGCCGCTGCACGCGATCGGCGACCTGCTCGCGCCGCACGGGCTCGCGCTCGAGTCGATGGGCGACATCGACCGGCAGACGCTCGCCGGCGCCGTCTCGACCGGCACGCACGGCACGGGTCTCGCATTCGGCTCCATCGGATCGACGATCGTCGCGGCGACGCTCGTGACGGGGACGGGGGAGGTGCTGCGCGTGAGCGGCAGCGAGCATCCCGAGCTGCTGCCGGCCGTCCGGCTCGGCCTCGGCGCCCTCGGGGTGCTCGTCGACGTCACGCTGCGGTGCTCGCCCGCGTTCACGCTGCATGCCGTCGAGCGCGTCGAGCCGCTCGAGGCCGTGCTCGAGGCGTGGCGCGAGCGCGCGGCCGGCGGCGACCACGTCGAGTGGTACTGGTTCCACGGCACGGACGTGGCCATCACGATGACCCGCACGCGCGGGCCCGCCGACGCGCCGCCGATGGGCCCGGGCGTCGTGCGCAGGGTCGTCGAGCGCGAGGTGCTCGCCAACGGCGCCTGGGGCGTGCTGTGCGCGGCGGCCGCCGCCGTGCCCTCGCTCGCGCCGGGCCTCGCGCGGGTCGCGTCGACGCAGTTCGCCGGCCCCGAGGTGCGCGATCGCTCGGACCGCGTCTTCGTCGCGCCCCGACGCGTGCGATTCCGCGAGATGGAGTACGGGATGCCGCTCGACGCGGTGCCGAGCGCGTTCCGCGCGATGCGCGCGCTCGTCGAGCGCCGCGGCTGGCGCATCACCTTCCCCGTCGAGGTGCGCGCCGTCGCGGGCGACGACGCGCTGCTCTCCACCGCCCACGGACGCGAGACCGGCTACGTCGCCGTGCACCGGTACTGGCGCGAGGACCCGCGCGAGCACTTCGCCGAGGTCGAGCGCGTGCTCGTCGACCACGGCGGCAGGCCGCACTGGGGCAAGCTGCACACGCGCACCGCGGCCGACCTCGAGCCGGCGTTGCCGACGCTCGCGGCCTTCCGCGCCGTGCGCGACCGCCTCGACCCCGACCGCACCTTCGACAACCCGTACCTCCGCCGCACGATCGGCTGAGCGCCGCCGGTAGCCTGGGAGCCATGCCGCTCGACACCATCACGCTCGCCGTCGTCGCCGCGATCGTCGTCATCGTGCTCGCCGTCGTGGCGTGGCAGATCGTCGCCGGGCGGAAGGTCTCGCGGGCGCGCGACGAGATCGTCGCCGCGCGCGCCCGCCTCGAGGAGGCGCGCGCCGCCGCGGCTGCCACGAGCGGGGAGCCGGCCGACGTCGCACGTGCGAACGACCGCGTCCAGCAGGAGCGTCGGGCGGTCAACGCCGCGACGCGCGAGGGCGAGGCGCTGCGCAAGCGCTTCCCGACGTCGCTGTACGCCGGCCGCATCCCCGAGCCGCAGTTCGAGGAGGCGGGCGGCGGCACCGCCGAGCCGCCGCGCATCGCGTTCTAGCCCGAAGGCCGAGCCGTCAGGATCGCAGCGTCGCGCGCAGCGCCGGCGCCCACGTGCCAGGCCCCGCGACGGCGACGGCCTCGAGCCCCTGCCACGCCGCGGCCTCGAGCACGCGCGGCGCGATGCGCGCCGCGAGCTCGCCCGCGCGATCGGCGAACGCGGGCTCGACGTGCGCGTGCTGCACGCGCAGCACGCCCGCGCGCCGATCGCTCTTGAGATCCATGCGCCCGACGATCGCGTCGCCCACGACCACCGGCAGCACGTAGTAGCCGTGCTCCCGCTCCTCGGGCGGGGTGTAGATCGAGATGCGGTAGTGGAAGTCGAACATGCGCAGGGCGCGCGGCCGGTGCCAGGCGATGGGGTCGAAGGGCGACAGCAGCGACGTCGCGTCGATCGTGCGGGGGATGCGCTGCTCGGCATGCAGGTAGGCGGGTGCACCCCATCCCTCGACCGTCACCGGCACGAGCTCGCCCGCCTCGACCAGCTGCTCGACGGCTCGCCTCGCGTCGGCGAGGTAGGCGAGGCGGTAGTAGTCGCGCAGGTCGTCGACCGTGCCGACGCCGAGGGCGACCGCCGCGCGCCGCACGAGCTCGACCGTCGCCACCTCCTCGGGCATCGCGTGCTGCAGCGCGGCCGGCAGCGCCCGCTCGGCGAGGTCGTAGACGCGCTCGAACCGTCGCCGCCCGAGCACCACGAGGTCGCCGGCGCGGAACATCGCGTGGACCGCGTGGTACGCGTCGCCGCGATCCCACCAGCCGCCCGGACCCCGCACGTTGGACGGATGCTCGAGCTCGCCGACCGTCGAGGGGCCGCGATCGCGGATGCTGGCGCGCAGCTCGTCGACGAGCCTCGCGTGCTGCGCGAGGAAGGCGGCGTTCCTGGGCTTCGCGCGGAAGCGCTCGGCGCGGAAGCGCAGCAGCGGCACGTCCTCCACCGGCACGATCGCCGCCTCGTGCGCCCACAGCTCCGTCGTGCGGCCCAGGCGCCTCGGCTGGCGGTCGTGCACGACGAGCCGATCGAGCAGGGCGCGGTCGTAGGCGCCGAGCCTGGCGAGCATCGGCAGGTAGTGGCTGCGCTCGAAGACGTTGACCGTGTCGAGCTGCAGCAGCCGCAGCCGCGCGAGGGCGCCCGAGAGCTGGCGCGTGCCCACCGACGACGGTCGCGCTCCGAATCCCTGCGCCGCGAACGCGACGCGCCTGGCCTCCGCCGCCGACAGCCGTGCTCGCGCCATGCCCTCGACCCTACGGCGCGCCACCGACGCTCATCGCCCGTGCAGGGACGACGCATGTGCGGATGCGAGCACGCGCGTCGCTAGGCTCATGCCCCATGAGGCTGTTCGGCGGGCGCGATCGCGGGGATGCGCCGACGCGCCCCGCCGCGGGCGGCGTGCCGAGCGGCGCCGACACGGTGCCGCCCGGGCTCCGCATCGCGAGCGCGTGGTCGTGGCGCCTGCTCGTCGTCGGCCTCGCGCTCGCCGCGCTCCTCTTCCTCGTGGCGCAGCTGCGCATCATCGTCATCCCGCTCATGGTCGCGGCGCTGCTGACGGCGCTCATGATCCCGCTCGTCGAGTGGCTGCAGCGACATCGCTGGCCGCGCGGGCTCGCGGTCGCGGTCGCGGTCGTGCTGCTGCTCGCCGCGGTGACGGCGCTGTTCTGGCTCGCCGTGTCGCAGATCCGCGGCGGCTACCCCGACCTGCAGCGTCGCGCGCTGGCCTCGTACGACGGGCTGCGGCAGCTCCTCCTCGAGTCGCCGCTGCATCTCACCGAGCGCGACATCTCGCGCTACACCGGCGCGGTCGTCGACGCGATCCAGCAGGACTCGCAGCAGATCCTGTCGGGGGCGCTCTCCGTCGGCTCGTCGCTCGGGCATCTGCTCGTCGGCATGCTGCTGACGATCTTCGCGACGATCTTCCTGCTCTATGACGGTGCGCGCATCTGGCGTTGGATTGTCCACATCTTCCCGCGGCGCGCGCGCCAGGCCGTCGACGGCAGCGGACGCGCGGGCTGGGTGACGCTCGGCAACTTCGTGCGCGTGCAGGTGCTCGTCGCCGCGATCGACGCCGTCGGCATCGGGCTCGGCGCCTTCATCCTCGGGCTCTTCTACGGCGGCTTCCCGCTCGTCGTGCCGATCGCGGTGCTCGTGTTCCTCGGCTCGTTCATCCCCGTCGTCGGCGCCGTCACGACGGGCGCGATCGCCGTGCTCGTCGCGCTCATCGCGCTCGGCCCGATCCCGGCCGTCATCATGCTCGGCATCGTGCTGCTCGTGCAGCAGATCGAGGGCCACGTGCTGCAGCCGTTCATCATGGGCTCGGCCGTCAAGGTGCATCCCCTCGCGGTCGTGCTCGCCGTCGCGGGCGGCTCGATCGTCGCCGGCATCCCCGGCGCGCTCTTCGCGGTGCCCGTCGTCGCCTTCCTCAACGTCGCGATCACGACGATCGCGACTGGCGCGTGGCGCACGAACCCGCGCCCGCGAGACGTCTCGGAGGTGCCGACCGCATGACGTCGCTCGACGCGCTGGGCACCATCCCCGGCCCCTCGCTCGCGGAGTTCCGCGACGCGCAGCGCACGGTCGCGCCCGCTATCCAGCGCACGCCGCTCGAGCTCTCGCGCCACCTGTCGGGCATGCTCGGCTCGACGGTGCACCTCAAGTGCGAGAACCTGCAGCGCACCGGCGCCTACAAGCTCCGCGGCGCGTACAACATGCTCTCGAAGCTGAGCGAGGAGCAGCGCGAGCGCGGCGTCGTCGCCGCCTCGGCCGGCAACCACGCGCAGGGCGTGGCGTTCGCCGCCTCCGAGCTCGGCATCCGCTCCACGATCTTCATGCCGCTCGGCGCCGCACTGCCGAAGGTGCAGGCGACGCGCGACTACGGCGCGCGCATCGAGCTGCGCGGCCTCGACTTCCAGTCGGCGCTGCAGGCGGCCGTCGCGCACGTCGCCGAGACGGGGGCGACGTTCGTGCCGCCCTACGACCACCACGACATCATCGCCGGCCAGGGCACGCTCGGCCTCGAGATCCTCGACGAGCAGCCCGACGTCGAGACGATCCTCGTGCCGATCGGCGGCGGCGGCCTCGCGGCGGGTGTCGCCTCCGCCGCGAAGCAGCGCGCTGCCGAGCTCGGGCGCCGGATCCGCGTCGTCGGCGTGCAGGCGGAGGGCGCCGCCGCCTATCCGCCCTCGCTCGCGCACGGCGCGCCCACGACGATCCACACGATGCCGACGATCGCGGACGGCATCGCGGTCGCGCGTCCGGGCGACCTGCCGTTCGAGATCATCCGCGCCTGCGTCGACGAGGTCGTCACGGTCGCCGACGACGACATCGCGCGCGCCATCATCGCGCTGCTCGAGCGTGCGAAGCTCGTCGCCGAGCCCGCGGGCGCCGTCACGACCGCCGCGATCATGACGGGAGCCGTGCGCGATGCGGGCTCGACGGTCGCGATCGTCTCGGGCGGCAACGTCGACCCCATGGTGCTCGAGCGCGTCATCGGTCGCGGCCTCGTCGCGTCCCAGCGCTACCTGCGGTTCCGCATGGACCTGCCGGACCGGCCCGGCCAGCTCGCGATCATCGCGCAGATCCTCTCCGACGAGCAGGCGAACGTCGTCGAGGTGCTCCACACGCGCCACAACGAGTGGACGCAGATCAACGCGGTCGCGATCGAGCTGTCGGTGACGACGCGCGGCCCCGAGCACGCGCAGCGGCTGCTCGAGGCGCTGCGTCGCGCCGGCTACGAGCCGCACGAGATCTAGCAGGGCGCTGCTCGCCTGCGCATGCGACGACGGCCGCCCGCGCGATGCGGGCGGCCGTCGTCGTCGTGCGCGTCAGGCGCCGCGGTACGTCTCGACGTCGAGGATCTCGACCTCGATCTCCTTGCCGCTCGGCGCGGTGTACGTCGTCGTCTCGCCGATCTTGAGGCCGAGCACGGCGGCGCCGATGGGGCTCGACTCCGAGTAGACGTCGAGGTCGTCGCCGGCCTCGTGGATCTCGCGGTTGCCGACGAGGAACGTCTGCTTGGAGCCGGCGATCGACGCCTTCACCACCGTGCCGGGCTCGACGACGCCGTTCGCCGCGGGCGCCTCGCCGACCTTGGCGGTGCGCAGCAGGTGCGTGACCTGCGCGATGCGGGCCTCGACCTGCGCCTGGTCGTCCTTCGCCGCGTGGTAGCCGCCGTTCTCCTTGAGGTCGCCCTCGTCGCGGGCCTCCTCGATGCGCTTCGCGATCTCGTTGCGCACCGGCCCGGTGAGGTTGTCGAGCTCTGCCTGGAGGCGGTCGTAGGCCTCCTGGGTCAGCCAGGTCTCCGTGGTGTCGGGCATGGGAGCCTCTCTGGATATGCGGGATGCCGGTCCGAGCGGACCGGCATTGGCGACGACCCTATCGCAGCCAGCAGCGGTAGACCAATCCGCCGATCGCCTCGTCGGCGGTGCGCACGAGCACGCTCTGGCCCGTCGTCCAGCGGTCGGACGGCTCGACGTCGAGCTCGACCCAGCCCACCGTCGTGTGGTTCTGGTCGAACGCGTTCACGGCGCAGCGCACGGGCGTGCCCGGCTCGACGGTGACGGTGAAGTCGATGCGGATGGCGTGCTCGTCGATGCGGGTCGAGCCGGTGTCCTGCGCGTCGATCGTTCCGCGCGGGTCCGCCAGGCCGCCCCATACGACCCACGCGAGCATGACGAGCACGATGCCGACGGCGACGGAGACGCCGATGATGCGATCGCGACGCCGACGCTCCGGGGTGCGGCCGTAGCGGGCTGCGAGGTCGGTCATGTCGGCGGTTCCGTGGGAGGATCGTTGGGTCCCGATCCCAGCCTAGCCTCGCGAGCGGAGGAGCCATGCGTCGCCTGCTGAGCGTGCACGCGCATCCCGACGACGAGTCGAGCAAGGGTGCGGGCACCATGGCGCGGTACGCCGCCGAGGGCGCGCAGGTGACGGTCGTGAGCTGCACGGGCGGCGAGTCCGGCGACGTGCTCAACGAGGCGTTCGCCGACACCGTGCACGCCGCGCGCGACATGGCGGGGCTCCGACGCGTCGAGATGCGGCGCGCGCAGGAGGCCCTGGGCATCGATCACATCTGGCTCGGCTACGTCGACTCCGGGCTGCCCGACGAGGGCGAGCCCGTGCGGCCGCTGTCGTTCGCGACGATCCCCGTCGAGGTCTCCGGCCGACCGCTCGTGCGCATCATCCGCCGGCTGCGCCCGCAGGTCGTCGTCACGTACGACGAGCGCGGCGGCTACCCGCATCCCGACCACATCCGCTGCCACGAGATCACGATGTGGGCGATCGAGCACGCCGCGAGCGACGCGAGCCCGGAGCTCGGCGAGCCGTGGGCCGTGTCGAAGGTCTACTACGACCGCATGTCGTCGTCCGACAAGGTCGAGGCGTACCTCGCGGACTACGAGCTGCACGACCCCGAGTCGGATCGCATCGAGCGCATCCGCGAGATGGCCGAGTGGATGCGCGACCGCACGCCGCGCGTGACGACGCGCGTCGACGTGAGCGACCACCTCGACGCTCGCGACGCCGCGCTGCGCGCGCATGCGAGCCAGGTCGCACCCGACACCCCGTACTTCTTCTGGCCGCACGACGTCGTGCGCCGCGCATGGCCGACCGAGGACTACGAGCTCGTGCGCTCGACCGTGGGCGAGACCCTGCCCGAGACCGACCTGTTCGCAGGGATCGACGAGGAGTGACCACCATGCTCGCCAGGCTCGCCACGACCGCGCAGGGCTACGACCCCGACTCGGTGACGCCGGGCGTCATCGGCTTCGTCGCGACGGCCGTCGTCGCGGTGATCGTGTGCTTCCTGCTGTTCGACATGAACCGCCGCGTGCGGCGCGTGCGGTACCGCGAGGAGGTGCGCGCGCAGATCGCCGCCGAGCAGGCGGATGCGGACGCCGAGGCGCCGAGGGACGGCGAGGGCGGCGTCGCCGCATCCTCGCCCGTCGAGCCGTCGACGCCGGAGCCGGGCGGCCGCCAGGGCTGACGCCGTCAGAGCACGTGCACGGCGGTCGCACGCCAGCGCTCGTCGAGGCCCTCGAGCCGCATCGCCACGGCGCGCGTGCGGCCGGGGGAGCGCACGATCGCCGTCGCCTCGACGACGCCGTCGCCGGGGTGCGTGACGACGACGGGTCCCACGTCGTAGTGCGCGCGGATGGGCTGCTGCCGTCGCAGCGCCCGTGCCCGTCGCGCCGCGATCGATCGTCGTGCGAGATGCAGGTAGGTGTCCTCGGTGACCCAGCGCGCGAGCTGCTCGACCTCGCGGGCGCCGAGGAGCACCTCGATGACGCAGCGCGTGAGGTTCTCGACGAGGGGCGTCGGATCGGGCAGATCCCGGGTCGAGCACGGCTGGTAGTCGAAGTACTCGTCGAGCGCTGCGGCCGACATCCTCGCCCGTGGCATGTGCTCTGCTCCTCGTGTCCTGGGTCGTGGCGCACACCGTAGACCGGCTCGCGGATGCTGGGAATGGGCAGGACTCCCCATCTGTGGACAATCGCGCCCGCCGACGGCCAGGGGACTGTGGACAGCGCGACGGGCGCTGCCGCCCCGGCGGCTAGCGTCGGCGCGTGCGCTTCGACGACCTGTTCGACGACCTCGAGAGCCAGCTCGAGGCCGAGCTGGGAGCGCACGAGCGCGACACCCTCGCCGAGGAGGAGCGCTTCCGCGTCGGCAGGCTCGAGCTCGTCGAACGGCTGCGCGCCGCGCCCCGCTCGCTCGACCTGCGCCTGCGGTCTGGCGAGCGGCTGCGCATCGAGCGACTCGCGGTCGGCAGGGACTGGCTGAGCGGCACGATCCGCGACGTCGGCGGCGACGGCGCCGGCTGCATCGTGCCGATGCGCTCCATCGCGGGGGTGCGGCTCGACGACGACGCGGTGACGCGGTCCCTCGCATCCGCGCCCGCGCCGCACGGTGCGCCGCCTCCGCTCGCGGCGCGCCTCAGCCTCGGCTTCGCGCTGCGCGACCTCTCGCGGCGGCGCGCAGCCGTCGAGGTGCGATGCCCCGCGCCGCTGCACGGCACGATCGATCGCGTGGCACGCGACCATCTCGACCTCGCGATCCACGAGGCGGGCACGACCCGGCACCCGCGCCACGTGGTCGGCGTCGAGCTCGTGCCCTTCGCGGCGATCGACTGGGTGCGCCTGCCGTAGTCCGAGGGCCGGCGTCAGCGGCGTCGGTCGTGGCCGAAGAGATCGGCGATCGACGCGGTCTGCGACTCCTGCCACAGCGCGCCGCGCCGCTGCGCCTCGTACTGCTCGTCGATCCACGACTGCAGCACCGCGAGCTCGATGCGCCAGCCGCCCGCGACGCGGATGCCGGGCAGCGAGCCGGAGTCGACGAGCGCGACGACGTCCCGCGGCTCCACCCCGAGCATCTCGGCGGCGTCCGCGGCGCTGAGGAAGCGGCGCTCGATCACGGCACCCATGATGCTCCTCGACGCGCTGGGCGGGATCGGGGGTTGTGGAGAGCGCGTCGGCTGTGGACAGCCGCGACGGGCGTCGGCCGCGCTCTGGCACGGTACCTGCACGCACCCACCCGGGTGCGCTCGACGGCAGGAGGAATCGGATGCGACGCGCATGGCTCGACCCGCGGCTCGCGATCGGAGCCGCCCTCGTGGTGGCGTCGATCGTCGGGGTGTGGCTCCTCGTCCAGTCGACGAGCCGCTCGACGACGGTGTGGGTCGCGAGCGAGACGCTGCTGCCCGGCGACGTCATCGGTGCCGACGACGTCGTGGCGACCGAGCTGCGCATGGAGGGCGCGACCGACGCGTACCTGTCCGCCGCGGCGACGCCCGAGGGCCTCGTCGTCGTCTCGCCCGTCGGTGCGGGCGAGGCGCTGCCGCTGACCGCGCTCGGCGATCCCGAGTCCGTCGACCTCGCGACCGTCGTGCTCGCGCTCGACGGGGGCCTCGCCTCGAGCGTCGCGGAGGGCAGCGTCGTCGACGTGTGGGCGGCGCCGCCGGGCGAGCAGGGTGCGTTCGAGGCTGCGACGGTGCTCGTGGCCGACGCGATCGTCGTGGGCCTCGTGGAGGACGACGGCATCATCGCCGACGACGCGGTGCGGCTCGAGGTGCTCGTGCCGCGCGAGGATGTCGCGGGCGTGCTCGACGCCGTCGCCAACGCGCACGCCGTCCACGTCGTGCCCGTCGCGACCGCGGTGACGCCGTGACGACCTTCGCGATCTCGGCGCCGCTCGAGCGCGAGGACGCGCTCGCGGAGCTCGCCAGGCGGCACGGGCACCGCGTCGCCGTCCGTGCCGCGCGGGCGAGCGAGCTCGTCGAGCGGCTCGCGCACGTCGAGGTCGACGCCGTGCTGGTGTCGCCGACGGCGCCGCACCTCGACGGCGAGCTCGTGCGCGCATGCGACGCCAGGGGCGTGCGCGTGCTCGCCGTCGTCGACGACGCCGCGGACGCGGGCGCGGCGCGTGCATTCGGCGTCGAGTCGGTGCGCTTCGCCGACGGCTTCCCGGCGATCGAATGGGCGATCGTCTCGCCGCACGCGAGCCGCGAGCAGCGGCCGCGGGGGCGCGTGCTCACGGTATGGGGACCGGCGGGCGCACCCGGTTGTACCACGGCGGCCATCGGGCTCGCGACCGAGCTCGCCGCTCGCGGCCAGCGGGTCGCGCTCGTCGACGCCGACAGCCATGCCGCATCCATCGCGCCGGCGCTCGGGTTGCTCGACGAGGCGCCGGGGTTCGCCGCCGCCGCGCGACTCGTGCGCACCGGCAGCCTCACGGTCGACGAGCTCGGACGCGTCGCGCAGACGCTGCAGACCGCGCTCGGCGACGTGCAGGTGCTCACGGGCATCACGCGGGCCGGGCGCTGGCCCGAGCTCGCGGCGGATCGCGTCGCAGGCGTGCTCGACGCCTGCCGCGACTGGGTGGACTGGACGATCGTCGACGTCGCGTCGAGCCTCGAGCGCGACGAGGAGATCTCCAGCGACGTCTTCGGGCCGCGCCGCAACGCCGCCACCATCGCGGCGTTGCGCGCCGCCGACCGCGTGGTCGCCGTCGCGAGCGGCGACCCCATCGGCATGACGCGGCTGCTGCGCGCGTACCCTGACCTCGTCGACGTCGTGCCGTCGGACCGCATCGCCGTGGTCGTGAACAAGGTGCGCACCGGCGGCGCCGGGCTCGCACCCGCCACGAGCGTCGCGCAGACGCTGCAGCGCTTCGGCGGCATCGCGCCGAGCGCGCAGTGGCCGCTCGACCAGGGCGCCGTCGACGCCGCGCTGCTGTCGGCTCGCCCGCTCATCGAGGTCGCTGGGCGCTCGCGACTGCGGCGGGCGATGCAGGCGACCGCCGTCGACCTGCTGCCCGCGCAGCCGACGCGTACGGCTGCGCGCGCCGCCGCACGGGGCGCGCGCAGGCGAGGGATGCGGTTCGCACTACGCTGACGCAGGTGACGACCCTCGCGACGCTCGTCGAGCAGCACGCCCGCCCCGGGGCCCCCGACGTGCCCTGGTTCCACCGGCTCGTGGGGGACTGGCAGCTCATCGCCGACCTCGCGTTCGCCGACGTCGTGCTGTGGCTGCCCACCGAGGGCCCCGACGGCTTCGTAGCTCTCTCGCATGCGCGCCCCTCGTCGTCCGGCACGCTCTTCTACCGCGACTTCATCGGCCAGCCGGTGCGGAACGCATGGCGCAGCCAGATCGACGACGCCTACCGCTCGCATCGCATCGTCGAGGCGACGCACCCCGAGCCGGGCACCGACGGCGACACCCGCGTGCGCGCCGTGCCCGTCGCGCGCCGCGTCGGCGAGGAGCTCGTGACCGTCGCCGTCATCACGACGCACTCGAACGTCGCCGAGCGCACGCCAAGCAGGCAGGAGCTCACGTTCAAGCAGTGCGCCGACGACCTGCTCGGCATGATGACGGTCGGCGACTACCCGGACGAGTCGGCGCCGACCGGTCCGCGCCGCGGCGCGCCGCGTGCATCCGACGGCCTCATCCGGCTCGACAGCGCCGGCACGGTGACGTTCGCGAGCCCCAACGCGCTCTCGGCCTTCGTGCGCCTCGGCTTCCGCGAGGAGCTCGAGGGGCGCTCGCTCGCCGAGGTCACGACCGAGGTCATCGACGAGTCGCACGACGTCGACGAGACGCTGCCGCTCGTCGTGACCGGACGCGCGCCGTGGCGCACCGACATCGAGACGCATGCGGTGACGATCTCCTTGCGCGCCGTGCCGCTGCGGCGCGACGGCGAGCGCATCGGCGCGATCGTGCTCGCGCGCGACGTCACCGAGCTGCGGCACCAGGAGCAGTCGCTCATCACGAAGGACGCGACGATCCGCGAGATCCACCATCGCGTGAAGAACAACCTGCAGACCGTCGCGGCGCTGCTGCGCATCCAGGCGCGTCGCACGCACTCCGAGGAGGCGCAGCAGGCGCTCGTGAACGCCGAGCGCCGCGTCGCGTCGATCGCGGTCGTGCACGACACGCTCTCGGAGGGGCTCAGCCAGTCGGTCGACTTCGACGCCGTCTTCGACCGCACGCTCAAGCTCACGAGCGAGGTCGCCTCGATCCATCACGCGCAGGTGCGCACGGAGCGCCGCGGGTCCTTCGGCGTGCTGCCCTCCGCCTACGCGACGCCGCTCGCGCTCGCCCTCACGGAGCTCGTCACGAACGCCGTCGAGCACGGGCTCGAGGGCAGGCAGGACGGCCTCGTGCGCATCAACGCCGACCGCGACGACGACACCCTCACGGTGCGCGTCTGCGACAACGGCTCGGGCCTGCCCGCCGGTCGCGTGGGATCCGGGCTCGGCACGCAGATCGTGAAGACGCTCATCACGGGCGAGCTCTCGGGCGCGATCGACTGGGGCCAGCGCGTCGATCAGGGCACGGAGGTCACGATCCAGGTGCCGCTGCGCTTCCTCGACCGCGACTGACGTCGCCCGGCGGGCGCCCCCGGGAACGCGACGACGGGCCGGCCCCGTGGGGCCGACCCGTCGGTCGTTCGAGCGGCTGGGCTCAGCTGGCGCGGCGCGCGCGTGCGGCGCGACGCTTGAGCGCGCGGCGCTCGTCCTCGCTGAGACCGCCCCACACGCCCGAGTCCTGGTTGGTCTCGAGGGCGTACTGCAGGCACTGCTCCGTCACGGGGCAGCGAGCGCAGACGGTCTTGGCCTTCTCGATCTGGTCGATCGCAGGACCCGTGTTGCCGATCGGGAAGAACAGCTCCGGGTCGACCGTCAGGCATGCGGCGTCGTCGCGCCAATCCATAGGGGCACTCCTTGTAATGTGAGGTGAGAGGTTCCATGCGTGCAGGCGAGCACGCGAAGACTCAGATGGGGCGGCGTCGTCGCCAGCGACCCAAGGAGCAATGCTCCCACACCGGCCGAGACCAGGGCAAGAGGTTCGATGGATGCAGCGCTGAGCGAACGGCCGCGCGCCGCGGCGATCCTGGCCGTCATCGTGTTCGTCGAGGCGGTCGCGATCCTCGGCGTGGCGATCTGGTCGGTCGTCACCGTGATCGGCACCGATGCGCGCGAGGTGACGGCGGGGCTCTTCTGGGGCGCGTGCCTCGTGGGCCTGTCGTTCTTCCTGCTGCAGGCGGGCCGCGGCGTGCTCGACGGCCGCTCCTGGTCGCGCGCGGCCGTGGTCGTCTGGCAGGTGCTGCAGATGGGCATCGCATTCGGCACCTTCAACGGCGCAGAGGGTCCCGTGCCGCTCGCGCTCGCGATGTTCGTGCCCGCCCTCACCGCGCTCATCCTCGTCTTCCGGAAGCCCACGCGCGAGTGGCTCGCGCGGGAGCGGCAGGAGAAGCTCGACGGCGACGCCGGATGAGCGCGCGCCTCGCCGCGGCCCTCGCGACCACGATGCTCGCCGCCGCTGCGCTCTCCGGCTGCGTGCTCCTGCCGCCGCAGCAGACGATCCCGACGGCGCATCTCGCCGACGGCGACGAGCTCGCCGAGTACTGGGACGACGTCCCGGAGGAGGTGCAGGGCGACGCCTCGATCGTCATGACCTTCACCGACGTGCCGGCTGCCGACGACGAGGCCGCCTGGGAGGCGCTCACGACGCTCGAGATGGAGGCGGGCGTCGCGCTCGTCGACGCCGGCGTCGGCTACCTGGACGGCAACGGATCCGACGGCGTCGTCTACGACGTCTTCTTCTACGGCCTCGACCACGAGGCGATGTGGGACGTCGTCGAGCCCATCTACGCCGATGCGCCGATCGCATGGTCCTCCGTGACGATGTGGGACTCGTTCGAGGCGACCGAGCCCGCGGTGGAGCTCGTGCGATGAGCGCGCGTCTCGTCGCGAAGGATCTCGCCGGTGGACACGGCCACCGCACCCTCTTCTCCGGCCTCGACCTCACGGTGGCGCCGGGCGACGTCGTCGGCGTCGTCGGCGCCAACGGCGCCGGCAAGTCGACGCTGCTGCGCATCCTCGCCGGCGTCGACGCGCCGCAGGCGGGTACGGTCATGACCGACCCCTCGGACGCGTTCGTCGGCTGGCTGCCGCAGGAGCACGAGCGGGTGCCCGGCGAGACGGTGGCCCAGCACGTCGCGCGCCGCACCGGCTGCGCCCAGGCGACGGCCGAGATGGACGCCGCGGCGGCGGCGCTCGCCGACTCGGGCCCCCGTGCCGACGGCCGCGACCCCTCGGAGGCGTATGCGGTGGCACTGGAGCGCTGGCTCGCGTCCGGCGCCGCGGACCTCGACGAACGCCTCCCGGAGGTGCTCGCCGACCTCGGGCTCGGTGCGGCAGGCGCGGTGGGCCCCGACTCGGCCATGACCTCCCTGAGCGGCGGACAGGCCGCACGCGTCGGGCTCGCCGCGCTGCTGCTGTCGCGGTTCGACGTGGCGCTGCTCGACGAGCCGACGAACGACCTCGACCTCGACGGCCTCGAGCGGCTCGAGCGGTTCGTCGCCGAGCAGCGCGGCGGCATCGTGCTCGTGAGCCACGACCGCGAGTTCCTCGCGCGCTGCGTCACGACGGTGCTGGAGCTCGACCTCGCGCAGTCGACGAACCGCGTCTACGGCGGTGGCTACGAGGCGTTCCTGGAGGAGCGCGCCACCGCGAGGCGGCATGCGCGCGAGGCGTACGACGAGTTCGCCGAGAAGAAGGCCGACCTCGTCGCCCGCGCGCGCACGCAGCGCGAATGGTCGAGCCAGGGCGTGCGCAACGCGATGCGCAAGGCGCCCGACAACGACAAGAACCGTCGCAGGGCGATGACGGAGTCGAGCGAGAAGCAGGCGCAGAAGGTGCGGCAGATGGAGTCGCGCATCGCGCGGCTCGAGGAGGTCGAGGAGCCGCGCAAGGAGTGGCGGCTCGAGCTCGCGATCGCCGCGGCGCCCCGCGGCTCGAGCGTCGTCTCGACCCTGTCGGGCGCGGTCGTGCGGCACGGCGACGACGGCGGCTTCGTGCTCGGACCGCTCTCGCTCGAGGTCCGCGCGGGCGACCGCATCGGCATCACGGGACCGAACGGTGCGGGCAAGTCGACCCTGCTGCGCCTGCTGCTGGGCAGGCAGGCACCCGACGAGGGCTCCGCGAGCCTCGGCGCATCCATCGCGGTCGGAGAGATCGACCAGGCGCGCGCCGTCCTCGCGGGCACGACGCCGCTCGCGGACGCGTTCGAGCGGCAGGTGCCCGACTGGTCGCAGTCGGACGTGCGGACGCTGCTGGCGAAGTTCGGCCTGCGCGCCGACCACGTCGGCCGCCCCGTCGACGAGCTCTCGCCGGGCGAGCGCACGCGCGCGGGCCTCGCGCTGCTGCAGGCGCGAGGCGTCAACGTGCTCGTGCTCGACGAGCCGACGAACCATCTCGACCTGCCCGCGATCGAGCAGCTCGAGCAGGCGCTGGAGTCGTACGCCGGCACGCTGCTGCTCGTGACCCACGATCGCCGCATGCTCGACGCCGTGCGCGTCGACCGTCGCTGGCACGTCGAGCACGGCATCGTGAGCGAGCGATGACGGCTGCCCTCGACGCGGCGCACCGCACGCAGGACGCCACGATCCGGCGCCGACGGGACGAGGACGTCGCGCCGCTCGTCGACGTGCTCTGGGCGCAGCAGCCGCAGACGCGCTACCCCGTGCGGGACTCGCTGCCGTTCCCGGTCGAGGAGTTCCTGCACGCGCACGACGCCGCCGGCGCATGGACGGTCGAGCTCGATGGGCGTGCGCTCGGGCACGCGTGCTGGGTGCCGACCGTGGCCGCGAGCGACGATCGCGGCGTCGACCCGACGGGACGCCTGACGACCGCGGCGGAGGCGTGCGCCGCCGCGCACGGCTGCGGCGTCGACGAGCTCGCCTGGGTCTCGTCGCTGTTCCTCGCGCCGGAGCTGCGCGGGATGGGGCTCGCATCGCGACTCCTCGCCACCGTGGTGGCGGACGTCCAGGGTGCCGGGCGGCATCCGTGCCTCGAGGTCGTCGACCTCAATCCCGCGGCGCTGCGCCGCTATCGAGCGGACGGCTGGCGCGAAGTGCTGCGAGCGCATCCCGCGTGGTTGCGCGCCGCGACGGGCGACGCCACGCTCGGCACGACCACCATGGTTCGCCCGATCGACGCCTGACGGCGCGTCAGCCCGCTGCCGGGGCGGCGAAGCCGAGCCGCTTGCGCAGCATCTCGACGTGGCCCTTCGCCTTCGTGTTGTAGAAGGCATGCTCGATGCGGCCGTCGGCGTCGACGACGAGCGTCGTGCGCCGCACGCCCTGCACCGTCCGCCCGTACAGCTGCTTCTCGCCGAACGTGTCGTAGGCGAGATGCACCTGCAGGTCCTCGTCGCTCAGCAGCGGGAACGGGATGGCGTCGCGCTCGGCGAAGCGCGCGAGGCGCTCGACCGCGTCGCGGGAGATGCCGAGCACCGTGAGCCCCTCGGCGGCCAGCGGCTCGATCGCGTCCCGGAAGCCGCACGCCTGCTGCGTGCAGCCCGGCGACATGGCCTCGGGGTAGAACCAGAGGATGACGCGCTGCCCGCGGAGGTCGGACAGGCGCACGTGCGAGCCGTCGTGGGCGGGGAGGACGAAGTCCGGGGCGAGGTCGCCGACTGCGAGAGGCATGCCTCCATCCTTCCCGGTCCGACACGCGGCTCGCATCGTGGTAAAGTGATTCCTCGGTTCGCAGCGATGCGCCGAGCACCTCTAGCTCAATTGGCAGAGCAGTTGACTCTTAATCAATTGGTTCCGGGTTCGAGTCCCGGGGGGTGTACCACCGAAGAGGCTCCGTCATCACGACGGGGCCTCTTCTGCGTCTCCATCTCGGCTCGGCAGCGCGGTCGACTCTTCATCGATTGGTTCCGGGTTCGAGTCCCGGGGGGGTGTACCACCGAGAAGGGCCTCGTCGATCACGATGAGGCCCTTCTGGCGACTCCGCTCCATCTCGGCTCGGCAGCGCGGTCGACTCTGTGCGTCGCCAAGCAGATGTGAGGTTCTCGGCCGGATGTGAGGTCACATTCGGCCGAGAACCTCAGATCTGTCGGATGCTGAATGGGTGCGCAGGATGAGCATGAGCGGACGTGGGAGCGGGAGCCGGGGCATCGGCGCGCTCGCCGCGGCCATGGTGCTCGTCCTCGCGGGGTGCGCGAGCGCAGGGGCGGGAGGCGGCGAGGCGGACCCGGGTAGCACGAGCGGGGCACCGCCCGCGCTCAGCGCCGAGATCGTGCAGGGTCGCGGCGACGTGCGCGACGGCGTCGTCGCCATCGTCGTGACGAACGACTCGGACGAGGAAGTCGTCGTCGATCATGCCGAGTACCGATCCTCGGCGCTCGTCGAGCCGCTCGTCGGCGGGGACGACTCGACGATCCCCGCCGGCGCATCCCGCGCCCTCCGCGGCACGCTGCCCCAGCCGACGTGCGCCACGGGTCCGATCGTCGACGAGGTCGTCGTCGTCCTCGCCGACGGCACCGAGGTGCGCCTCGACCCCGGCGACCCGTACGACCAGATCCCCACGCTCACCGACGCGCCGTGCACGCGCCTCGCCGTCGAGCGCGTCGTCGACGTCGCATGGCTGCCGATCGCGGTGCCCGACCCCGCGCTCGGCGCCGACGCGACCGTCTCGCTGCGCCTCACGCCGACGGGGGATGGGGCCCTCGAGGTGCGCTCCGTCGAGCCGACGGTGCTGCTGGCGCTCGTGGACGCCGCCGGGCAGCGCACGACCGAGGTGCCGCTCGACGTGACGATCGAGCCCGACGGCGGCGCGCAGACCATCGCCTTCGCCGTGCGGCCCGGCCGCTGCGACGCCCACGCGATCGCCGAGGACAAGCAGGGCACGATCTTCGTCTTCCAGGTCGTGCTCGACGGCGTCGAGCGCACCCTGCAGCTGCCGAGCGACGACGCGACGCGCGATGCGCTGCTCGCCTACGTCGCAGCCTCCTGCGGCCTTGGCTGAGCCGCGCCGCTTACTGTCCACGCCGGGAACGCTCGTACTCGCCGTATTTGCGTCGCTGACGAGCTATCCGTAGGTCCGCCCAGCCCGAAGACAATGGCGCCCAGAACCGAGTTTCGAGCTTTGCGCGCTCCCAGTCGTGTTTCAGCATCGCCTGCGCGTGCTGGGTCACGCGCTGGCTGTTCGTGGATGAGGGCTCATCGAGGAAGTCGTCGATGGCACGCAGCAAGGATTGGTCTTTGTATGGATTGAGGCGAAGGAAGATCGCCTCGCGAAGCCTTCGACGCTCACGACCAGACCTAGTCGTGAGCAGGAAGGGCAGATCAGTCCTCAGTGCTTCGCGCCACAACTGTCGCTGCTCCAGCACCGCACGAAAGCGAACGTCTCGGAGAGCCACGAAAATGCTCACTGCTGCGCCCACTAGCCCGGCTGCGAGCGCGGTCAGTGCAGACCAGATCCAGTCATCCACGATCTTCCTCGCGCCCTTGCGTCACCTGGAACAACTACTGCCGGTAGGAGGCCAGGAAGTTCCCGATGCGCTCGACGGCGACCTCGAGGTCGTCGGCGTGCGGCAGCGTCACGATGCGGAAGTGGTCGGGCGCGGGCCAGTTGAAGCCCGATCCCTGCACCACGAGGATCTTCTCGCGCAGCAGCAGGTCGAGCACGAGCTGCTGGTCGTCGTGGATGGCGTGCACCTCGGGGTCGAGCCGCGGGAAGACGTAGAGCGCCCCCATCGGTGCGACGACCGACACGCCGGGGATCGACCGCAGGCCCGCGACGGTCGCGTCGCGCTGCTCGAGGAGGCGCCCGCCGGGCGCGATGAGGTCCTCGATCGACTGGTGCCCCGTGAGGGCCGTCTGGATGCCGTACTGCGAGGGCACGTTGGGGCACAGCCTCGTCGAGGCGAGCAGGTCGATGCCCTGCAGGAAGCCGCGCGCGTGATGCTTCGGGCCGGAGATCACCATCCATCCCGCTCGGAAGCCCGCGGCGCGGTACGTCTTCGACAGGCCGTTGTACGTGACGCAGAGCAGGTCGGGTGCGAGCGACGCGATCGACGTGTGCCGCGCGTCGTCGTAGAGGATGCGGTCGTAGATCTCGTCGGCGAGCAGCAGCAGCGAGTGCCGGCGCGCGAGGTCGACGATGCCGCGCAGCACCTCGGGCGAGTAGACGGCGCCCGTGGGGTTGTTGGGGTTGATGACGACGAGCGCCTTCGTGCGCGGCGTGATCTTCGCCTCGAGGTCGGCGAGGTCGGGCTGCCAGCCGTTCGCCTCGTCGCACAGGTAGTGCACGGGCGTCCCGCCGCCGAGGCTCGTCATCGCCGTCCACAGCGGGTAGTCGGGGGCGGGGATCAGCACCTCGTCGCCCTCGTCGAGCAGCGCCTGCATCGTGATCGTGATGAGCTCGGAGACGCCGTTGCCGAGGTAGACGTCGTCGACCGTCAGCTGCGGGAACCCCTCCACGCCCTCGTAGCGGGCGACGACGGCGCGGCGGGCCGAGAGGATGCCCTTCGACTCCGAGTAGCCCTCGGCGTTGCGGATCTCGGCGATCATGTCCTGCACGATCGTCTCGGGTGTCTCGAACCCGAACGGCTTCGGGTTGCCGATGTTCAGCTTCAGGATGCGGTGACCCTCGGCCTCGAGGCGAGCGGCCTCGGCGTGCACGGGCCCTCGGATCTCGTAGAGGACGTGCTTGAGCTTCGACGACTGGTCGAGCGACTTGAGATCCATCGCTCCATGCTAGGTCGCACGCCGTGCGCGCTCGCACGGCCACTGCCGCTTCCGCGGCCCGGTGGCCACAGGCGAGGACGCGGTCAGCGCGGCGGCAGCTGCAGCAGGCCGCCGGAGACGCGGCAGGTCGCGGCGGCGATGGCCATGGCGTCGTCGAGCACGTCGCGCCACCACTCCTCGCCCACCTCGGTGCCGGTGATCTCGGCCTCCGCGAGCGCAGCCGAGACCGCGGCGATCGTCGCGTCGCCGGCGCCGATCGTGTCGACGATGGGCTCGGCCATCGCGTGGATCGGCGCATGCACGCTCGTGGCGTGCGCGTACGCCGTCGCGCCCTCCGGGCCCTCGGTCACGAGCACGCCGCGCGCGCCGAGCGCGAGCAGTCGGGATGCGACGGTGTGCGGCTCCGTGCCCCACACGAGCTCGGCATCCTCGTCGCCCACCTTCACGAGGCGCGCCTGCGCTGCGATGCGCTCGACGGCCTCGCGGAACCGCACGACGTGCTCGGGCGTCGGCAGGTAGCCGGGACGCGGGTTCGGGTCGACGACGAGCCTGGCGGCAGGGTCCGCGATGCGCAGCAGCGGCCCGGCCTGGCTCGCATCGTCGAGCGCCATGCAAGAGACGACGACGAGGTCGGCGGCGTCGAGCAGCGGCACGAGCGGCGTGACGTCGACGTGGCGACGCACGCCCGCCTCGTTGAAGACGTAGCGCATCGTGTCGCCGTCGCGCGTGGCGGTGGCGGTCGCGGTGCCGAGCGGCGCGGGCGTGCGCGCGAGCCGAACGCCGTGCGACGCGGCATGCCGGACGAGCGCCCGGCCGGGCTCGTCGTCCGCGACCATCGCGACGAGGTCGACGTCGACGCCGAGCCGGGCGAGGCCCACGGCCACGTTGAGCGCCGCGCCACCGGGCACGGTGCGACCGTCGACGATGTCGACGAGCGCGTCGCCGACGACGGCGATGCGAGTCACGAGATGCGCCTAGAGGCCCAGCGAGCGGTCGAGCTCCTGCGCCCGCACGCGCTTGTCCTCGTCGACGACGGCGCCGACCGCGAGGGCGACGCCGATGCCCCACGAGGCCCACAGCAGGCCGAGGCGCCAGTCGCGGGGACCCTCGCGGGTCATCTTCGCGACGCCGATGCCGCTCGCGACGGCGGCGATGACCCCAGGGTTCAGGATGAACTTGCGCACGCAGCACACGCTACCGGGGCGCCATCCAAGACGGCATCGGGCTCGCGGCGCGGGCGTGGGGACGCTAGGGGCGCCGTGCGCTCAGGCCTGGCCGAGATGCATGCGCGCGAAGTCGACGGTCTCCTGGATGAGCGCGCGCCGGTCCTTCTCGGTGCGCACGCCGCGCGTCTTGATCTCGGCGATGACCTGGCCGTCGAAGCCGTCGCTCGCGAGCATCTGCAGCACCTCGGCGACGGGCTCGTTGCCGCGACCGGGCACGAGGTGCTCGTCTGAGGTGCGGTTGTCCTTGCCGCCGATGCCGTCGGTGAGGTGCAGGTGGCGCAGCCGCGGGCCGAGGTCCTTCGCGAGCTCGAGCGAGTCGCGGCCGGCGAGCGCGCAGTGCGAGAAGTCGAGCGTCGCGTGCCGCACGTCCATGAGGCTCGGATCGATGCCCGGCAGGTACGCCTTGCGATCCTTGCCGCCCGTGCGCCACGGGAACATGTTCTCCACGGCGATCGCGACGTCGTACTTGTCCTCCGTCGCGCGCACCGACTCCTCGAACGTCGCCGCGTACCTGCCCTGCCAGCGGAACGGCGGATGCACGACGACGGTCTCGGCGCCCGTGTCGACCGCGAGCTGCGCGGAGCGCTCGAGCTTCACGAAGTGGTCGTTGCCCCACACGAACGACGTCAGCAGCAGCGTGGGCGCGTGGATGGCGAGGATCGGCTGGTCGTACGCCTTCGCGAGCACCTTCAGGCGGTCGGCGTCGCGGGTGCGCGCATCCGTCGTCACCATGACCTCGACGCCGTCGTAGCCGCAGTCCGCCGACAGGCGGAAGCCGTCCTCGAGCGGGCGCGGGAAGACGCTGATGGTGCTGAGTCCGACGGGGATCACTCGCGTCACGCTAGCGCCCTCGCGCGTCGGACGCGTGACGCGGACGCGTCGAGCGGATGCCGTGCGGCGCTCGCGGCGCTCC
Organism: Agrococcus sp. SGAir0287; assembly: GCF_005484985.1. Lineage (NCBI taxonomy): Bacteria > Bacillati > Actinomycetota > Actinomycetes > Micrococcales > Microbacteriaceae > Agrococcus > Agrococcus sp. SGAir0287. Next base: position 895,816 of record NZ_CP027942.1, read on the forward strand.
TAGACTCGGGTTCCATGGCGATCGACATCAAGCCGCGCTCGCGCGCGGTCACCGACGGCATCGAGGCGACGACGAGCCGCGGCATGCTCCGCGCCGTCGGCATGGGCGACGACGACTGGGAGAAGCCCCAGATCGGCATCGCATCGTCGTGGAACGACATCACGCCCTGCAACCTCTCGCTCGATCGCCTCGCGCAGGGCACGCGCGAGGGTGTGCACGCCGGTGGCGGCTACCCCCTGCAGTTCGGCACCATCTCCGTCTCGGATGGCATCTCGATGGGCCACGAGGGCATGCACTTCTCGCTCGTGAGCCGCGAGGTCATCGCCGACTCCGTCGAGACCGTCGTCATGGCCGAGCGCCTCGACGGCACCGTGCTGCTCGCCGGCTGCGACAAGTCGCTGCCCGGCATGCTCATGGCCGCGGCGCGCCTCGACCTCGCCTCCGTCTTCGTCTACGCCGGATCGATCGCTCCCGGCTGGGTCAAGCTCTCGGACGGCACCGAGAAGGAGCTCACGATCATCGACTCCTTCGAGGCGGTGGGCGCGTGCAAGGCCGGCACGATGAGCGAGGAGGACCTCAAGCGCATCGAGTGCGGATTCGCGCCCGGCGAGGGCGCGTGCGGCGGCATGTACACGGCCAACACCATGGCGTGCGTCGCGGAGGCGCTCGGCATGAGCCTGCCCGGCTCGTCGACGCCGCTGTCGGCCGACCGCCGTCGCGACATGTACGCGCACCGTTCGGGCGAGGCCGTCGTCGAGCTGCTGCGCCGCGGCATCACCGCCCGCGACATCCTCACGCGCAAGGCGTTCGAGAACGCCATCACCGTCGCCATGGTGCTCGGCGGCTCGACGAACGCCGTGCTGCACCTGCTCGCGATCGCGCACGAGGCGGGCGTCGAGCTGACGCTCGAGGACTTCCGCGAGATCGGCGCGCGCTCGCCGCACCTCGCCGACGTGAAGCCGTTCGGCCGCTTCGTCGCGCAGGACTTCGACCGCGTCGGCGGCATGCCCGTCGTCATGGCCGCGCTGCTCGAGGCGGGCCTGCTGCACGGCGACGCGCTCACCGTGACCGGCAAGACCGTCGCCGAGAACCTCGCCGAGCTCGCGCCGGCGCCGCTCGACGGCACGGTCGTGCGCGCGATCGACGACCCCATCCACGCCACCGGCGGCCTCACGGTGCTGCACGGCTCGCTCGCGCCCGAGGGCGCCGTCGTGAAGACGGCGGGCTTCGACGCCGAGGTCTTTGAAGGACCCGCGCGCGTGTTCGAGCGCGAGCGCGCCGCGATGGATGCGCTGACGAACGGCGAGATCCAGAAGGGCGACGTCGTCGTCATCCGCTACGAGGGACCCAAGGGCGGACCCGGCATGCGCGAGATGCTGGCCATCACGGCCGCCATCAAGGGAGCAGGGCTCGGCAAGGATGTACTACTGTTGACGGACGGACGATTCTCAGGCGGCACAACCGGCCTGTGCATCGGACACATCGCGCCGGAGGCCGTGGACGCAGGTCCCGTGGCATTCGTGCGTGATGGCGACACCATTCGCGTCGACATCCCGGCTCAGCGCATCGACCTCCAGGTCGATGACGAGGAGCTCGCATCCCGCCGAGCAGGCTGGGAGCCGCTTCCGCCGCGCTACACGCGGGGAGTCCTCGCTAAGTACGCCCGTCTCGTGCGCTCCGCCGCGCAAGGAGCCGTCACGGGCTGACGCCACGCGACACGCGTCGCCAAGGAGATCGCCATGACCATCGCGCCACGTCCGACGCCGCCGAGGGTGCAGGGGCCTGAGGTCCTCACCGGCTCGGGGGCCATCCTGCGCTCGCTCGAGCTGCTCGGCGTCACCGACGTCTTCGGGCTGCCCGGCGGCGCCATCATCCCGTTCTACGACGAGCTCATGCAGCAGTCGGCCGTGCGCCACGTGCTCGTGCGCCACGAGCAGGGCGCCGGGCACGCCGCCGAGGGGTACGCCGCCGCGTCGAACAGGGTCGGCGTCGCGATCGCGACGAGCGGACCGGGCGCGACGAACCTCGTCACGGCGATCGCCGACGCGTACATGGACTCCGTGCCGCTCGTCGCGATCACCGGCCAGGTCTTCAGCCACCTCATGGGCACGGACGCCTTCCAGGAGGCCGACATCACGGGCATCACGATGCCCATCACGAAGCACTCCTTCCTCGTGACGAGCGCCGCGGAGGTGCCCGGCGTGCTGCAGGCGGCGTTCCACATCGCCTCCACCGGCCGCCCCGGCCCCGTGCTCGTCGACGTCACGAAGGACGCGCAGCAGCAGTCCGCGCCGTTCGTGTGGCCCGACCGCGTCGAGCTGCCCGGCTACCGTCCGGTCACGAAGGCGCACGGCAAGCAGATCCAGGCCGCGGCGGCGCTGCTCGCGCAGTCGGTGCGCCCCGTGCTCTACGTCGGCGGCGGCGTCATCCGCGCCCGCGCGTCGGCGGAGGTGCGCGAGCTCGCCGAGGCGATCGGCGCGCCCGTCGTCACGACGCTCATGGCCCGCGGCGCCTTCCCCGACTCGCACCCGCAGCACCTCGGCATGCCCGGCATGCACGGCACGGTGCCCGCCGTGCTCGCGCTGCAGGAGTCCGACCTCATCCTCGCCCTCGGCGCGCGCTTCGACGACCGCGTCACCGGCAAGGCATCCGAGTTCGCACCCGGCGCCAAGGTCATCCACGTCGACGTCGACCCCGCCGAGATCTCCAAGATCCGCACGGCGGACGTGCCGATCGTGGGCGACGTGCGCGACGTCGCCTCCGACCTGTCCGTCGCCTTCCAGGACGCCGTGCTCGGCGGTCGGCCCGACCTCACCGACTGGTGGGAGCGGCTGCACGGCCTGCAGGAGCGCTTCCCGCTCGGCTACGCGCCGACGACCGACGGGAAGCTCGCCCCGCAGCACGTCATCCAGCGCATCGGCGAGCTCACGGGCCCCGAGGGCGTCTTCGCCGCCGGCGTCGGCCAGCACCAGATGTGGGCGGCCCAGTTCATCCGCTACGAGCGCCCCAACGCGTGGCTCAACTCCGGTGGCGCGGGCACCATGGGCTACGCCGTGCCCGCCGCCATGGGCGCGAAGGTCGCGGAGCCGGACCGCGTCGTCTGGGCGATCGACGGCGACGGCTGCTTCCAGATGACGAACCAGGAGCTCGCGACGTGCGCGCTCAACGACATCCCCATCAAGGTCGCCGTCATCAACAACTCGTCGCTCGGCATGGTGCGGCAGTGGCAGAACCTCTTCTACGAGGGCCGCTACGCCTTCACCGACCTCGAGACCGGCGACGACGCGCGCATGATCCCCGACTTCGTGAAGCTGGGGGAGGCGTACGGCTGCCTCGCCATCCGGGTCACGAAGCCCGAGGAGGTCGACGCGGCCATCCAGCTCGCCCTCGAGACGAACGACCGCCCGGTCGTCATCGACTTCATCGTGTCCAAGGACTCGATGGTGTGGCCCATGGTGCCGCAGGGCGTGTCCAACTCCTTCGTGCAGTACGCCAAGGAGCACAGCCCGGAGTGGGGTGACGAGTGATGACGACGCACGTGCTCTCCCTCCTGGTCGAGGACAAGCCGGGTCTGCTGACCCGCGTCGCCGGCCTCTTCGCCCGCCGCGGCTTCAACATCGACTCGCTCGCCGTCGGCAAGACCGAGATCCCCGGGCTCTCGCGGATCACGGTCGTCGTCGACGTGGAGGACCTGCCGCTCGAGCAGGTGACGAAGCAGCTCAACAAGCTCATCAACGTCGTGAAGATCGTCGAGCTCGAGCCCACCGGCTCGGTGCAGCGTGAGCACATGCTCATCAAGGTCAAGGTCGATCATGCGACCCGCTCGCAGATCCTCGAGGCCACGAACCTCTTCCGCGCGCGCGTCGTCGACGTCACGACCGACGCGCTCGTCATCGAGGTCACCGGCGACTCCGCGAAGTGCCAGGCGCTGCTGCGCCTGCTCGAGCCGTACGGCATCAAGGAGATCGCCCAGTCGGGCCTCCTCGCCATCGGCCGCGGCGGCAAGTCGATCTCCGAGCGGGTGCTGCGCGCCTGACGCGCCGCATCCATCCATCGCACACCCACACGAACCACCACCCGAGAACAGGGAGCATCCAGCACCATGACCGAGGTCATCTACGACGACAAGGCCGACCTGGGCCTCATCCAGGGCAAGAAGGTCGCCGTCATCGGCTACGGCTCGCAGGGCCACGCCCACGCGCAGAACCTGCGCGACTCCGGCGTCGACGTGCGCATCGGCCTCAAGGAGGACTCGAAGTCGCGCCCGAAGGCCGCCGAGGCGGGCTTCACCGTCGGCACGAACCGCGAGGTCGCCGAGTGGGCCGACGTCATCGTCATCCTCGCGCCGGACCAGCACCAGCGCGGCATCTACGCCGACGACATCGCCCCCGTGCTCGCCGAGGGCAAGACGCTGCTCTTCAGCCACGGCTTCAACATCCGCTTCGGCTACATCGAGGCGCCCGAGGGCGTCGACGTCGTGCTCGTCGCCCCCAAGGGCCCCGGCCACACCGTGCGCCGCGAGTACGAGGCCGGACGCGGCGTGCCCGTCATCGTCGCCGTCGAGGTCGACGCGACCGGCACCGCGTGGGACCTCGCCTGGTCGTACGCGAAGGCGATCGGCGGCCTGCGCGCCGGCGGCATCAAGACGACCTTCACCGAGGAGACCGAGACCGACCTGTTCGGCGAGCAGGCGGTGCTCTGCGGCGGCACGTCGCAGCTCGTGCAGTACGGCTTCGAGACGCTCATCGAGGCCGGCTACCAGCCCGAGATCGCCTACTTCGAGGTGCTGCACGAGCTGAAGCTCATCGTCGACCTCATGTGGGAGGGCGGCATCGCCAAGCAGCGCTGGTCGATCTCCGACACGGCCGAGTACGGCGACTACGTCTCCGGCCCGCGCGTCATCAGCCCCGACGTCAAGGCGAACATGCAGGCGGTGCTCGCCGACATCCAGTCGGGCGCCTTCGCGAAGCGCTTCATCGACGACCAGGACGCGGGCGCCCCCGAGTTCCAGGCGCTGCGCGCCAAGCAGGCCGGCCACCCCATCGAGGCCACCGGCAAGCAGCTGCGCTCGCTCTTCGCGTGGGAGCAGCCCGACGCCGACTACACCGACGGCAGCGCGGCTCGCTGACGCGCCCTCGCCCGAGGGCGATGATCTGAGGTTTTCGGCCCCTTCTGACATCAGAAAGGGCCGAAAACCTCATTTCTGTCTGCGCGGGAGTCGCGCCCGGTCAGCGGGCGAGGTGCGCGTCGACGAGGTCGGGCGAGAGGACGTGCTGGCGCACGAGGATCGCCGCGCCGCGCGCACCCGCGAGCGCGCCGCCCTGCGACTGCACGATCGACAGGTGCTGCGTCGCGAGTGGGATCGAGCGCCGGTAGACGACCTCCCGCACTCCCGCGAGCAGCTGCTCGCCCGCGCGCGCGATCGAGCCGCCGAGCACGATGACCGCGGGGTTGTGCAGGCTCACGACGAGCGCGAGCGCCTCGCCGAGCACACGGCCCGCCTCCCGGGTGATCTCGAGCGCATCCGCGTCACCGGCACGCAGCAGCGCCACGACGTCGTCGCTCGAGGTCGCCGCGATGCCGCGCGCGGCGAGCGCCTCGGCGATCGCCGAGCCGCTCGCGATCGCCTCGAGGTCGCGCTCGTCCTCGGGCGTGCGCAGCGGCGAGGGGCTGTAGGGCACGCGGATGTGGCCGAGGTCGCCGGCCGCGCCGTCGGCGCCGCGCTGCAGGACGCCGCCGGCGATGATGCCCGCGCCGATGCCGGTCGCGACCTTCACGAACACCAGGTCGCCGTGCCGTCCACCGCTCGCGGCGTGCTCCCCGAGCGCGAGGATGTTGACGTCGTTGTCGACGAGCACGGGCACCGCGAACGCGCGCTGCACGTGCCCCGGGATGTCGAAGCGATCCCAGCCGGGCATGATGGGCGGGTTCACCGGCCGGCCGGACGCATGCTCGACCGGACCCGGCACCCCGATGCCGACGCCCACGAGCGACCCCTCGTCGAGCTCGGCGGCCGCGAGCAGCGCCCGCGCGTGCTCGATCGCGGCGTCGAGCGCCGCGACCGGTCCGTCCGCGACGTCGAGCGCGAGGGAGACCGACGAGAGCACGGTCGCGGCGAGGTCGGTGATCGCGATGTTCGCATGCCGTGCGCCGAAGTCGATGGCGACGATCGTGCCGCCTGAGGGGTCGAACGCGAGCATCGACGGCGGCCGCCCGCCCGTCGACGTCGTGGCGCCGGCCGCGCGCAGCAGGCCGGCGGCGACGAGGGCGTCGATGCGCGCCGCGACGGTCGCGCGCCCGAGGCCGGTCGCCTCGACGAGCTCCGCCCGCGTGCGCGCCCGGCCGTCGAGGAAGTGCTGCAGCAGCACGCCCGCGCTCGTCGGATGCGGTGGGGTCGCCAACGACATGCCGGCCTCCTCGCCTGGGCGCCGCAGGGTGCGACGGGCTTCCACCGTACTGGACGGGACTTGAGATCGTGTCATGTTCGACTTTTGCTTTGTCGACAGCAAAAGTGGTGCTACGTTCGTCCCGAACCGGAGCCATCTCGATGAGGAGACCCGAGCCGATGAGCGACATCGCACTGCAGCTGTACTCGATCCGCGAGCGCATCGCGTCCGACGGGCTGGCCCCGTCGCTCGCCGCCGCCGCCTCCGCGGGCTTCGACCGCATCGAGCTGTTCAACATCCTCGAGTGGGTCGACGAGCTGCGCACCGAGCTGCCGGAGAACGGGCTGACGGCGCCGACGGCGCACGCGCGGCTGCTCGGCGAGGACCAGGGCGCGATCTTCGCCGCCGCCGCGTCGCTCGGCGTGCAGACGATCATCGACCCGTACACGGACCCTGCGCTGTGGACCACCCGCGACGACGTGCTGCGCATCGCCGACCACCTCAACGCGTCGGCCGCGGGCGCTCGCGAGCACGGCCTCGCCCTCGGCTACCACAACCACTTCTGGGAGGCGGAGCAGCAGATCGACGGCCGCACGGCGCTCGAGGTGCTCGCCGACGCACTCGACCCCGAGGTCGTCCTCGAGGTCGACGCGTACTGGGCCGCCGTGGGCGGCGCCGACGTGCCCGCCCTCCTGCGCGCGCTCGGGCCTCGCGTCGTCGCGCTCCACCTCAAGGACGCGCCGCTCGTCGACGGGGCGCTCTCGAAGGACCGCCACGACCAGCTGCCCGTCGGCGAGGGAGCGATCGGCTGGACCGAGATCCTCGACGCCGCTCCCTCCGCACGCCTGCTCGTCGTCGAGTTCGACGAGTTCCGCGGCGACATCTTCGACGGCGCCGCCACGAGCCTCGCCGGCATCCGTTCGCTCACCACCGCGCGCTGACCCACCGACCACCACGACCCATCCCACCCACCGTCGGCCACGCCGACACCCCCGCGCAGGCCTACGCCGGGCGGGGAGCACGCACACAGGACGAAGGAGTTCCGATGAAGCGCATGACCACCATCGCGGGGGCCGCGGCCGCCGCAGCAGTGCTGCTCGCAGCGAGCGGCTGCTCGGCAGGCGACGGCGACGCCGGCAGCGAGGGCGGCTCGATCACCTGGTGGGCGACCCAGCAGAGCTCGACCATCAGCTCCTCGGAGGCCGCGTACCAGGAGTCCGTCGACCGCTTCACCGACGAGACCGGCATCGAGGTCGAGTTCGAGGTCATCCCGTGGGCCGATCTCTACAACCGCATCCTCACGGCCGTCTCCTCCGGCACCGGCCCCGACGTGCTGAACATCGGCACGACCTGGACCGGCTCGCTGCACGACACCGGCGCGCTCTCGACGATCGAGGGCGAGTCGCTCGAGTGGCTCGGCGGCTCCGACCGCTTCGTGCCGGCCGTGTACGAGGCCGCGCAGGTGCCCGGCGAGACGCAGGACGCCGTGCCCTTCCTCTCGAACGTCTACTCGCTCTACTACAACCCGACCATGTTCGAGGCGGCCGGCATCACGGAGCCGCCTGCGACGTGGGAGGAGTTCGTCTCGGTCGGCCAGCAGCTCACCCTCGACACCGACGGCGACGGCGCGATCGACCAGTGGGGCTTCTCGGGCGCCGCGGCGAACGTGCAGCAGAACGCGCACATGGCGTTCATCCTCGGCCAGCAGAGCGGCGGCGACTTCGTGGACGACGAGGGCAGCACCACGCTCGACAGCCCCGAGCAGGTCGCGGGCGTCGAGGCCTACGTCGGTCTCATGACCGACTCGCAGATCATGGCCCCGTCGAACGCCGAGGTCGACCTCGGCGCCGACGCCGTCGACCAGTTCATCAACGGCGACGCCGCGATGATCCTGCAGCAGAACCCGATCGAGCAGTTCGCCTCGCGCGACTTCACCGACTGGGCCATCGCGCCCACGCCCGTCCTCGACGGCGGCGAGGACGTGCAGTCGATGATCGCCGGCACGAACATCACCGTGCTCGTCGACTCGCCCAACCAGGAGCAGGCGTTCTCGTTCGTCGAGCACATGACGAGCGTCGAGGAGCAGGCGTACCTCGCCTCGACCTTCGGCCTGCTGCCCGTCGTGACCGACGCCTACGACGAGCCCACCTTCGCCGACTCCGGCGACACGACGATCGCCGTGCGCCAGGAGGCGCAGGCCAACGCCTCCGCGCCCTTCCCCCTCGTCGGCAACATCGGCGAGATCGAGGCGGCGGTCGGCAACGCCGTGCGCGAGGCCTTCCAGGCGTACGCGACGGGCGGCGACGCCGACGTCGCCGGCCGCCTCGAGGCCGCGAACGGCCAGGTCCGCTGACACCACCCCGCCGGGGCCGGCGCGCGAGCGCCGGCCCCACGGGAGGTCCGCACCATGACCACCACCGCCACTCGCCCCGAGACCACGGCGCCGCAGCCGGCGCCGGTCGCGCCGAAGCTCCCGCGCCGCGGCACCCAGCAGCGCAAGGACCGCAGGCTCGCCTACCTGCTGATCCTCCCCGCCGTCCTCCTCGAGCTGCTCATCCACATCATCCCGATGATCCTCGGCGTGTGGATCGCCTTCATCGAGCTCGACCAGCGGAGCCTGCGCAACTGGCTGCAGGCGCCGTTCATCGGCCTCGACAACTTCATCCGCGGCCTCGACCCCTCGAGCGCCATCGGCTCGGAGTTCCTCGGCTCCGTCGCGCGCACCGCGTTCTACGTCGTGCTGACCCTCGGCGTCTCGTGGATCCTCGCGATGGCGGCGGCCGTGTTCCTCACGTCGAGCTTCAAGGGACGCGGTCTGCTCCGCACGCTCTTCCTCGTGCCGTACGCCATCCCCACCTACGTCGGCACCCTCGCCTGGGGCTTCATGCTCAACCAGCGCGACGGCGTCGTGAACCAGGTCATCGTCGACACACTCGGCCTCACGAACGATCGGCCCTACTGGCTCATCGGCGACAACTCGTTCATCTCGCTCGTCGTCGTGTCGATCTGGTCGATGTGGCCGTTCGCGTTCCTCATGCTGCTCGCGGCGCTGCAGAACGTGCCGACGGAGGTCTACGAGGCCGCGTCCCTCGACGGCGCCTCGAACTGGAAGCAGTTCTGGACGATCACGCTGCCGATGATCCGCCACGCCAACGCGGCGCTCGTGCTCATCCTCGGCCTCTGGCTCTTCAACCAGTTCAACATCCCCTACGTGCTGTTCGGTCCGCAGTCGCCCGCCCAGGCGCTGCTGATCTCGCCGCTCATCTATCAGAACTCGTTCCTGCTGTGGGACTTCGGTGCCGGCGGCGCGATGAGCTTCCTGCTGCTGCTCGCCCTGCTCGTGGTGTCGGTGTTCTACATCCGGCTCGTGCTGCCGAAGGGAGGCGATCTCGATGATTGAGACGCGCGGATTCAAGATCGCGAGGGCCATCACCCTCACCCTGCTGTCCCTGTTCGTGCTGATCCCGCTGTGGGTCATCGTGACGACGGCCTTCAAGCCGTTGGCGGACGTGTCGGGATCGTTCGTGTGGTTCCCCACGACGTGGACGATCCAGCCGTTCATCGACATGTGGTCGACGGTGCCGCTCGCGCGCTACTTCACGAACTCGCTCGTCGTGACGGTCGTCGCGACCGCCTTCTCGGTGCTCGTGTCGATCCTCGCGTCGTACGCGCTCGCCAGGCTGTCGTTCCGCGCCAAGCGGCCCTTCAGCCTCGTGATCCTGTCGACGCAGATGTTCCCCGGCATCCTGTTCCTGCTGCCGCTGTTCCTGATCTTCACGCAGATCCAGCGCACGATCGGGCTGCAGCTCACGGGCAGCCTGCTCGGCATGATCGTGACGTACATGACGTTCACGCTGCCGTTCTCGATCTGGATGCTCACGGGCTACATGCGGGCCATCCCGGCCGCGCTCGAGGAGGCCGCGATGATCGACGGCACGGGCAGGATGGGAGCGCTCTTCCGTGTCATCCTCCCCGTCGCGCGCCCCGGCATCGTCGCGGTCGCCGTGTACTCGTTCATCACGGCCTGGGGCGAGGTGCTCTTCGCCGCCGTGCTCTCGAGCAACGCGACGCGCACCCTGCCCATCGGACTCCAGGCCTACTCGTCGGAGGCCGACGTGCTCTGGAACCAGCTCATGGCGGCGTCGATCGTCGTCTCGATCCCCATCCTCGTCGGCTTCCTCCTCGTCCAGCGGCATCTCGTCGCCGGACTCTCGGCAGGAGCCGTCAAGTGACCGCAGAAGGAGGCAGCGTGACGCTGCAGACCCCCGTCGGCATCGGCTTCATCGGTGCGGGCATGATCAGCGAGCAGTACCTCACGAACCTCGCGCAGTACCCCGACGTGCGCGTCGTCATCCTCGGCGACCTCGACGTCGCCCGGGCGCGGGCGCAGGCCGACAAGCACGGCGTGCCCTTCGCCGGCTCGCCCGCCGAGGTGCTCGCGCACCCCGACGTCCAGCTCGTCGTGAACCTCACGATCCCCGCGGCGCACGTCGAGGTCTCGCTGCAGGCGCTCGAGGCCGGCAAGCACGTGTGGAGCGAGAAGCCGATCGGCGTGGACCTCGACTCGGCCCGCGCCCTGCTCGCGCGCGCCGACGAGCTCGGCCTGCGCGTGGGCATCGCGCCCGACACCGTCCTCGGGCAGGGCGTGCAGAGCGGCCTGCGGGCGATCGAGCGCGGCGTCATCGGCACGCCGATCGGGGCGACGACCGTCATGCAGTACGCAGGACCGGACCTCTTCCACCCGAATCCGGAGTTCCTCTTCGCGCCCGGCGCCGGCCCGGTGTTCGACATGGGCCCGTACTACCTGTCGACGCTCGTGAGCGCCCTCGGCGCCATCCGCCGCGTCTCGGCGATCGGGCGCACGCCGCAGGCGACGCGCACCATCAAGGTCGGCGACCGCGCGGGGGAGTCGTTCCCCGTCGACGTGCCCACGCACGTCCACGTGCTCCTCGAGCTCGAGCGCGGCGTCGCGCAGTCGACGTTCTCGTGGGACACCGCCTACCGCCGAGCCGGGATCGTCGAGATCACGGGCTCGGAGGGCACGCTGCGCATCCCCGACCCCAACATGTTCGAGGGCGACCTCGAGGTCACGCGCGTCGGCGATGACTTCCGCGCCGACTCGGCCTGGGAGGCCGTCGAGACCGAGGGGGCCGTCGGCGGCCGCGGCATCGGCATCGTCGACATGGTGCGTGCGATCCGCGAGGGCCGGCCGCACCGCGCATCCGGCGAGCTCGCGCTGCACGTGCTCGAGGCGATGATCGCGATCGACGAGTCGATCCGCACCGGCCGGGCCGTGACGCTCGACTCGAGCGTCGAGGCGATGACGCCGGTCGAGACCGACTTCGATCCCACGCGAGCCCACGAGGGGGTGCGGGCGTGAGCGACGTGCCCGCGCCCGTGCGCGTCGGCATCCTCGGCGGCGGGTTCATGGCGCGGGTGCACGCGCACGCGGCCCGGTCCGCGCGCGCCGAGCTCGTGGCGATCGCCTCGTCGAGCCAGCCCCGCGCGCTCGAGGCGGCCGCGGCGCTCGGCGTGGCGCACGCGCTGCCCGACGCCGCAGCCCTCGTCGCCACCGACGTCGACGTCGTCCACGTCTGCACGCCGAACACGACGCACGCGTCGCTCGCCGCGCAGGCGATCGCGGCGGGCAGGCACGTGGTGTGCGAGAAGCCGCTCGCGACGAGCGTCGACGAGGCGCAGGCGCTCGTCGACGCGCTCGACGACGCCGGCCTCGTCGGCGCCGTGCCGTTCGTCTACCGCTACCACCCGATGGTGCGCGAGGCGCGCGCTCGGCTGCGCGACTCGGGCGAGGCGCTGCTGTCGGTCGACGCCGCCTACCTGCAGGACTGGATGCTGCTGCCCGGCGACGAGAACTGGCGCGCGGGCGCCGAGCTCGGAGGCCCCTCGCGCGCGTTCGCCGACATCGGCTCGCACCTGCTCGACCTCGTCGAGTTCGTCGCGGGCGAGCGCATCGTGACACTGTCGGCCACGACTCGCACGGTCTTCGATCGGCGCGGCGACGCATCCGTGGCGAACGAGGACATCGCCGGCGTGCTCTTCCGACTCGCCGGTGGCGCGGTCGGCACGGCGCTCGTCACGCAGATGGCGCCGGGCCGCAAGAACGCCCTCACGATCGAGTGGCACGCGGCCGACGCGAGCTACCGGTTCGAGCAGGAGCGCCCGGACGAGCTGTGGGTTGGCGAGCGCAGCGGCTCCCGTCTGCTGCAGCGCGACCCCGAGGTGCTCTCGCCCGACGCCGCGCGGCTCTCGACGGTGCCCGGCGGCCACCCCATGGGCTACCAGGACGCGTTCGACGCGTTCGTCGCCGACGCGTACGCCGCGATCGGCGGCGCCGCGCCCGACGGGCTGCCCACCTTCGACGACGGCCTGCGCGCCGTGGTGCTCACGGATGCGGTGCTGCGGTCGGCGGCCTCCGGCGAGTGGATCGAGACGACCGCCCGAGCACGACGGAGCGTTGCCGCATGACCGACGGATCCCGCCAGGCACGACACCCCGTGACCCTCTTCACGGGGCAGTGGGCCGACCTGCCCTTCGAGGAGGTGGCGCGACTCGCCGCCGAATGGGGCTACGACGGGCTCGAGATCGCCGCCTCCGGCGACCACCTCGACCTCGCGCGCGCCGACGAGGACGACGCCTACGTGCAGTCGCGCCTCGACGTCCTCGACCGGCACGGGCTCCAGGTCTTCGCGATCTCCAACCACCTCGCCGGCCAGGCGGTGTGCGACGACCCCATCGACTTCCGGCACCAGGCGATCCTGCGGCCGTACGTCTGGGGCGACGGCGACGCGGAGGGCGTGCGCCAGCGCGCCGCCGAGGACATGCAGCGCGCCGCGCGCGTCGCGCGCAAGCTGAACGTCGACACCGTCGTGGGCTTCACGGGCTCCTCGATCTGGCAGTACGTCGCGATGTTCCCGCCCGTGCCCGCCGACCGCATCGACGCGGGCTACGAGGACTTCGCGAGGCGGTGGAACCCCATCCTCGACGTGTTCGACGGCGAGGGCGTGCGGTTCGCGCACGAGGTGCATCCGAGCGAGATCGCGTACGACTACTGGACGAGCGTGCGCACCCTCGAGGCCATCGACCATCGGAAGGCCTTCGGGTTCAACTGGGATCCGTCGCACATGCTGTGGCAGTCGGTCGATCCCGTCGCGTTCATCTGGGACTTCCAGGACCGGATCTACCACGTCGACTGCAAGGACACGCGCCTGCGGCCGCAGAACGGTCGCGCCGGCATCCTCGGCTCGCACCTGCCGTGGGGAGACCCGCGTCGCGGGTGGGACTTCGTCTCGACGGGCCACGGCGACATGCACTGGGAGGACGCCTTCCGCGCCCTCGCCGCGATCGGCTACGACGGCCCCATCTCGATCGAGTGGGAGGACGCGGGCATGGATCGGCTGCACGGCGCCGCCGAGGCGGTCACGCGCATCCGCGAGCTGCTCTGGCGCCTCCCCGAGGCGTCGTTCGACGCCGCCTTCTCCAACCAGTAGCGCTCCTCGCCCGACCTTCTGAGGTTCTCGGCCCCTTCTGACGTCAGAACGGGCCGAGAACCTCAGATCTGTGCGCGAGTAGCGTTCGCAGCGTGGAGGATGAGACCGCGGAGAGCGCCGTCGCGGCGCGATGGCTGCGGTTCGCCGAGGTCGAGGGCGACCTGCGCTCGCCGCGCTACGCCGACTGGGCGCGCGGGCTCGCCGCCGACGACGCGCTGCTGGCGCGGCTCGCGCCGCTGACGCGCATCGAGCAGCAGCCGAACCTCGTGCTCTCGGCGATGCGCTTCGCGGGCGTCGACCCGCTGCTCCCGTGGCGCGAGGCGCAAGCGGTCGTGCACGAGCGATGGGATGCCATCGAGGCGTGCGTGCGCAGCCGGCGCACGCAGACGAACGAGGCACGCCGACTCGCGACGCTGCTGCCCGCCTTCGCCTCGTTGCCGCAGCCGATCGCGATCGTCGAGGTGGGTGCATCCATGGGGCTGTGCCTGCAGCCCACGCACTGGTCGTACGCGTTCGCGACGTCCGCGGGCGAGCGGCTCGTCGGCGATCCGTCGGCGTCGCGACTGACGACGCGCCTCGCCGGCGGCGCCGAGCCGCGGATGCCCGACGTGACGTGGTCGGCCGGGCTCGACCTGCATCCGCTCTCCGCGGCGAGCGACGACGATGTGCGCTGGCTCGAGACGCTCATCTGGCCCGTCGGCGACGGGGAGCCGGATCGCGGACGGCTGGAGCGGCTGCACGCCGCCGTCGCCATCGCGCGCGAGCACGGTCCCGTCGTGCACGAAGGCGACCTCGTGCACGACACGAGCACCCTCGTCGAGGCTGCGCGGGGGAGGGCGGCGACGACCGTCGTCTTCCACACGGCCGTGCTCGCCTACGTCGACGCCGCCGGCCGTGAGGCCTTCGCCCGGACGATGCGCGACGGCGACGCCGTCTGGATCTCGAACGAGGGGCTCGGCGTGCTGCCCGCGGTTCGCGAGCAGCTCGACGCGCTCGACGCGCGTCCGGACGCCGCCGACTTCTGCGTCGCGATCGACGAGCATCCGTTCGCGCTGGCCGATGCGCACGGGCGCTGGGTCCGCGTGCTCGAGCGATGAGCCGGGCATAGGCCGGCGGGGTAGGGTTCCGGCGTGCCTGACGACGATCGCGATGCCCTCAGCTGGGAGGGCGACGACGCCGACGAGACGCTCGTGACGGGCGAGCCCGAGCGCACGAGCGGCGCCAGGACCGCCGCGGGGGAGGCCGCCCACGCGACGACGGTCCTGGCGGGTCCCGCGCAGCGCACGCGTGCGATCGCCGGTGCGCTCTTCCTCGTCGTCGCGATCGCGTGGGCGGTCGGCTGGGTGCTCGTCATGCTGCAGAACCCGGCGCAGCAGCAGACCATCCTCGGGCTCGCGATGTACCAGCTCGGCGAGCTCCTGGCGGTGCTGGCGCCCATCGGCTGGTGGCTCGCAGCGCGTCGGCTCGCCGCACAGCCGGTGCCGTGGTGGATCGCGGGCGTCGCCGTCACGGCGCCGTGGCCGCTCGTCGTGGGGGTGCTCGCATGAGCGATCGAGGTGGGCGGGACGAGGACGACGTCGTGGAGCACGAGGACGGACGGGCCGCGACCGACGCGTCGGCATCTGACGATCGGACGCTCGACGCCGACGCGCGTGGGGTCGGGGTCGCCGATTCCGACGTGGAGGAGTCCGCCGCCGACGCGGATGCCGAGGACGCCGACGTCGACGCCGATGCCGATGATTCCGACGAGCGGGTCGAGCGGCGCAGCGACGTCGTGATCGTGACGCTCGTCTTCGTGGTGCTCTTCGGCTACCAGCTGTACGCGGCGGTCTCGAACCTCGTCGCCCTGCCCGAGGTGTACGCCGCCGCGGGCATCGCGGACGCCGTGCCGTGGGCCGTGCTCGCCGCGAACGTCGCGGCGCCCGCCGTCGTCTTCGCGGCCGCAGCCGCGGTCGCGCGCGGCCGACGTCTCGCGGCGCGCGCCGGCCTCCTGCTGCTCGGCTTCGGCATCAGCGCGCAGCTGAGCCTGCTCTTCGAGGAGCTCGCCCGTCAGGCCGCCATCGCGGCGTTCGGATAGCGCCCGGCGATGCTGCACGGTGACGCACTCGGGACCGTCGTCGAGTGGCACGACGACGAGGGATGGGGCCTCGTCGCGCTGGCGACATCGGGCGCGGAGGTGTGGGCCCACTTCTCGATCATCGAGCATCGCGCGTTCGGGTCGCTCGAGGTCGGCGAGGAGGTTCGCGTCTGGTACCAGCCGGGTCCGGAGGCGGGCGCGCTCCACGCCGTGCGGGTGGTCCCGACGACGAACCTCGACGACGCCGTCGTCGAGCCGGAGCCGCCCGGCGAGGCCTACCGCTCCAGCCTGACGGTCGTCGAGGACCCGGACCGGCGGGACCCCTAGATCGTTCGGACGGGATCGCGCGGCATCAGCGCGCGAGCGTCCTCGCCCACCCCGCGTCGTCGGGGACGTCCGCCGCGGCGAGCCCGGCAGGGGGCTCGGCGCCGGGCAGCGGGATCGCCACGATCGCCGTCCATTCCCCCGCCTGCGCCGCGGGCGGGGAGGGGAGTCCGGCGACGAGCGCCATCTCGTCGGCCTCGGTGAGATGCGCGTCGACGAGCAGCGTCTGGCCGTCGCGCGAACGCCGGATCGTCTCCGCGAGGCATGCCTCGAGATCCTGCCTCGCGGTCGCGCCGCCGCGCGGGAGCGCCTGCAGCACGACCTCGCTGCCGTCGTCTGCGGGCGGGTCGACGATCGCCTGCGCGACGAGCGCGCCGTCCCGCAGGAGGGCGACGCTGCGATGCTCGTCGCGCGCGTCGGGTCCGTCGGCGAGCAGGAGGTCGGCGAAGGCCTCGTGCAGCACGGCCGGCTCCGCCGTCGGGCTCCAGGACGCGTGCTGCCGGGCGTAGTGCTCGACGAAGAGCGCAGCGACCGCAGCGCGATCCGCGGCGTCGATGGACACGATCCGAGCGTCGCCGGGGGTGGATCGCGACGCGGCCCAGCGTCGCAGCGCCGGTGACACCGGGTAGCGCCACGGCGGCATGAGCTGCACGACCCGGCCCGCACGCTGCCGCGCGAGGGCCAGCAGGGTCGTGTCGAGCCGGGTCGGCTTGCACCGCAGCGGCAGCGTCGACACGGCGAGCTGCGCGTCGAGCAGCGCGATGGCCACCGCGTCGTCGGCGTCCGGCGACGTCTCGAGGACGAGGGTCCTCACGCCCGGATGCACGCGGTTGTCGATGGCGCGGCAGTGGCCGAGCAGCGCGCCGTCGTCGTCGACCGCGACGAAGGATCGGCGGTTCCCGCCGTCGCGCCACCGATCCCGCTCCAGGTCGAAGGCGGCGGCGAGCGCGTCCGAGGCGGTCGCCGGGCGGACGCGCATCGGGCTCAGATGGCCGCGACGAGCACGAGCGCGCCGAGCACGACCTGCCCGGCTGCGCGCGGTCCGACGGGCACGGCCATCGGGCCGAAGCGCTCGGGGTTCCGCGCCGCGTACGCGTTGGCGGGGAAGACGGCGACGAGCAGGGCGATGAGGCCGATGCCCGCGGCGAAGCGGATGGGCTCCCATGGCGAGAGCAGCCCGAGGCCGCCGATGATCTCGGCGACGCCGGAGACGACGACGAGCGAGCGCGGCGAGCGGATGCCCGTGCCGCGCAGCCCGGGCGGGATCATCGCCTCCATGCCGCGGCGCACGCGCGGCACGAAGTGCAGCGCGCCCATGGCGACGAAGACGACGGCGAGCACGATGCGCAGCACCCACTGCACGATCTCGAAGGCATCCATCGCCTCCATCCTCCCGCACGCGCGCGCGTCACCCGACCATCGGGGAGGGCGTCCGCGTGCGTCAGCGCGGCGGCATCGGCGCGCCCGGAGCGGGCGGACCCGCGGGCGGCCACGGCACCTGGCCCTGCATCGGCGGCACCATCTGCGGCGCGCCGTAGCCCTGCGCGGGCGGCTGCGGCTGCAGCTGCGGCACGGGCTGCGCGACGAGCTGCTGCGACTGCGGCGTCGAGCCGGGGCCGTCGCCGATCGGCTCGACCGTCACCGCGGTGCCGTACGCGCAGATCTCCGTCCACGCCTGCGCGATCTCGTTCGCGTCGAAGCGCATCGCGAGGATCGCGTTCGCGCCGCGCCGCTGCGCCTCCTCGACCATGCGGCCCATGACCTGCATGCGCGACTCGAAGAGCATCTGGGTGAACTCGGGGATCTCGCCGCCGCCGATCGCTCGCAGGCCCGCGACCCACGTCGTGCCCGCGTCGCGGCTGCGCACCGTGAGGCCCATGACCTCTCCGTGCACCGCGAGCACGCGGAAGCCGGGCAGGTCGTTCGTCGTGACGATGATCATGCGCTCGAGCCTTCCGCATGACGCTGCGAGTCCGCCATGCCGCGCCCGCTCGGACGTCTCGGTAGGCTCGAGCAGGCACCGCGTGCGTGCCGTCTCCGCATCGCACATCCCAGGAGCATCCGCGTGTCCAAGCCCGTCGTCCTCATCGCCGAGACCCTCTCGAGCGCCACCATCGACGCACTCGGACCCGACTTCGAGGTCCGCCACGTCGACGGCACCGACCGCCCCGCGCTGCTCGCGGCGCTCGCCGACGCGAACGCCCTGCTCGTGCGCTCGGCGACGCAGGTGGATGCGGAGGCCCTCGCGGCCGCACCGCGCCTGCAGGTGGTCGCGCGCGCCGGCGTCGGCCTCGACAACGTCGACGTGCCCGCCTCGACGAAGGCCGGCGTCATGGTCGTCAACGCGCCGACGTCGAACATCATCTCCGCCGCCGAGCTCGCGATCGCCCACATCCTCGGCCTCGCCCGGCACCTGCCCGAGGCGCACGCGTCGCTGAAGGCGGGGGAGTGGAAGCGCAGCCGCTTCACGGGCGTCGAGCTGTACGAGAAGACGATCGGCATCGTCGGCCTCGGCCGCATCGGCGTGCTCGTCGCCGAGCGCCTCGCAGGCTTCGGCGTGCGCCTCATCGCCTTCGACCCGTACGTGAGCCCCGCGCGCGCCGCGCAGCTGGGCGTCGAGCTGCGCACGCTCGACGAGCTCATGGCGGAGTCCGACTTCATCACGATCCACATCCCGCGCACGCCCGAGACCACGGGCCTCATCGGAGCGCAGCAGCTCGCGCTCGCGAAGCCGACGCTGCGCATCGTCAACGCGAGCCGCGGCGGCATCGTCGACGAGGGTGCGCTCGCCGACGCCCTCCGGGAGGGCCGCATCGCGGGCGCCGGCCTCGACGTGTTCGTCTCGGAGCCGCCGAAGGACGACGCGCTCACGTCGCTGCCGACGATCCAGGTGACGCCGCACCTGGGGGCATCGACCGACGAGGCGCAGGAGAAGGCGGGCGTCGCCGTCGCGAAGTCCGTGCGCCTCGCGCTCGCGGGCGACCTCGTGCCGGATGCTGTGAACGTCGCAGGCGGCGTCATCGACCCGTACGTGCGCCCCGGCATCGGCCTCGCCGAGCAGCTCGGGCAGTTCGCCGCCGGGCTCGCAGCCGGCCCCGTCGAGTCGGTCGACGTCGAGGTGCACGGCGAGCTCGCGCAGTACGACGTCAAGGTGCTGCGCCTCGGGGCGCTCAAGGGCTTCTTCTCGCGCATCGTGAGCGAGCAGGGCGTCACGTTCGTGAACGCACCCGTCATCGCGCAGGAGCGCGGCGTCACGAGCGAGCTGACGGTCGACGAGCGCAGCGACGAGTACCGCAACACCGTCTCGGTGATCGCGGCCACGAGCGACGGCCAGCGCGTCTCCGTCACGGGCACGCTCACGGGGCCGAAGCAGGTGGCGAAGATCGTCGCCGTCAACGGCCACGACGTCGAGGTGCCGTTCGCGGCGCATCACGTCGTCATGACCTACGAGGACCGCCCCGGCATCGTCGCGATCTACGGCCGCGCGTTCGGCGAGGCGGCCATCAACATCGCCGGCATGCAGATCGCCCGCACGACGGCGGGCGGCAAGGCCCTGTCGATCCTCACGATCGACCAGGCGGCGCCCGAGGCCCTGCTCGCCGAGATCGGCGAGGCGATCGAGGCGGACTCGATCCGTCAGATCGACATCGTCGAGCTCTGACGGGACCGAGCGGGGAGGCGGCCGCGCTGGACCGTGTCGTGGGTCGCGGCTAGCGTCGCGGGCATGCACGCATCGCAGTCGGATCCGACCCGCATCGTCCTCGTCCCGGGCTTCTGGCTCGGGGCATGGGCGTGGGACGACGTCGCCGAGCGGCTCCGCGCCGCCGGGCACGAGACGATCGCTCTCACGCTCCCCGGCCTCGAGCGCGGCAGCGACCCGGGCGCCGTCACGTTCGAGAGCCACGTCGACGCCATCCGCGCCGCGATCGGCGACGGCCCCGCCGTGCTCGTGTCGCACTCGGGCTCGGCAGGCGCCGCGACCGCCGCGGTCGATCGAGCACCGGATGCCGTGCGGCACGTCGTGTGGGTCGACACGAGCCCCGTCGCCGACGGCTACGCGATGGATCCCGACCTCGAGGGCGACGGCCTCGCGCTCGATGCCGTGTGGGAGGACGAGCTCGAGGGCGGCTCGATGCGCGATCTCACCGACGAGCAGCTCGCGACCTTCCGCAAGCGGGCGGTGCTCGAGCCCGGCGCGATCGTGCGCACGTCCGTGTCGCTGCACGACGAGCGGCGGCTCGACGTGCCGCAGACGCTCGTCGCGACCGCCTTCTCGGGCGAGGAGTACCGGTCGTACGCCGAGCAGGGCGCTCGCTTCCTCGCGGGCCTCGGCGAGCAGCGCGCGCTGACGATCGTCGACCTGCCGACGGGCCATTGGCCGATGTGGTCGAAGCCCGCCGAGCTCGCATCGATCATCGCCGAGCGCGCCGCCTGAGCGGGCGGCGCCCGCGGCGTCAGGGGTCAAGCTCGTCGTTTCGACACGCCGTGTCGCGGCTGCTTGGGCGTCGCCAAATGCTCACTAAGTTCAGGTCATGGTCGCGACGCCTCGCTCTGATCAGGCCAGTTTGATCTCTACGGGCGTTGTCGCACGCCTCCTCGGGCTGAGTCCCGATTCCATACGCGGGATGATCGACCTAGGGACACTGCCCGAACCCCAGTGGATGACGCTCGGCCGCCGTATTGAGCGTGTCTACAGTCAAGAGTGGGTACTGCTTGCTCTTGACCAGCTGGCGGAACGACGGCTGCCCGGCTTCGAGCGACTCCGGAGCCCGTTCGTTCCGCCAGGCGTCACCCAGTTCGTTGTTCGTTTCGACAGCGGCGCCTGGACGCTCGAAGAACTCGTTTCGACGTTGACAGCGACCCAACGACTCTGGCATCTCTGCAATGATGCGGTTGGAGTCCCTGACGCTGATCGGGAGCCCATCGTCGTTCAGCGACTGCAGGCTGGGTCGCCTCTCGATCTGCTGATCGCTGTCAGTAATGCCGCGGGCCTAAGCACTCCGCCGGCAGCCGTTGCACTACTCATCTGGATTCTGAAGAACCCGGACAAGGTGAGCGGGATCTTGCCCAACTTCATCGCCGGATGGCATGAGGGTTGGGCACGAGTCCATAAGGGAAAGTTGGAGCGCCTGCAGGCGAAAGTAGATTTCGACGATGAGGTCCGTTCCATCAGGGCCGACATGAAGTCGACGCCCATCGCGACTGAGTTCGCCGAGCGCGATGAAGAATCGTTGGCACTGGAGCCGCCGCCAAAGAAGCCAAAGATCACGGGCCACGAACTAGATGCGCCGGCTTCGGACCCAGAGCTCGGTCCGTAGACCCGAGCCGTTCCGAAAGATGGCGTCAGTCGCGGGTGCGGCGCACGATGTCGTCGACGGCGGCGACGATGCGCTCGACGTCGTCGTCGCTCGGCGCCCACGCGGGGTCGAGGCCCGAGCGCAGGTAGATGCCGTCGCTCATGAGAGCCACGACGGGCGCGAGGTCGTCGCCGATCGCGTCGGCGAGCACGCTGCGGTAGCCGTCGTCGACGCTCTGCAGCGCCTCGCGCAGCGACGGATGCTGCTCGGACTGGATGAGTCGGAAGCCGGCGACGAACGCGCGGTCGATCGCGGTTTCGCGCACGATGGAGCCGCGGATGAAGCGGGCCACCGGATCCACCTCGCCGCGCAGCGACTCGGCGTCCTCGGCGCCGAGCGCGGCGAGCCGCGCCGCGAGGCCCTCGACGAGCGCCTCGCGGGAGCCGAAGTGGTAGAGCAGCCCGCCCTTCGAGACGCCGGCCTGCTCGGCCACGGCCTGCAGCGTCGCAGCGCGCTCGCCCTGCTCGACCACCACCTCGACGAACGCGTCGAGGATCGCTTCGCGGGCCGTGGGTCGTTCGGGCATGCCTCCAGCATACGTTGCCGACTGTACCGTCCAGACGGTACAGTATGAGCCATGTCCACGATCCAGACCGAGAGCGCACGCGCCGGCGTACGCGAGTGGATCGCGCTCGCCGTGCTCATGCTGCCCGTGCTCCTCGTCGCGATCGACAACACCGTGCTCGCCTTCGCGCTGCCCGAGATCGCCGGTGCGCTCGAGCCCACGGGTGCGCAGCAGCTCTGGATGGTCGACGTCTATCCGCTCGTGCTCGCGGGCCTGCTCGTGCCGATGGGCGTGCTTGGCGACCGCTTCGGTCGACGTCGGCTGCTGCTCGTCGGCGCCGTGGGCTTCGGCATCGTGTCGGTGCTGTGCGCCTTCGCCCCCACGGCCGAGGCGCTCATCGCCGGCCGCGCGCTGCAGGGCCTCTTCGGCGCGACGCTCATGCCCTCGACGATGTCGCTGCTGCGCAGCCTGTTCCGCGACCGCGTGCAGCGCCGTCTCGCGATCGCCATCTGGGCGACCGGCTTCTCCGTCGGCTCGGCCGTCGGGCCCGCCGTCGGCGGCCTGCTGCTCGCGCACCTCTGGTGGGGCAGCATCTTCCTGCTCGCCGTCCCGCTGCTCGTGCCCATGCTCGTGCTCGTGCCGCTGCTCGTGCGCGAGAGCCGCGACGAGGCTGCACCGCGCGTCGACGTGCTCGGCATCGTGCTCGCGATGCTGACGCTCGCGCCGCTCGCGGCAGCCATCAAGCACGTCGCGACCGACGGCGTCGACGTCGTGGCCGTCGGGCTCGGCGCCCTCGCGGCCGTGTCCGGCGCGCTGTTCGTGCGTCGCATGGATCGCGCCGAGCAGCCGATGCTCGACCTCGGGCTGCTGCGCGACCGCGCGTTCTCGACCGCGGTGCTCGTGAACCTGCTCTCGGTCGTCGCCCTCGTCGGCTTCCTCTTCTTCCTCACGCAGCATCTGCAGCTCGTCGTGGGGCTCTCGACGCTCGACGCGGCCCTCGTGCTGCTGCCGGGCACCGCGGCGATGGTCCTCGCGGGCCTCGGCTCCGTGCGGCTCGTGCGCCGCATCCGCCAGGAGCTCGTGATCGTCGGCGCGCTCGTCGCCTCCACGATCGCCTACGTCACGGTCGCGGTCCTCGGCGCCGACATCACGGTCGCCGCGATCGCGGCGGCGTTCGCGCTGCTGGGCGCGGGCATCGGCGCGGCCGAGACGCTCTCGAACGACCTCGTGCTCGCGAGCGCACCCGTCGACAAGGCGGGTGCGGCGGCCGGCGTCTCCGAGACAGCCTACGAGCTCGGCGCGGTGCTCGGCACCGCCGTCCTCGGCGGGATCCTCACGGCCGCGTACCAGGCGGCGCTCGTCGTGCCGCAGGGGGTGAGCGCCGCGGATGCCGCCCGGGCGGGCGAGACGCTCAGCGGCGGCATCCACGTCGCCGACGCCATCGGCGGGTCCACCGGCGCCGCGCTCGCTGAGGCCGCACGGCACGCATTCGACGCCGGCGTCGTGTGGACCGCCGGCGTGGGAGCGCTGCTCATCGCGTCCGCGGCCGTGCTCACCTGGGTGCGCCTCGTCCGCGGTCGCGGGATCGCCCCGACGGGGACGATCCCACGCCAGGACGCGCGCTAGACGAGGTCGTCGCGGTGCTGGACGCGGTCGACGCGTGCACCCGTGGCGGGGTCGACGGTCGTCGAGCTGACGGTGCGCGATCGTCCGCGCGCCATCTGGATGGCGCCCGCGATCGTCACGAGCACGCCCGCGCCGATGAGGATGTAGCCGATCAGGGCCCAGTCGACGCCCGGGACCTGCCAGAGGCCGGGGACCGCGAACGCGACGATGGCGCCCACGGCGAGCAGGAAGATGCCGAATCCGAGCATGGTCGCTCTCCTTCCGGTCGGCGAGCGCGGACGCGCTCTGCGTGGGGCCGACGGTAGCCCGGCTCGCGCGACGTCGTCCCGCGCTGGACAGGGATGCCCCGTATGTGCTTGCAGTGCACGGCGACCGCCACTCGGATGCCGGCGGCGTGCTCGTGCGCATCCCGCCCGTCGGTAGGCTCGGGGGTCGAGGAGGTACGCGTGGAGCAGCTGCGACTCGCCGTCATCGGAGGCGACGGCATCGGACCGGAGGTCACGGCCGAGGCGAGGAAGGTGCTGCGCGCCGCGCTCGCGGGCTCCGTCGAGCTCGTCGAGACCGAGCTCACGCTCGGCGCCGCCCACTTCCTCTCCACCGGCGAGGTCCTCTCCGACGAGACGCTCGCCGAGATCGCGCGCCACGACGCCATCCTGCTCGGCGCCGTCGGCGGCGACCCGACGGACCCGCGCCTCGCCGGCGGCATCATCGAGCGCGGCCTGCTGCTGCGCCTGCGCTTCGCGTTCGACCACTACGTCAACCTGCGCCCCACGGCCCTGCATCCCGCCGTCGAGAGCCCGCTGCGCGACCCGGGCGCCGTCGACTTCGTCGTCGTGCGCGAGGGCACCGAGGGGCCGTACGTCGGCAATGGCGGCTCGATCCGCACCGGCACGCCGCACGAGATCGCGAACGAGACGAGCGTCAACACGGCCTACGGCGTCGAGCGGGTCGTGCGCTACGCGTTCGACGTCGCCGAGCGGCGCAGCAAGCGGCTCACCCTCGTGCACAAGACGAACGTGCTCACCCACGCGGGCGGCCTGTGGCGTCGCATCACCGACGCCGTCGCCGCCGAGCACCCCGACGTGGCCGTCGACTACCTGCACGTCGACGCCGCCACCATCTTCCTCGTCGACCGGCCGAGCCGGTTCGACGTCATCGTCACCGACAACCTCTTCGGCGACATCCTCACCGACCTCGCCGGCGCGATCGCCGGCGGCATCGGGCTCGCAGCGTCGGGGAACATCAACCCCGACGGCACCTTCCCGAGCATGTTCGAGCCCGTGCACGGCTCCGCGCCCGACATCGCGGGCACCGGCACGGCCGATCCCACCGCGGCGATCCTGTCCGCAGCCCTGCTCGCCGAGCACCGGGGCTGGGACGACGTCGCGAGGCGCATCCGCGACGCCGTCGATCAGGACGTCGCGAGCCGCCCGGCATCCACCTCCACCACCGAGACCGGCGATCGCATCGCGGCGCTCGTCGCAGCCGCCTGAGGAGTCACAATGGCCCTGCAGTTCACGACCACCCCGTCCGCCGCCGCGAAGGCCCAGGCCGAGCGCGAGCGAGTGCTCGCCGACCCGGGGTTCGGCAAGCACTTCACCGACCACATGGCCGTCATCGACTGGACCGTCGAGGACGGCTGGCACGACGCCCGCATCCAGCCCTACGGACCCTTCCAGGTCGACCCGGCCTCCGCCGTGCTGCACTACGGGCAGGAGATCTTCGAGGGCCTCAAGGCCTACCGGCGCGACGACGGGTCGGTGTGGACGTTCCGCCCCGATCAGAATGCGGCGCGCATGCAGCGCTCGGCGCAGCGCCTCGCGCTGCCCGAGCTGCCGACGGAGGACTTCGTGGAGTCGCTGCGCCGCCTCGTCGAGATCGACGAGGCGTGGGTGCCCTCGGGCGGCGAGGACTCGCTGTACCTGCGGCCGTTCATGATCGCCAACGAGGTGTTCCTCGGCGTGCGTGCGGCGCAGACGGTGCTGTTCTCGGTGATCGCGAGCCCCGCCGGCCCATACTTCCCCGCCGGCGTGAAGCCCGTCTCGATCTGGCTCTCCCGCGAGTACGCGCGCGCCGGCAAGGGCGGCACGGGCGCGGCGAAGTGCGGCGGCAACTACGCGTCGAGCCTGCTGCCGACGCAGGAGGCGTTCGCGAACGGCTGCGCGCAGGTGCTCTTCCTCGACGAGTCGGGCGAGGCGAACCTCGAGGAGCTCGGCGGCATGAACGTCGTGCTCGTGAAGGCCGACGGCACGCTCGTGACCCCGCGCTCCGAGTCGATCCTCGACGGCATCACGCGCAACTCGCTGCTCGACATCGCCCGCGACCTCGGCCACGCCGTCGAGCACCGACCCGTGACGCTCGCCGAGTGGCGCGACGGGTTCGCGTCGGGCGAGATCGTCGAGGCGTTCGCGTGCGGCACGGCAGCCGTGATCACGCCGATCGGCGCGATCAAGGCGAAGGACGCGGGCGACGCGTTCGGCGATCCCGAGGCGCCCGCGGGCGAGGTCACGATGCGGCTGCGCACGGCGCTCACCGACATCCAGTACGGCCGCGCCGCGGACACGCGCGGCTGGATGACGCAGCTCACGGGCGCGCGCTGATGCGCATCGTCCGCGCCTCGCACGAGGGCCGCATCGTCTTCGGCATCGTCGACGAGACCGACGTCGTCGTGCTCGCGGGCGACCCGCTGTTCGCCGGCTTCGACACGACGGGGGAGCGCATCCCGCTGTCGAAGGCCCAGCTCCTCGCGCCCGTGATCCCGCGGTCGAAGGTCGTCGGCATCGGCCGCAACTACGCCGCGCACGCAGCGGAGCTCGGCAACGACGTGCCCGAGAGCCCGCTGGTCTTCCTGAAGCCGAACACGTCGGTCATCGGCCCGGGCGATCCGATCGTGCTGCCGCCCGAGTCGTCGAACGTGCACTTCGAGGGCGAGCTCGCCCTCGTCGTCGGCCGCGTCTCGCGGCGCGTGGCCAAGGCGGATGCGCTCGACCACGTCTTCGGCTGGACGATCGCGAACGACGTGACGGCGCGCGACCTGCAGCAGTCGGATGGGCAGTGGTGGCGGGCGAAGGGCTTCGACACGTTCTGCCCGCTCGGCCCCGGCATCGAGACCGACCTCGACGTCGCCGACGTGCTCGTCGAGACCCGGCTCGACGGGGAGACGAAGCAGTCGGGATCCACGAAGGACCTCATCTTCGACATCCCGACGCTCGTCGAGCACGTGACGGCGGCCATGACGCTGCTGCCCGGCGACGTGATCCTCACGGGGACGCCCGCGGGCGTCGGCCCGATGACGGCGGGGCAGGTCGTCGAGGTGTCGATCGCTGGTCTCGGCACGCTGCGCAACCCCGTCGTGCAGGGCTGACGCCGCCCATGGCGCTCGTGCCGCGGTCGGCGCTCGCGGGCGTCGCCGCCTGCGTCGGCGTCGCGCTCGCGGGGCTCGGCCTCCACCATGCGCTGCTCGCCGCGGGCGTCGACGTGCCGTGGCTCACGCTGTCCGTGCTGCTGGGCCTCGCGCTGGGGCAGACGCCGCTCGCGGCGGATGCTCGACTCGTGCCCGGCGCGAAGGTCGCCGGGCGCACGCTCATGCGCGCGGGCATCGTCCTGCTCGGCCTGCAGGTGGTGGTCGCCGACGTCGTCGCGCTCGGTCCTGTGCTCGTCGTCGCCGTCGTGGCGCTCGTGGGCGTCGCGTTCGCGCTCACGTGGTCGCTCGCTCGACTCGCGGGGATGAGCCCCGACCAGCGGGTGCTCATGGCTGCGGGCTTCTCGATCTGCGGCGCATCCGCCATCGGCGCGGTGGCGCAGGCGCGCGGCGCGTCGGAGCGCGACCAGGCGACGCCCGTCGCGCTCGTCACGCTGTGCGGCACGGCGGCGATCGGCGTGCTGCCGCTGCTGCGCGTGCCGCTCGGGCTCGACGACGCCGCGTTCGGCGCATGGACGGGGGCGAGCGTGCACGACGTCGGCCAGGTCGTCGCCACCGCGGCGATCGCGGGCCCCGGCGCCCTCGCGCTCGCCGTCGTCGTGAAGCTCGTGCGCGTCGTGACGCTCGCACCCATGACGGCGCTCGTCGCCGCACGTCGCCGCCGGTCGGGCGACGCGTCGGGCGAGCGGCCGCCGATCGTGCCGCTGTTCGTCGTCGGCTTCCTCGTCGCGGCCGCCGTGCGCGCGCTCGTGCCGCTGCCGAATGCGGTGCTCGAGGTCGTCGGCTTCGTGCAGCAGCTGCTGCTCGCCTCAGCGCTCGTCGGGCTGCTGTCGCGCGTCCGTCTCGTCGACCTCGTGCGGCAGGACTGGCGCGGCGTGCTCGTGGCGGTCGGCGCATCCGCGTGCATCGCGGCGATCGCGCTCGCGATCGTCGCGCTGGTATAGCGAGCCACCGGTCGATCGGTCCGGAGCTGGACCGATCGACGCCCCCGTCAGCCCTCGTGCTCGCGCACCTCGCGCTCGCGCACGACGCGCGCCTCGGGCCCGTCGCCCACGTCGATCGCGTCCGCGTCCCCGATCTCGAGCATGTCGTCGGGGTCGACGAACGTCACCGCGTGCCCGTCGAGCCCGAGTCGTCGGGCAGCCTCGAGCAGCATGCGGCGTCCGACGTCGCGCACCTCGTGCACGCGCGCGAGGTCGAGCACGATCTCGCGCTCGTCGTCGTCCTCGCGCTCGAGCTCGACGAGCAGCCGCTCCATGCCGACGAAGTCGACCGAGCCCTGCAGCTCGTAGATGGACTCGCGCGAGCCGTCGTCGTCGCGATCGGCGGACTCGTGGCCGTGCCGCAATGGACGCGCCGCCGGCGGCACCTCCATGAGGTGCATGCCCATGTCGGCCGAGAGCCGCTCGAAGATCTGCACCCCGCGCGTGGAGTTGCCGTGCCGGTCGAGCCGGGGCGAGAGCGCCGCGAAGCCGCCCTTGCCCGGCAGCGCGCCGATGAGGCCCCCGGAGACGCCGGACTTCGCGGGGATGCCGACCGTCGTGAACCAGTCGCCCGCGGCGTCGTACATGCCGCATGTCGTCATGACCGAGAGCGTCTGGCGGGCGACCCAGCGCGCCACGACCCGCTCGCCCGTGACGGGGTTCGTGCCCGCGTTCGCGAGCGTGGCGGCCATGACCGCGAGATCGGCCACGTCGACGAGCAGCGAGCACTGCCGCGTGTAGCCCTCGACGATCGCGTGCGGATCCGCATCGACGATGCCGTGGTTGCGCAGCATGTAGGCGATGGCGTGGTTGCGGTCGGCGGCCTCCAGCTCGGAGGCGCAGACGCGCTCGTCGACCTCGAGGTCACGGCCGGCGAACGCGGCGAATCCGGCGGCGACGCGATCGGCGTCGAGCAGCGAGTGCACCGTGATCGCGCCCGCGTTGATCATGGGATTGAGGGGCCGATTCGACGACGGGTCGAGCGAGATCTCGTTGAACGCCTCCCCCGAGGGCTCGACGCCCACGCGCTCCAGCACGGCGTCGAGCCCGTGGTCGACGAGCGCGAGCGCGTACGCGAAGGGCTTCGAGATCGACTGGATCGTGAAGCGCACGTCGGCGTCGCCGACGGCGTAGCGCGTGCCGTCGGGCGTCGCGAGCGCGAGCGCGAGCCGCGTCGGATCCGCCCGCGCGAGCTCCGGGATGTACGCGGCGAGCTCGCCGCCGTCCTCCTCGGAGCAGGCTTCGAGGACCTCGGTCATGTAGTCGGGCAGCGGGGAGCGCATGCCTTCAGCCCATCACACGCTCCGCGAGGCGCCTGCCGGCCGCGATGGGCTGCGTGGCCCCGACCGCGCTCATCCGCCGCTGCGCCGGCCCTCCCGGAGGCGCACGACGGACTCCGCGGCGGCCACCGCCACGAGCACGAGGGTC